>NZ_JBFUAG010000005.1:0-378104 GCF_056406375.1 Rhodobacter sp. P1_C2
CCCCTGCCCAAGGGGAGGTGCGACCTCCCCTTGGAACCCCTGCGGGATATTTCAGCCAGTGTGAAAGGGTCAGGGGGTGAGGCGGGGGTGCAGGGACCGGATCAGGGCGCGGGCCTCGGGGGTCGGGGGGCGTTCGATCCGAAGGTATTCCGTGCTGCCGAGGCTGCGCGAGACGAGGTGAAGTTCGCAAAGGGTGCGGCGCAGGATCGCGGGATCGCCGAAGCGGTGCATCCGGGTCAGGTTCTGGCTGATCTGACCTTCGGTCATCGTCTCGCGCGGGAGGCGGGACCAGAGGGCCCAGAGGCAGAGGTGCTGGATGGCGGTGCGGGCGGGCCAGCTGGTCATCTGGCCGGAGGCGTCAAAGTGGCGCAGCGCGGCCTGGACGCGGGTCAGGTCGGGCGGTGGGCCGGCCGGTCGGGCGAGGCTGTCGCCGGCCTTCTGGCTTGCGCGCAGATGCTGGAAATTGCGAAAGCCCGAGGCGCGGGAGAGCATGTTCAGCAGGCTCAGATGGCCGGGCGGTTCAGGCAGTTCTGCGGCAAGGTGGCGGGCAAAGCCCGACAGGTCTGCGATGGGCAGGGCAATGGTGGTGCGGGTCATGGCATCCTCGGGGTCAGGCCCTGTCGTCTCGCGGGTCACCGGCTTGGCGGGCGGGCCAGGGGAGGGGAGCCTTGGCCTTGCGGGCAGGTTTAGCTGTCCTGTCGGACCGGTGACGCCTGGGTGAACTGCGGACCCATGCCCAAGGCTAGCCCTGGGCGGGCCGGCTGGCAAGGGCTGCGACGCGGGCCTGGGCCTCGCAGGTGACGAGGTGGTCATTGACCAGACCGCAGGCCTGCATGAAGGCATAGACGATGGTCGGGCCGACGAAGGTGAAACCGGCCTTCTTCAGCATCTTCGACATGGCCTGCGATTCTGCCGTCTCGGCCGGGATGTCGCGGCCGGTGGCGGGGCGGTTCTGCCGCGGGGTGCCATCGACGTAATTCCAGAGCAGGGCGGAGAAATCGCCCTTCTCCTGCAGGGCGAGAAAGGCGCGGGCGTTCTTCACCGTGGCCTCGATCTTGCCGCGGTGGCGGATGATGCCGGGATTGGCCAGGGTGGCGAGCACCTGAGGCTCGCCCCAGCTTGCGATGGCCTCGGGGTTGAAGCCGGCGAAGGCTTCGCGGAAATTGTCGCGCTTTTTCAGGATCGTGATCCAGCTGAGACCGGCCTGGAACCCGTCGAGGATCAGCTTTTCCCACAAAGCCCGCGCGTCCCATTCCGGCACGCCCCATTCCTCGTCGTGATAGGCGCAGTAGAGCGGGTCGGTGCCGCACCAGGGACAGCGTTCGGTCATCTCGGCCTCCAAGAACGTCGCATTTGGCGCAAATGCCAAAGTTCACCCGGGCTTTACCCTTTGCGGGCAGATTTGTCACCGGTGGGGCGGCATCCCCGCCGGATTTGGGGTCAGGGGAATTGTGATGCAGCCGGATTATGGCAAACCAAGGATCGAGGCGCGGGTCGGCCTCGCCAGCCCGCTGGGCGTGGCGATTTCGCAGGCCGATCAGGATACGATGCACCTGGTGCAGGAGGCGATCCGCGCGCGGCGGCTTGCGCTGGCCTATCAGCCCGTGGTGCTGGCGCGCGACCCCAAGCGGGTGGCCTTCCACGAAGGCCTGATCCGGGTGATGGAGGCCAATGGAAGGGTCATTCCCGCCGGCGATTTCATCGCGGCGATCGAGGGGCACGAGTTGGGGCGCGAGATCGACTGTGCCGCGCTGGAGATGGGGCTGAAGGCGCTGGTCCAGCATCCCGAACTGCGGCTGTCGATCAACATGTCGGCGCGCTCGATCGGCTATCCGCACTGGATGCGCATCCTCAATGCCGGGCTGGAAGGCGGTCCGACCGTTGGTGAACGTCTGATTCTGGAGATCACCGAAAACTCGGCCATGATGGTGCCGGAACTGGTCATCGCCTTCATGGACGAGATGCAGCGCCATGGCGTGGCCTTCGCGATGGATGATTTCGGCGCGGGTCCGCTGGCGATCCGGCATTTCCGCGATTTCTCCTTCGACATCCTGAAGATCGACGGCCAGTTCATCCGCAAGATCCAGCGCAATCCCGACAACCTGTCGCTGGTCAAGGCGCTGCTGGGCATCGGCAAGAACTTCGACATGTTCACCGTGGCCGAAAGCGTGGAAAGCCGGGAAGAGGCGGATTGCCTGCGCAAATTGGGGGTGGATTGCCTGCAGGGCTATCTTTTCGGCGCGCCGACCGTGCAGCCGCCCTGGGCGCCACAGGCGGCGCAGGCACGCTCGGCCTGAGCGGGCCGGGGCCAGGAGGACGGCCCGGGCGGGCGGCCTGGCGCTGTGCCCGCGGCGGCCGCATTTTGCACCATCGGCAGGCGACAGAACCGGGGCTGCGGCAATTTGATCGGGCGTGAGCGCGCTTCCGAAGTTGCTTTTTCGACCTTTCCCGTCTAGGCCAAACCCAAGAGCGGTGCGGGTGTTCTGCGCCGTGAGGGCATCTGAAAGGGCGAGGAAAATGACCAATGTCGTGATCGTTTCGGCGGCGCGGACCGCTGTGGGCAGCTTCAACGGCGCTTTTGCCGCGACGCCGGCGCATGACCTGGGCGCTGCCGTGATCGAGGCCGTTGTCGCCCGCGCCGGCATCGACAAGGCCGAGGTCAGCGAGACCATCCTCGGTCAGGTGCTGACCGCGGGTCAGGGCCAGAACCCGGCCCGTCAGGCCGCGATCAAGGCCGGTCTGGCCAAGGAAGCCAGCGCCTGGAGCCTCAACCAGGTCTGCGGTTCGGGTCTGCGGGCGGTGGCGCTGGGGGCGATGCATGTGCAGCTCGGCGATGCCGATGTCGTGGTGGCCGGCGGTCAGGAAAGCATGAGCCTGAGCCCCCATGTCGCCCATATGCGCGCCGGCACCAAGATGGGCGACATCGCCTTTGTCGACAGCATGATCAAGGACGGGCTCTGGGACGCTTTCAACGGCTATCACATGGGCCAGACGGCGGAAAACGTGGCCAACCAGTGGCAGATCAGCCGCGAGATGCAGGACCTTTTCGCGCTGGCCAGCCAGAACAAGGCCGAGGCCGCCCAGAAGGCCGGCAAGTTCAAGGATGAGATCATCCCCTTCGTCATCAAGACCCGCAAGGGCGATGTGACGGTGGATTCGGACGAATACATCCGCCACGGCGCCACGCTGGAATCGATGCAGAAGCTGCGCCCGGCCTTCACCAAGGACGGCACGGTCACCGCCGCCAATGCCTCGGGCCTGAACGACGGCGCAGCTGCCGTCCTGCTGATGTCGGAAGAAGAGGCGGCCAAGCGCGGGCTGAAGGTTCTGGCGCGGATCGCCTCCTATGCGACCGCCGGGCTTGACCCCTCGATCATGGGCGTCGGGCCGATCTATGCCAGCCGCAAGGCGCTGACCAAGGCGGGCTGGAATGCCGCCGACCTCGACCTGGTCGAGGCGAACGAGGCCTTTGCCGCCCAGGCCTGCGCGGTCAACAAGGACATGGGCTGGGACCCGGCGATCGTGAACGTCAACGGCGGGGCGATCGCGATCGGCCACCCGATCGGCGCTTCGGGCGCGCGCATCCTCAACACCCTGATCCACGAGATGGGCCGCCGCGACGCCAAGAAGGGCCTCGCCACGCTGTGCATCGGCGGTGGCATGGGTGTCGCCATGTGCATCGAGCGTGCCTGATTGCTGCGCTTGCGTAAAATTGCCGCATGAGCATGGTGCCGCGCAATAATCTTGCGCGGCACTTCTATTTTCGCTAACAGGTCTCTAAGGAAAGTCTAGGGAGGACGGAATGTCGAAAGTGGCTTTGGTGACGGGGGGCTCGCGCGGGATCGGCGCGGCGATCTCGATGGCGTTGCAGGCGGCCGGCTATACGGTTGCGGCGAACTATGCCGGAAATGATGAGGCCGCAGCAGCCTTTACCGCCCAGACCGGCATCAAGACCTATAAATGGTCGGTGGCCGATTACGACGCCTGCAGCGCCGGGATCGCGCAGGTCGAGGCCGAATTGGGCCCCATCGCGGTTCTGGTCAACAATGCCGGGATCACCCGGGACGCGATGTTCCACAAGATGACGCCGCAGTCCTGGAAAGAGGTGATCGACACCAACCTTTCGGGCCTGTTCAACATGACCCATCCGGTCTGGAACGGGATGCGCGACCGCAAGTTCGGCCGGGTGATCAACATCTCGTCGATCAACGGGCAGAAGGGGCAGGCGGGTCAGGTCAACTACTCGGCCGCGAAGTCGGGCGACCTTGGCTTCACCAAGGCCTTGGCGCAGGAAGGCGCGCGGGCCGGGATCACGGTCAATGCGATCTGCCCCGGTTATATCGGCACCGACATGGTGAAGGCGATCGACGAGAAGGTGCTGAAAGAGCGGATCATCCCGCAGATCCCGGTCGGCCGTCTGGGCGAGCCGGAAGAGATCGCGCGGATCGTGGTCTTCCTCGCCTCGGATGACGCGGGCTTCATCACCGGCTCGACCATCTCGGCCAATGGCGGGCAGTTCTTCGTCTGAGCCGTAGCACCGCGCAGCTTTCAACGCCCGCAGCTTCGGTTGCGGGCGTTTTGCATCTGACGCCCCTTGCGGATCATCGTTGCGCGATGCGGGTTTTGCGCGGATAACGTGCGAAACAACCAGATAAAACGGGCAGGTATCATGACGGCAGCAGGTGACACTCCCATCCTCGCGACGGCGGTGAACGAGGGGCTTGACCTTGACCCGGCCAAGCTGCGCATCGCGTGCCAGAAATCCGGGCGCGGCTCGATGGGGCTCGGGATCGAGATCATGCGGGCGGCGCGCGGCAAGACCAAGATGCTGCCGCTGGAATATCTGGGCTATGGGCTGTGGCGCAAGGAGCTGACGCCGGAGGCGAAGGCCACCTATGTCTCGCTGGCCGGGGTCAGCGGGGTGAACGAGCGGCTGACCAGTTCGGACGCCGACCGCATGGCTTTGCTGACGGTGGACAAGCAGTTCACCGCCTTCGTGCTGCAGGGCATGGGCCTTCCGACGCCCGAGGCGCGGGCGATCTACAGCCCGCTTGTGTCCTACGGGCCGGGCCTGCCGCGCCTGACGACGGTGGAGGCGCTGACCGACTATCTCCTGACGCCGGCGCATCTGCCTTTCTTCGGCAAGCCGGTGAACGGATCGCGCGCCCTGGGGGCGATTTCGGTGATGGCTTTGGGGCAGGCGCCGGGCAGCGTGGTGCTGGGCGATGGCCGCGCGGTCGATGCCGGCAAGCTTGCGCGCGAGATCGCCGCAGCCTTCCCGCGCGGCTGGATCATCCAGGAGCTGTTGCATAACACGCCCGAGATGGCGCGCCGCGCCGGGCCGGCGCTGGCCGCGCTGCGCTTTGTGACGCTCTGGCTGAAGGAGGGGCCGGCGCCCTTCTATGTCCTGTGGCGGATCCCGGCCTTGGGGGCGATGACCGATGGCGTGGTGTCGGGCACCAATATCCTGGCCGAGGTCGACCCTGCCACCGGCGTCATCCGCCGCGCGCAATATGGCGACCATCTGACCGGGCATCAGGTGACCAAATCCCTCGTCGATCCCGAGGCGGACCTCGTGGGCTTCGGCCTGCCGGATTGGGCGCGGGTGGTGGCGACCTGTGTCGAGGGGCACCGGGGCTTCCCCGGCCATGGGCTGCTGGGCTGGGATGTGGCGATCACGCCGCGCGGCCCGGTGGTGACCGAGATCAACACCAACCCGCTGCACACGCTTTATCAGCGCACCATCGACGAGGGCTTTCTCTCGCCCGCCCGCAAGGCAAAGCTGGAGGAGGCTGAGGCGGCCCTGAAGGCGCGGCTGGGGCTGTTTGCCGGGGCCAAGGCATGACGCGCGGCAGTGCCACGCTGATCGGGTTCACGGCGGTGCTGATGTGGGCGCTGCTGGCCTTCCTGACCATCGGCACGGCGCCGGTGCCGCCCTTGCAGCTGAACGCGATCTGCTTTGCGCTGGGCGGGGCGATCGGCCTGCTCTGGATGGGTTTCGGGCGCGGCTTCGGCGTGCTGCGCCAGGTCAGCTGGAAAGTCTATGCCTTTGGCACGCTAGGGTTGTTTGGCTACCACCTCTTGTATTTCTCGGCCTTCCGGATCGCGCCCTATGCGCAGACCGGGTTGATCGCCTATCTCTGGCCCTTGTTCATCGTGATCTGCTCGGGCCTGCTGCCCGGCGAAAGGCTGCGTCCCCTGCATCTGGCGGGGGCGGGTCTGGCCTTTGCCGGGGCGGCGGGGATCGTGCTGGCGGGCGGGCAGGGCATGGGGCCGGGGGCGGCGCTGGGCTTTGGCCTGGCCTTCCTCTGCGCGCTGACCTGGGCGGGCTATTCGGTCCTGTCGCGGCTGATGGGCGAGGTTCCGACCGAGGCGGTGACGGTGTTCTGCCTGATGACGGCGCTCTTGTCGGCGGTCACCCATCTGGCGCTGGAAGAGACGGTCTGGCCCGCTGCCACCGCGGGCTGGCTTTCGATCGCGGCGCTGGGCCTCGGCCCGGTCGGGCTGGCCTTCTTCACCTGGGATGTCGGGATGAAACGCGGGGATATTCAGATGCTTGGCACGCTGTCTTACGCAGCACCGCTTCTGTCCACGCTGGTTCTTGTCGCTACGGGCCATGCGGCCCTCAGCCCGGTTCTGGGCCTTTCGGCCCTGGCGATAACCGGCGGGGCAGCCCTCGCTGCCCGCGCCGGCGGTAAGGAGGTTACTGCGTCAGCCGGCTGATTTCCTCCTTCAGCTTCAGCTTCTGCTTCTTCAATTCGGCGATTTCCAGATCGTTCACCGCGGGACGGCGCTGGGCCGCTTCGACCGCGATCGAGAGGTGTTCGTGTTTGCGCTTCAGCTCAGTCACATGTGAAGCAACGCTCATGGGGAACCTCCTATGTCTGTTTCTAAGAATCCCAGTGCAGCACGATTTTTCGAGTCTGTCACGAAATCTTCACGTGAGGCGGGGCTTCCTTGCCGATAAATCAGTTAAACTCGGCGGAAACCGCCGCCCCATTGCGCAGAATGTCATTCGCCCTATGCGTGTAATTCTCGCGGTCGCCGTCATGGGCGGGGCCGTGGTGGATGACGAGGGGGGCGAGCAGCCGGAAAGCCGCCCGTCCGCCCTTCTTCGCCCGCAGAATCACCCGCAGCGCCGGCCGCCCCTCGCGCGCGGCCAAGGGCAGGACGGCGGCCGAGCCCATCCTGGTGCCCAAGGCGCCCAGAACCTCGGGCAGGCCATCGGCGCCGAGGATCATGGTCAGCCAGCCGCCCGGCTCCAGCCGCCGCGCCGCCGCGGTCACCCATTCCCCCAGGGGAAGTTCCGCACGCAAGGCCGTGTCGCGCCCGGCGACTGGCGAGGGCGAGCCGCCGCGTGGATACCAGGGCGGGTTGGCGATGACATGGTCGAAGCCAAGCTTCAGCGCGGCGGGCATGGCGGTCAGATCGCCGGTCACCACCTCCAGAGCCACGCCGTTCTCGGCGGCGTTGCGGCGGGCGAGGGCGGCGTAATCTTCCTGCAGTTCCAGCCCCCAGTGCTGCAGGCCGGGCACGCGGGCGGCGAGGCACAGCGAGGCCGCGCCCACGCCGCAGCCAAGGTCCAGCACCCGCTGCCCCGCCACGGCAGGGCAGGCGGCGGCCAGAAGGACGGCATCGGTGGCGGCCCGGTAACCCTTCCGCGGCTGCCAGAGGTGCAGGCGCCCGCAGAGGAAGGCGTCATGCGTCAGATCAAGCGTCATGCGGGCAGGCTGTCGGCGGGAAAATCGTTGTCGCGCAAGACGCTGCGCGCCACAAAGTGATCGCGGTCCGCCACCATCAAGCGGCGCGGCAGCAGAAAGCCCGAGCCTTCCAGGATGCTCATGTGGACGTCCATTTCAAAGGCCGTTATACCCTCGCCCGCAAGCAGGGCTTGGGCAAAGGCGATCAGGGTCGGGTCATTGGTGCGTAAAAGCAGGCGCATGGGCCAGATTTACGGTGTGCCGGGGCCCGTGTCGAGATGATAGGGAAAGCGATGAACGCGATGAACAAGGGTGTCGATCTGAAGCCGCAGGATGCGCTGGCCGAGGCTTTGGCCGCCGATATGGCGGCGGTCAACCTTCTGATCCGCGACCGGATGGCCTCGCGTCACGCGCCCCGCATCCCTGAGGTCACTGCCCATCTGGTCGAGGCCGGCGGCAAGCGGCTGCGCCCGATGCTGACCCTCGCCGCCGCCCGGATCTGCGGCTATGAGGGCGACAACCACATCAAGCTGGCCGCCACGGTGGAGTTCATCCACACCGCCACGCTTCTGCATGACGATGTGGTGGATGAAAGCACGCAACGGCGCGGGCGGCCGACGGCGAACCTCTTGTGGGACAACAAATCCTCGGTTCTGGTCGGTGATTACCTTTTCGCCCGCAGCTTTCAGCTGATGGTGGAAACCGGCACCTTCCGGGTGATGGACATCCTCGCCAATGCCTCGGCCACGATTGCCGAGGGTGAGGTCTTGCAGCTGACCGCAGCGCAGGACCTTGCGACCGACGAGAGCATCTATCTGCAGGTGGTGCGCGGCAAGACCGCCGCGCTTTTTGCCGCGGCGACCGAGGTTGGCGGCGTGATCGCCGGCGCGCCGGAGGATCACGTCAAGGCGCTGTTCGACTATGGCGACGCGCTCGGCATCGCCTTCCAGATCGCCGATGACATGCTGGATTACGGCGGCTCCTCGGCACAGATCGGCAAGAACACCGGCGACGATTTCCGCGAGCGCAAGGTGACGCTGCCGGTGATCAAGGCCGTGGCCAAGGCCAACGCCGAAGAGCGCGCCTTCTGGACCCGGGTGATCGAGAAGGGCGACCAGCGCGACGGCGACCTTGACCATGCCCTGACGCTGCTGGCCCAAAGCGGCGCGCTCGACGCCGCCCGCGCCGAGGCGCTGGACTGGGCCGCCAAGGCCCGCGCCGCGCTGACCACGCTGCCCGACCATCCGCTGCGCGGGGTCCTGTCAGACCTCGCCGATTATGTGGTCAGCCGGATAAAATAGAAAAACCGCGCCCCCTTTGCCCTCTGTGCAAGTACTCCACGGGGGTCCGGGGGTGTGAAACCCCCGGCGGCCGATGCCGCAGGCCAAGGCCTCAGTCAAAAGTCCCGGTCACCCGCCCGAACAGCATGAAGGCCCGCGCCGTGCGGGTGTCGGAGAGCATGCTCAGTTCCATGTCGCTGGCCCGGGCCTCGATCGCGGCGAGGGCCTTGTCGAAGCTGCGCAGGAAGTGGTGGGCGGCGTCGCGGAAAACCGTGTCCTCGCGCATCCTCGCCGCGGTGAGGGCGAGGCAGGAGCGGTCGCGCACCCCGCCGAGGCCTGCGATGGTACGGCCACGCTCGCCGGCGGCGAATTGGCGCCAAAGCTCAGGGCGGGCGCGGTCGGGGGCGAGGTCGTCCATGTAGATGCCCTCTTGCGCGAGGAGGGTCAGCACATCCTGCGCGGCGCGGATCAGCTTGGCCGTGGTGCGGTCGGCCAGGGCCATGCGCAGGGCGCGGAAGCCTTCGGTATCGTCGGGGCTTTCCGGGAAATGCAGGGCGCGCAGGAAATCGGCCATGGTCAGCGGCGCGGCCTCCACCTCCAGGGGCGTGCCGAGGGCGAGGCCGGGCTGCTCCTCGCCCGGGGCGGCGGGGCGGGGGGCGGCCATCACACTGCGCCGGTCGGCCGAGGCCTGGGTCAGGGCGCTGTTGCGGCGCGAGGCGAAGGCGCCGGCGCTGCCTTGCCGGTCGGGCGCCTCTTCGGGGCGCGGCGTGGTGCGGGCGACGGCGATCTGCTGCTGGGTCGCGGCATAGGAGACGCGCATCTGGTCGGCCGCCGATTGCAGGCGCGCGGCCTCGGCCCGCAGGGCGCGGATCGCCCGCAGGGAGCCCACCGCGAACCAGCAGAGGCCAAGCGGCAGCATCACCACCAGAAGCGTCATCAGGATGCCGACGAAGCCCGCGCCGCTGAGGCCGGACCAGACATAGATCCCGACCGCCAAGAGCCAGAACAGGCTGAAGGCCCCGCCAGCCCAATCGAGGGCATCAGGCCGCGCCGCACCCAGGGGCAGGCGCGTCAGGTCGGGAATCTCTGGTGCAGTATTCGGCATTCTTGCCCCGTATCGTCCGCTCAGACGAAGCGGACGCTCACGATTTCATAGCTCTTCTGGCCGCCGGGGGTCTTGACCTCGACGGAATCGCCTTCGTCCTTGCCGATCAGCGCCCGCGCCAGCGGCGAGCGGATGTTCAGAAGGCCGCGTTCCAGATCGGCCTCGACCTCGCCGACGATCTGGAAGGTCTTCTCCTCGCCCGAATCGTCGTCCGAGACGATGACCGTGGCGCCGAACTTGACCGAACCGGAGAATTTCGACGGATCTATGACCTCGGCCCGGCTCAGCACGGCCTCAAGCTCCTTGACCCGGCCCTCGATGAAGCTCTGCTTCTCGCGCGCGGCGTGGTATTCGGCGTTTTCCGACAGGTCGCCATGTTCGCGCGCCTCCGCGATGGCGCGGATCACGGCGGGGCGTTCCACCGACTTCAGTTGCTTCAGCTCGTCGTCCAGCAGGGTGAACCCTGCGCGCGTCATCGGAATTTTTTCCATCGGCCCACTCATTCAAAGAACAAGGTCACGGCCCTTTTCCCGGACCATGACCTTGCATAAGCTGTCTAGAAAGCCCGATCTCGCCCAGATTGCAAGGGGGCTGGCCGCGAATAAGCGGGGCATTGTCGCACAGGGGACAGAATCTTGCGGCTGCGCTGCAAGGTTTCAGGCATTCGTTGCGCTGCGGCGTTGACGGGTGGAACGCCTTCGGGCAAGGACACTTTGACGCTTTTGCAGGAGATGATCATGGCACAGGACATCGTGCGCGAAGAGATGGAATATGACGTGGTCATCGTGGGCGCAGGCCCCTCTGGCCTGTCGGCGGCGATCCGCCTGAAGCAGCTGGACCCCGATCTGTCGGTGGTGGTGCTGGAGAAGGGCTCGGAAGTCGGCGCGCATATCCTGTCGGGCGCGGTCTTGGACCCGGCGGGCCTGAACGCCCTCTTGCCGGAGTGGCGCACGATGGGCGCACCGATCAAGACCGAGGTGAAGGAGGACAATTTCTTCATCCTCGGGCCGGCGGGCCATATGCGGATTCCGAACTGGCCGATGCCGCCGCTGATGAACAACCACGGCAATTACATCGTCTCGATGGCCAATGTCTGCCGCTGGATGGCGACGGTGGCCGAGGGGCTGGGCGTCGAGATCTTCCCGGGCATGTCCTGTTCCGAGCTGGTCTACGGCGCAAACGGCGAAGTGCGCGGTGTGGTGGCGGGCGAGTTCGGAAAGAACGCCGACGGCACGCCGGGGCCGTCTTATGAACCGGGCATGGTTCTGGCGGGCAAATACGTCTTCCTGTCGGAGGGCGTGCGCGGTTCGCTCGCCAAGGAGGTCATTGCGAAATATGACCTGTCGAAGGGCAAGAGCCCGCAGAAGTTCGGCCTTGGCATGAAGGAAATCTGGGAGATCGATCCCAAGAAGCACCACGAAGGCCGCGTCACCCATACGATGGGCTGGCCCTTGGGCAAGAACGCGGGCGGCGGCAGCTTCATCTATCACCTTGAAAACAATCAGGTCTATGTCGGCTTCGTCGTCCACCTCAACTACGAGAACCCCTATCTTTACCCCTATATGGAGTTCCAGCGCTTCAAGCATCACCCGATGGTGGCCGAGCTTCTGAAGGGCGGCAAGCGGGTGGCTTATGGCGCCCGCGCCATCTCCGAAGGCGGCTGGCAGTCGATCCCGAAGATGGTGGCGCCGGGCGTGGCGCTTCTGGGCTGCACCGCGGGTCTGGTCAACGTGCCGCGGATCAAGGGCAACCACAATGCGATGCTCTCGGGCAAGGCGGCGGCAGAGGCGGCTTACGATGCCATCAAGGCCGGGCGCCGGGGGGATGAGCTTGCGGCCTATGAGACCGAGGTGCGCGGCGGCGCGATCGGGGCGGACCTGAAGAAGGTCCGCAACGTCAAGCCCCTGTGGTCGAATTACGGGCTGGTGGCCTCGCTTCTGGGCGGCGGGCTGGACATGTGGCTGAACACCTTCGGCCTGACCGCCTTCGGCACCCTGCGGCATCGCAAGACCGATGCGGCGGCGACCGGCAAGGCGATCAAGTTCAAGCCGATCGACTATCCCAAGCCCGATGGCGTGCTGTCCTTCGACCGGCTGACCAATATCTCCTTCTCGGCCACCAACCACGACCCGGACCAGCCGGCGCATCTGAAGCTGCGCGACCCCTCGATCCCGATCAAGGTCAACCTGCCGGAATATGACGAGCCGGCGCAGCGCTATTGCCCGGCGGGGGTTTACGAGGTGATCTCGGAAGCCGGCAAGGACCCGCGCTTCCAGATCAACTTCCAGAACTGCGTCCATTGCAAGACCTGCGACATCAAGGACCCGAGCCAGAACATCACCTGGACCACGCCGCAGGGCGGCGGCGGGCCGAACTATCCCAACATGTGAGCCGGGCGCGCGACCGCTTCACCGAAACGTGCGTGTGCGGCCCGGCGTGAATTGCGCCGGGCCGCATTGCCCTTCGGGCCGCAGCCCACTAGCTTGTAGTCCATCGCTGGAGGAGCCCCATATGCCGCGTCCGACCCTGAGCCTTGCCCTGATCCTTGCCATGGGGCTGGTCAGTGGCCCGATTGTCGCCGGGACCACCGCGAAAGAGACCCCCGCGCCGGCGGCTGATTCGGCCAAGGCTGCGGCGCAGGAGCTTCCCGATGGGGCCGGGGCCTATCTCGCCGCACGGCAGGCCGCCACGATGCACGATTTCAAGGCAGCGGCGGAGTGGTTCGCCCGCGCCCTGCAGAACGACCCGCAGAATGCCGCGATCCTCGAAGGGCAGGTCACCTCGCTGATGGCGCTTGGCGATCTGGAGGGGGCGGCCAAGACCGCCGCCGCGCTGCAGGCGACCGGGGCCAAAAGCCAGACGGCGGCGATGATCCTTTTGACCGCCGCCGCCCAGAAGGGCGATTTCGCCGAGGTCCTGCAGGATCAGGCCAAGGGCATGACCATCGGCCAGCTGATGGACGGCCTCGTCAAGGCCTGGGCCGAGGTCGGCACCGGCAAGATGTCCGAGGCGCTGACCAGTTTCGACAAGATCATCGCCACCCCGGGGATGGAGGCTTTCGGGCTCTACCACAAGGCCCTGGCCCTGGCGCAGACCGGCGATTACGAGGGGGCGGAAAAGCTGCTCGACGATCCGCGGGCCCAGGCGGTCAACGGGCTGCGGCGCGGCATCCTCGCCCATGTCGAGATCCTGAGTGCCTTGGAGCGCGGCCCCGATGCGGTGGCGCTGATCGACAAGGTCTATGGCCCGGTGCTGGACGATGGTCTGGCCGATCTGCGGATGAAGCTGTCCGCCGGGGCGCCGCTGCCCTTCGACGTGGCGCGCACCCCGCAGGAGGGGCTGGCCGAGGCCTTCTTCACGCTGGCGACGGCCCTCGCCGATCAGGCGGATGACACTTTCACCCTTCTCAATACCCGCGTCGCCACCGCGCTCAGGCCCGACCATGCCGATGCCCAGCTGATGACGGCGCGGATCTTCGAAAAGCTGCGGCAATACGATCTGGCCGTGGCCGCCTATGCCGAAGTGCCCGAGACCGATGCCGCCTATCCGACGGCAGTCGTGGGTCAGGCCAGCGCCTCGCTCTCGGCCGGGCGGGTCGATGAGGCGGCGGCCCTGCTCAAGGCCCTGGCCGAGAAACGCCCGAAGGACAGCGCGGTCCTGTCGGCCTACGGCGATGTGCTGCGGCGGCAGGATCATTGCGACCTCGCCATCCCGGTCTATGGCCAGGCGATCGCCCTGATCGCCAAGCCGGGCCAGGCCGACTGGCCCTTCTGGTACCGGCGCGGCAGCTGCGAATTTGCCCAAGGCAACTGGCCCGCCGCCGAGGCCGATTACAAGGCCGCGCTGAAGCTGGCCCCGAACGAGCCGCGCCTCTTGAACGAGCTGGGTTACGGCTATGTCGATCGGGGCGAAAACCTCGATGCGGCGCTGGCGATGATCCAGAAGGCGGTCGCCACCGCCCCCGATCAGGGCTTCATCATCGACAGCCTCGCCTGGGCCTATTTCCGGATGGGCCGCTACCAGGAAGCGGTGGAGCCGCAGGAGAAGGCCTCGCTTCTGATGCCGGTCGATCCGGTGGTGACCGACCATCTGGGCGATGTCTACTGGATGGCGGGCCGCAAGCGCGAGGCGGAATACCAGTGGCACCGCGCCCTGTCCTTCCACCCCGAGGACAAGGACGCCGCCCGCATCCGCCGCAAGCTGGAGGTCGGGCTGGACAAGGTCCTGGCCGAGGAAAAGGCCAATCCGCCGGCCGTGGCCCCCGCGCCGGTCAAGGCGCCCGATGCCACGCCTGCGCCTGCGGACGGCAATGGCGGCTGAGGGGTTCTGCGCGCGTCCGGCGCGGGCCAAGATCAACCTCGCGCTGCATGTCACCGGGCGGCGGGCGGATGGCTATCATCTGCTCGACAGTCTGGTGGCCTTCGCCGATTTCGGCGACCTGATCACGGTGGAACCGGCAGAGGGCTTAAGCCTGCGCCTGACCGGGCCGATGGCGGCGGGGCTGAGCGACGGGGCAGACAACCTGGTGCTGCGGGCGGCTGCGGCCTTCGGGGCAGGGCAGGGCGCGCGGATCACGCTGGAGAAACATCTGCCGATCGCCTCGGGCATCGGCGGCGGTTCGGCCGATGCGGCGGCGACGCTGCAGGCGCTTTCGGCGCTGTGGGGCTGTCCCTTGCCGGAGCCGTCGCGGGTGCTGGAACTGGGCGCCGATGTGCCGGTCTGCCTCTCCGGTCGCCCGGCGCGGATGGCGGGGATCGGCGAGGAGATCACGCCCCTGACCCTGCCCGAGGTGCATGTGGTCCTCGCCAATCCCGGGATCGGCCTTGCGACGGCAGAGGTCTTTCGCGCCCTGCAGCGGCGCGATCATCCGGCCTTGCCCGAAGCCCCACCAGAGTGGCGCGATGCCGCGGCTCTTGCCGGCTGGCTGCATCACTGCCGCAATGACCTGGAGCCGCCGGCACGGGGCCTTGCCCCGGTGATCGGCGCGGTGGTGGCGGCGCTGGCGGGGCAGCGGGGCTGCCTTCTGGCGCGGATGTCGGGGTCGGGCGCCACCTGTTTCGGGCTTTTCGCCACTTCTGCCGAGGCGGCGGCTGCGGCTGCGGCGCTTCAGGCCGCAGAGGGCGGCTGGTGGGTGCGGGCCGGGGCGCTGGCGGGTTAGACCCCGCGCAGCATGGTGATGGCGGCGGAAAAGCCGAAGACCGGGCGCAGAAGGCCGATGCTCTGCCGCCGCGTCTCGACAAAGCCGAGGCGGCGGTAGAGCGCCTGCGCCCGCCAGTTGGTATCGACCACATCCAGCCGCACATTGGCATAGCCGCGCGCCCGCGCCTCGGTGCAGACCGCCTGCATCAGGGCGGTGCCAAGGCCAAGGCTGCGCAGATCGGGCTGCACGCAAAGCCCGTCGAGCAGGAAGTTCTCGTCGTCGATCTCATGCGACAGCAGCGCCATGAGGTGGCTGCGCCAGAAGCCGCCGAAATCGCCGTAGACGCGGCGCATCTGGCGGGCGCCACCTGCGGCAAAGCTGCCCTGCGGCGTCTTGAACCCGGCCAGCCCCAGAAGCCGCCCCTCCTGCGAGATGGCGTAAAGCGCATGGTCGGGCCGCATCGCCTGCGCAAGGTAGTCCAGCGCCCGCCGCTCCGGCCCCATGACCAGCCCGAGCTTGCCGCCGAAGGCCTGCCAGTAAAGCCGCCCCGCCTCGGGCATCAGTTCGGCGGGCAGGCCGAGGTGGATGCTGTAGCGGATGCGCTGCGCCTCGCCGCCCGCGCCCGTTCCCTCGGGCCCCGGGCTTGCCGGCCCGCTCACGCCCGGCCCGCCAGCGCCGCCTCGATCCGGGCGAGGTCTTCGGGGCTGTTGGCATTGGTGAAACTGCCGGCGGGAAAGCTTGCAATGCCGGCGTGATGGCGGCGGGCGAAATCGCGGACCCGCGGCACCTCGCCCGAGGCGAGGAAGGCAGCCAAGGGGTCCAGCAGGGCCACGGGCCAAAGCGCATAGGTTGGGTGCAGATCCGCCCCGCTTTGCGCCAGCGCCGGCAGGCCGCCCTCACCGGCCAGAAGCAGGCGCGGCACCAGATCGGGCGGCAGGAACGGGCCGTCGCAGGGGACAGAGACCAGCGCCGTGGCCCCGCGCGGCGCCGCCCAGCGCAGGCCCGCGAGGATGCCCGCAAGGGGGCCGCGCCGTTCGGCCATCGTTGCATCGGGCGCGGCGTCATCGGGCAGGACGGGCAGGCCCAGATCGGCAAAGCGGGAGGGGTCGCCATTGGCCGAGAGGGCCAGCTCTTCGACCTGGGGGGCGAACCGTTCGGCCACCCAATGGACCAGCGGCTTTCCAGCCAGCGGCATCAGCGCCTTGTCAGATCCCATCCGACGCGCCTCGCCTCCTGCCAGAATCACGCCAAAGATCCGCAAGCGCCTGTCCTTATCCTGAGGCCCGTCCGGCCCTCGGGGCCGCGACCTGGTCTTTGACCCCGCCGTTCCGCCTCAGTTCGTGCGGGGCGGCAGGCCCACGGTGGAATCCACGCCGCGCACGACATTTGCGTCGGGCGAGATCGTGCCTTCGACCACGCTGCGCTGCACGCCCGGCAGCTTGGCAAATTCGTTGGCCAGGGCCTTGGGGAAGAAGGTGGTCTTCAGGCTTTCGAAGCCCGGCAGACCCTGCAGCAGGGTCGAGATCGAGTTCGAGCAATAGGCCTTCGGGATCGAGCCCTTCTCGATCGCCGCGGCAATCGCCTGATCGGCCTCGGCCTGGCTGACCAGCACGGTCTGCTCGATCACATAGAAGACGCCATTGGCCTGGAAGGCGCGGTAGGCCTCCAGCACCGGGGGGGTCATGCCGTAATGCAGGTCGTTGCGTTCCGGGGCGAGGCCGTTGGTGACCTCCCAGGTGCCGGCGGGATCGTAAAGCACGCGCTGGCTGCCGTTGATCAGAAGCGCGGAATGCGCGCCCGAGCCGGTGCGGCCGTTGATCGAGGTGATCAGCGTGATGGACGAGGGCGGGCCGGGCGCATAGACGGCGCGGGCCACCTCTTCATCGCTGGCCCATTTGTGGTCGGCCCCGCAGGCAGCCAGAAAAGCCACCGCGACAAGGGGAAAGAGGCGGCGCAGCATGAGGTCACCCGTGTAAATCTGTGATGCGGAGAATAGGGGGGCCGGACGGCCCCGCCGTGAAATGCTTAGGCGTCGGCCAGCGCCATGATGATCAGGACCAGAATCGCGATCACGGCCCCCCAGGAGACCATGCGGATGAAGCCTGCAAAGGTCTTTTCCTGCGCGCGGATGTCCATCTTGCCCGGAACGTAATCGCTCATCTTCCCAGTCCTCACCCTGTCAAACCGTTGATGGTCCTCAGACCTTTCCCCTGCCATTAGCCGATAAGTGCGGGCCTGTCACGAGGTCACGTTGCCTTGTGGCCGGATCTGCGCGGCCCTGGTGCGGCGCTGCCTGTTCGGGCGTCACAGCCCGGTGCTGCGCCAGAGCCAGGCCCCGGCGGGCGACATGTCCCGGCTGACGCGGCCCTGGGTCATCAGGCAGTTCAGATGGGCCATGGTCTCGGCCAGGGCGAGGCTGAAATCCTCGGGCCCAAGTTTGCGGCGAAACATCGTGGCAAAGCAGTCGACCGCGGTGGCGGGGCTGGCCAGATGTGCTTCGAGCCGGTCGAGCGCCCTTTCATGGGCGGCGATCACCTCCTCCAGCCGCAGGGGCAAGCCAGTGAAGGGCAGCTTGTGGCCGGGCAGGACCAGATCGCCCTCCTTCGCATGGGCCTGAAAGCCGCGGCAGGAGGCGAGCCATTCGCTCAGGGGGTCGGCCTCGGGTTCGGTCGGGTAGACGCCGATATTGGGGGTGATCGTGGCGAGGAACTGGTCGCCGCCGAGGATCACCGGGTCATCGAGGCTCCAGAGTGTCGCATGGTCGGGCGCATGGCCCTGGCCCAGCCGCACCAGCCAGCGCCGCCCGCCGGCCTTCAGGATCGTGCCCTCGCTGATCCGGGTGAAGCCGAGCGGCATCGGCGCCACCACGTCGCAGAAGTTGAAGGGCCGTTCGCGGGCGCGGGTGGCCATCGCCCCGGGGTCGACGCCGGCGCGGATCTGGAACTGCAACCCCTCGGGCGAATGCTGGCGCTGTTCGTCCAGCGTCAGCATCCGGGCATAAAGCCAGGCGGTGCGCGAGATGATCAGCTCCACCCCCTGGGTCTGGAACCAGCCGGCAAGGCCGATGTGGTCGGGGTGGTGATGCGTCACGATCAGCCTTGTGACCGGCTTGCCCAGAAGGGTGACCGCCATCAGCCCCTGCCAGATCGCCTTGGTGCGTTTCGAGGAGAGGCCGGTATCGACCAGGGTCCAGCCGTCCGCGTCTTCCAGCGCATAGACATTGACATGGTCCAGGGCCATCGGCAGCGGCAGCCGCATCCAGCGGATGCCGGGGGCGACGAGGACGGATTGAAACTCACCCGGGGCTTCGGGGAAGGGATAGGCGATGGGGTCGCTCACGCGAGAAGGGCCTCCGGGGTCAGATCGTAGAGGTCAGCCGCGCCTTCGCGCGCCTCGGCCAGCCAGGCGGCGTGGCGCGGCAGAAGCCGGGTCACGGCGAAGCGGGCCAGGGGCAGGCGGGCGGGGTCCAGGCCCGCCGCACGCGCGTGGAAATGCGCGCCGAGCACTTGGGCAAAGGCGCGCTGATAGGCCACCGCCGCACCGCCCCGGTTCAGGCTGTCCTGCGCCAGCAGGGCCTCGGTGGCGCTGCGCAGGGCCGTTATCGCCGCCAGCAGCGGCGCGGCAAGTGCGGCGGGCGCGTCCTTGGCCGCTGCTGCCATCTCGTCCAGCAGGGTGAAGGCCATGGCGCCGTCATCCATCATCTTGCGGCCGACGAGGTCGAGCGCCTGAATGCCATTGGTGCCTTCGTAGATCGAGGTCACCCGCACGTCGCGGGCGAATTGCGCAGCGCCGGTATCCTCGATGAATCCCATGCCGCCATGGACCTGGATGCCAAGCTGCGCCACCAGATGGCCGGTGTCGGTGCCGTAAGCCTTGGCCAGGGGCGTCAGGAAGGCCGCACGGGCCTGCCACGCCGCCTCACCCGTAGCACGGCCCATGTCGATGGCCACCGCGCAGGCCAGACCGATCGCCCGGGCGGCGAAGGTTTCGGCCTTCATCTCCATCAGCATCCGGCGCACATCGGCATGGCCGATGATCCCCGCCTCACCCGAGGCGGTGCGGCCCTGCCGGCGTTCCTGCGCGTAGGTCAGCGCCTGCTGAAAGGCGGCTTCCGCACAGGAGACGCCCTGCATGCCGACGCCGAGCCTTGCGTTGTTCATCATGGTGAACATGGCCGCCATGCCCTTGTGCGGCGCGCCGATCATCCAGCCCTTCGCCCCTTCAAAGGCCATGACGGCGGTGGGCGAGCCGTGCAGGCCCATCTTGTGTTCCAGCCGCACCACCTTCAGGCTGTTGGCCGCACCGGGTTTGCCCGCCGCATCGGGCAGGTATTTCGGCACGAGGAAGAGAGAGATGCCCCGCGTCCCCTCCGCCCCGTCGGGCAGGCGGGCGAGGACGAGGTGGCAGGTGTTGGTGCAGAAATCGGTATCGGCCCAGGAGATGAAGATCTTCTCGCCCGTCACCGCATAGGTGCCATCTTCCAGCGGTACGGCCTGGGCGCGGAGTGCGCCGACATCCGAACCCGCCTGCGCCTCGGTCAGGTTCATCGTGCCGTTCCAGGCGCCGGAGATCAGGTTGGGGATGTAAAGCGCCTGGATCTCGGGGCTGGCGTGGTGTTCCAGCGCCTCGATCTGGCCTTGGGTGAGAAGGGGGTTCAGCTGCAGGGCGAGGCAGGCCGAGCCGGTCATCTCGTTCACGCAGGTGGCCAGCGTGATCGGCAGGCCCATCCCGCCATGGGCCTGCGGGGCGGCCATGCCGATCCAGCCGCCCTCGGCCAGGGCGGCGAAACCCTGCGCGAAACCGGGCGAGGTGCGCACCACGCCATTCTCCAGCCTTGCGGGGTGCAGATCGCCCGCGCGGTTCAGGGGGGCGAGCACGGTTTCGGAGAGGCGCGCCGCCTCGGTCAGGATGGCGTCGACCGTGTCGGGCGTCGCCTCGGCAAAGCGTTCGGTCGCGGCGACCCGGTCGAAGCCCATCAGATCGAGAAGCAGGTGATAGTCGGCGAGGGGGGCTTTGTAGGACATGGGCGCTTTCTCCGGTTCGGCTTCACAAGGCGGGCTGCGCGGGGTATGGCAGCACTGGTTTACGCTTACCCCCGCCCGGCTTACCAGCAAGAAAGACGCTGCGTCACGATGGAGACGACCGAGATCCTTTCCCCCGATGCCACGGGCATCGCGCGCGCGGCAGGCCTGCTGGCCGAGGGGCGGCTCGTCGCCTTTCCGACCGAGACGGTCTATGGGCTGGGCGGCGACGCGCGCTCCGATCTGGCGGTGGCGCGGATTTACGAGGCCAAGGGAAGGCCGCGCTTCAACCCGCTGATCGCCCATGTCTCCGACATGGAAATGGCGCGCAGCCTCGCGGTGTTCGATGCGCGGGCCGAGGCTTTGGCGGCGCGGTTCTGGCCCGGCCCCCTGACGCTGGTCCTGCCCCTGCTGGCCGAGGCGGGGCTGTCGCCCTATGTCACCGCCGAACTGCCGAGTGTGGCGATCAGGATGCCGGCGCATCCGGTGGCGCGCGCGCTGATCGGGGCCTTTGGCGGGCCGATTGCCGGGCCTTCCGCCAACCCCTCGGGACGCATCTCGCCCACCCGCGCCGCCCATGTGGTGGAGGGGCTTTCGGGCCGCATCGCCGCGGTGATTGATGGCGGCGCCTGCACGGTGGGGGTGGAAAGCACGATCCTCGGGGTCTTCGATCAGGTCGAGCTTCTGCGCGCCGGGGGCGTGCCCGTCGAGGCGATCGAGGCTTTGACCGGGCCTTTGACCTTGGGCGGCCACGGCCCGAAACCCAATGCGCCGGGCCAGTTGTCCAGCCACTACGCCCCCGAGGCGCCGGTGCGGCTGGAGGCGGCAGACCCGCGGCCGGGCGAGGTGCGTCTGGGCTTCGGCCCCGGGCCTGCGGACCTCAACCTTTCGGCCACAGGTGATCTGGTCGAGGCGGCGGCCAACCTCTTCCACATGATGCGCGAGGCGGACCGGCTGGCGCAGGGCCGCATGATCGCCGTGGCCCCGATCCCGGAAAGCGGCCTCGGCCGGGCGATCAACGACCGCCTGCGCCGGGCGGCGGCGCCGCGATGAGGGCGCTCGCCGACCTTTCGCGTCGCCTTTGGGCCTGTGCCCCGGCCTGATTGGCTTTACCCTTTTCTCTGACCTGATACGGGAATGCGCGAATGGCCTACCTTCTGGGCGTCGATACCGGCGGCACCTATACCGATGCGGTGATCCTTGACGAGACCGCCGATGCGGTGATCGGCAAGGCCAAGTCCTTGACCACGCGGGCCGATCTAGCCATCGGCATCGGCAAGGCGGTGGATGCGGCGCTGGAGGCGGCGGGGGTGGCCCCGGCGCAGATCGCGATGGTCTCGCTCTCGACCACCTTGGCCACCAATGCGCTGGTCGAAGGGCAGGGCGGGCGGGTCGCGCTCATCTTCATCGGCTTTGACGCCGATGATCTGGAACGCGGCGGCCTGACCGAGGCTTTGAAGGGCGATCCCGTGGTGCGGCTGGCCGGTGGCCATTCCCATGCCGGGGGCGAGGCGGCCCCCCTCGACATGGCGGCACTGGAAGAGGCGGTGAGCCGGCTTTCGGGCGATGTGATGGGCTTTGCCGTGGCCAGCCGCTTTGCCACCCGCAACCCGGCACATGAGGTCGCCGCCCGCGACCTGATCCGCCGCATCTCCGGCCGGCCGGTGACCTGCTCGCACGAGTTGTCGGCCAAGCTGAACGGGCCGAAGCGCGCCCTGACGGCGGTCCTGAACGCGCGGCTGATCGGGATGATCGACCGGCTGGTCGCGGCCTGCGAGCGGCATCTCTCTGCCGTGGGCATCGCCGCCCCGTTGATGGTGGTGCGCGGCGACGGGGCGCTGATCTCTGCCGCGATGGTGCGCGAAAGGCCGATCGAGACGATCCTCTCCGGTCCCGCCGCCTCCATCGTTGGCGCGCGCTGGCTGACCGGGGTGCCGGATGCCCTGGTCAGCGACATCGGCGGGACGACGACCGATGTGGCGCTTCTGCGCGGCGGCCTGCCCGAGATCGACCCGGAAGGCGCCCGCGTCGGGGGCCTGCGCACCATGGTCGAGGCGGTGGCGATGCGCACCACCGGGCTTGGCGGCGACAGCGAGGTGCATCTGGTGACCTCCGGCCTGACCGGCGGCCTGCGTCTGGGGCCAAGGCGGCTGATCCCGGTGGCGCTTCTGGCGGTGGAGCATGGGCCGATGGTCCATGCCGCATTGGACCGCTGGCTGTCTTCGGACACGTCGGGAGAGTTCGATGGCCGTTTCGTCTTGCCGATGGCGGGCCAGACCGGCGGGCTTTCGGCGCGCGAGGCGACGGTGCTGGCCCGGGTGACCCAGGCCATGCCGATCTCGCAGGCGCTGACCTCGCGGCTGGAGGTTGCGGCGATGGAGCGGCTGGTGGCGCGCGGTCTGGTGATGATCGCGGGTGTCACCCCTTCGGATGCCAGCCACGCTTTGGGCGGCCTGGCCTCCTGGGATGCCACGGCTTCGGAGAAAGCCCTGAAACTCTTGGCAAAACGCCGCAATGGCGCGGGGGAGCGGATCGCGGCGGATGGCCTCGTCCTCGCCCGCGCCATCGTGGACCAGTTGACGGCGCAGACCGTGGAATGCCTGCTGGAAGCCGCCTTCGACGAAGACGGCGGCTTTGACGAACCCGCCGAGACGCTGGCCCGCCACCCCCTGACCCAGGCCGGCCTTTCCCAGCACCGCGGCGTGGTCGAGGTGTCCTTGCGGCTCGGCGTGCCGGTCGTGGGCCTCGGCGCCTCGGCCCCGAGCTATTATGGCGCGGTGGGCGAAAGGCTCGGCTGCCGGATGATCCTGCCCGAACATGCCGGGGTCGCCAATGCGATCGGCGCCGTGGTGGGGCAGGTCAGCCAAAGGGCGCAGGGCCTCGTCTCCAGCCCCGGCGAGGGGCGCTTCACCGCGCATCTTCCCGAGGGTCTGCAAAGCTTCACCGACCGCGACGCCGCCCTTGCCGCCCTGGAGGCCGCCCTGGTCGCCGAGGCCAGCGCCCGCGCCCGCAAGGCCGGGGCCGAGGATCTGCGCGTGACCACCGCGCGCGACATCCGCGAGGCGATGGTGGAGGGCAATCCGATGTTCATCGAGGCCACGGTGACCGCCACCGCCTCGGGAAGGCCAAGGGTGGCGCATTGAGACCGGCCCCGGCGCAGGGCGCTGCGGCCCCCGCGCCTTTTCCTGTCGATTTCGCCTTGACGCCAAATGCGCGGTCCAGTACCTCCCCGCTCGTTGGCTAGGTAGCTCAGTTGGTTAGAGCATGCGACTCATAATCGCAGGGTCGGGGGTTCGAGTCCCCCCCTCGCCACCACTTTCCCTCTCTGAAATCATCCTGTGACATGCGCCGTCGAGCGCTGGAATTTTTCCGATGCTCTATGGAGTGAACAGTTGAGGTCCCTTTGGTCTGGAGAGGGAGCGCGTTAGGATCTCAGCCGTCGCTTCGGACCTGTCAGTCTATCTGGCGCTCAGTCCTCGCATTTCCGCCGTTCGGGAGGGGAGAGACGCGGAAAATCGGGTCATACCGGCGATGGGACCAAGTGCATCTGCAGCGACGGGCTTCACGCGGAGGCTTGGCTCTGCATCCAGCGCAGCAGCGTTTCCAGGGCACGGCGCCGGGGGTGGTCGGCCCGGTAGACGAAGTGAAAGCCGTAGCCGGGCAGAACGATGTCGCTGACCCGGCGCAACCGGCCGTCGCGAAGTTCGCGCGCGACGAGCACGTCGCTGCATAGCCCAAGACCCTGTCCTGCGAGGATCGCGTCGATCCCATGGTGCTCTTCGTGGAAATACAGCTGGGGTGGCCGGACGATGCCGCCGATCCGGTGGCCCGCCGCCCGCGCTGTGGTCTCCCAGTGGCGCCATGTCGGCGCGGCAAGGTCGCTCAAGGGCCAGCCGACCTCGACCCTTGGCAGGTCGAGGATCGCCTGCGGCTCCATCATCCCGGCGCTTTCCGTCAGAAGCGACGGCGCTGCAACGACGTGGAAGCGATCGCGCAAGAGCTCCACCGCGAGTCCGTCCGTGGGGGGCTGGCGGGCGTAGCGGATCGCAACGTCGACTTCGCCGGTGCGCAGGTTCAGCACCGTGTCGGTCCCGACGAGGTCGAGCGTCGCACCCGGACTTTCCGCGCGCCAGCTTTCCAGACGCGGCAGCAGCCATCGCGCGGCGAAGGCGCTGGTGGTCGTCACCCGCAGATGTCCGATCCCGCTGCCGGGTGTCAGGCGGGCCAGTTCATCCGAGATCGCGAGGAAAGCATCGCGCACCACCGGCAAAAGCTGCATGCCCGCCGGGGTCAGCCGCAAGGGCCTTGGCTGGCGTTGAAAAAGCGGCTGACCGCAATGGGATTCCAGCAGCCTGATCTGGTGGCTGACGGCGGTGGGTGTGACCGACAGCTCCTCGGCCGCCTTCTTGAAGCTGAGAAGGCGGGCGGCGGCTTCGAAGACCTGCAGCTCTCGCAGGGGCGGAAGGCGGTGCATCGGTCGATATCCAGATGAATTGAACTCACCTTAACCGGAATTCTTTGCTGTTGCCACGAATCTGGTCGCGGCCGACCATTTGGTCACTCTGGAGGGGGACATCATGCTGGACGGACACTCCGCGGCGACCGCTGCCATCCTGATCGAAAGGCTTGAACGGATCCGCCCGCTGCTGGTCGCGCAGTCCGCGCGGCTGGACGCGGAGCGCAGGCTGTCGGACGAGGCCTTCGCCGCCTTGAGCGAGGCCGGGTTCTTCCGCCTGTTGCTGCCCGTGCAACTGGGCGGATGCGGGCTCTCGCCGCTCGACTTCATGACCGTGGTCGAGCATGCCGCCGCGCTTGACGGCACGATCGGCTGGCTGGTTGGCAACGGGGGCGGCATGGCGCGCGCGGGTGGCTATCTGCCGGTCGAGGCCGCGGTCGAGGTGTTCGGGAAACCATCGGCCTTCGTCGCATCCAGCACCGCCGCGATCGGCACGGCACTGCCCCATGGGGACGGGTACCGCATTTCCGGCCGGTGGCCTTTTGCCAGCGGCGCCCCCCATGCCACGCGCTTTGCCGCCCTTTGCGAGGTGAGCGAGGGTGGCGATGGCAAGGGGCGCATCGTTCTGGCCTTCCTGCCACGCGAGGCTGTCACACTGACCGACAACTGGCATGTGTCGGGGATGAGAGGCACGGGAAGCTGGGACTTCGCGGCGAACGACCTCTTCCTGCCCGCGGACTTCGTCTGCGACTTGCAGCCGGCGCCGACGCAGCCGGGGATCGTCTATCGTCTTCCGGGCCGTTCCGCCTTTGTCTGGACGGTGGCCACGGTGCCTTTGGGGATCGCAAGGGGTGCCATCGCTGCGCTGGTGTCGGTCAGTGGCGGTCACCGTCGCCTTGGCATCACCCTGCCTTTGGCAGAGCGAGAGCTGGTTCAGGCCGAGGTCGGGCGGTGCATTGCGCAAATCCATGCCGCTGCCGCCTATATGCGGTCGGCGATGTCGGCCCTCTGTGCATCGGTCGAAAGCGGGGGGGCTGATCTCATTGCCGCCCGCATCGACTACCGGCTGGCCTGTTCCCACGCGGCGGAGGTCGCGGTGGCGGTCGTGCTGAAGGTGAACGATCTGATCGGGGCCCGGGCCCTTGCCGAGAGCCAGCCCTTCGAAAGGCGCGAGCGTGACGTTCGTGCCGCGGCCAAACATGTCGCCATGAGTGCCGAACAGTTCGTGATCGGTGGCCGCCATGCCCTGGGCGGCGACATCAGCGGCGCAAGCTTTTGACGAAGGTGGCACGCCTGTCCCGATGCAACCTCGCCGCGCGGCTCGGGCAGGGGGGGCGGCGGAGCCGTTTAATCTTCCGCGGCAGTTGCGCAATCCACTATGCCCTTTGGTCTTTCCTGACCGCCGTCCTTCCGGGCTCGCGGATCACCCCTGCCTAGCGGCGGACCGCCGCGCCAAACGCCAGTCCGGCGCCGATGAAGGCGGCGGTCGTCACCAGATTGAAGACGAGGATCAGGGCCGAGGCATCGAGGGCGTGAAACAGCGTCATGGCAAAGGCCGTGATGCCGGACACCGCCAGGCTTGCGAGGAAGGCCACGCCCGTCGTCTCGAAATGCCGGGCGTGGCGCAGCATCAGATGCGCGGTCAGGCCGAGCGGCAGGCTGATGATGACCAATGTGGCAAAACAGTCGGCCGTCTCGCCCGCGCTCATGCCCGCCGGGCCGATGGCCACCCAATGGGTGAGGCATTGGTAGCCGATATGGGTGACCCAGATCGCAGCCGTCGGAACCGGCAGCAGCAGCCACAGCCGCGACCTTCCCGGGATGCTCAGGGCGAAGGCTCCGATCGCCGCCAGCACGCCGGTGGCGGCACTGGCAAGAAGGCGCAGCTGAAAGGCCGGGTCCTGCATCTGCGCACCGAGATCCGGGCGCAGTGGATGGCTGACCGCCAGCACGAGCAGAACCAGCCCTGCGAGCGAAAGCCAGCCGAGGCTGCGCAGAAGCGGGGGGGCAAGCCGGCGCACCGGTTGGGGATGGGCGGCAAGGGTGGCAATCAGGTCGGGGGTCCTGGTCATTTTCTGGCACCTGACGTGAAGGCGTGGCGCAGCCGCGCAATCGCGCGATGGGTGGAAACCTTCAGCGCCGCAATCGACAGCCCGCTGGCGGCGGAGGCTTCGTTCAGGGAAAGCTCGTTCAGTTTCAACAGGCGGATGGCCTGTTTCTGACCTTCGGGCAAGGCATCGATCGCGGCGGCGAGGCGGGCGTGATCGGCGGTCTCCTCGCGTGCGGCCACGGCGTTGGAAGCTGTCTCGTGTTCGGGCATCAAGGGCGTTTCCATCATCCGGTGGCGCGATTGCCGCCGGATCCGGTCGATCAGGCGGCGGTTGGCGATGGCCACCAGCCAGGGGCCGAAGGGTCGCGCCGGGTCATAGGTCGCCCGGATGGCGTGGACGGTCAGAAGGATGTCCTGCACGGCATCCTCGATATCGCAGGCCTCGCGTTGCCGTTTGGAGGCCAGTGCCCGCAGGTAGGGGGTGATCTCGGTCAGAAGCCGGGCATAGGCGGCAGCATTGCCGTCCTGTGCCCGCGCCATCAGGATCGACCAATCGACCTCGCGCAGCGCCGGATCATCGCGGCGCGGCGCAGGGCTGGACACGAGGGTCAGATGGGGCCGCGTCATGGCCCCGCGCCCGCCTGCGCCGGGCCCTGCCAGCCCACCACGGCGCCGGAAAGCAAGAGCGTCGAAAGATTGGCCGCGAAATCGAAGGAAGGGTCCTCGGCAATGCCCCTGGCTGCGGCCTGCATGATCGTGCCGCCCTCTTGCAGCGAAGCGAAGAAGGCAAGGCCGCCGAGGGTGAGTCTTTGCACCAGAACCGACTGGAGCGGGCGCAGGATCAGGGCGGCTTCCGCGCTCGCCAGTTCGACCGGGGCGGGGGTTTGGCCGGGCTGATGGCTTTGCCAGATGGTCAGGGCGGCAAAGCGCGATGCGATCAACCGCAGCGAGGGGTGCAGGCTGACCCGCACCGCACCCAGCACGGCGGGAGGCAGCGTCAGGAGCGGTGTGACCTCGGCCGGGGTCTGGTCGGGCGCGTGATAGGCTTCGACCCAGGCGCGTTCGATCCGGGCCACGTCGGGCAGGTAGGGCAAGGACTTGACCGGGGGGAAGCTGGCCAGAAAGCGGGGAAAACCGGCACCATAGGCCAAGAGGATCGGCGATTGCGGCGGGTGCTTCGTGACATAGGCCGCGGCCATGGCGCGGAAGAACGCGAGGCCGACGAGGCGCAGCACCACCGGATAGGCCTCGCCCAGGGCGGCAATCAGCCCGGCCACCACATTGTTGCGGTAGACGTCGAAACGGCGCGGGCTTGGCTGGCCATCCGGCCCGACCAGGCCTTCGGGCGCCGGCCGTCCGGCATCCAGCAGGGCCAGACCGAAGTCATGCTGGCGGTCAGCCAGCCGCATGGTGCCGCACCTCGGCCATCAGAGCCTCGGCCCGCTGCACCTCGGCGAAAAGCTCCGGCCAGTCGGGCACATCGGCGTCCCATTCGATCAGCGTGGGCCTTGGCCCGGTCAGCCGCAGCGCATGGGCGTAAAGCGCCCAGACCTCGGCATCGACGGGGCGGTCGTGGGTATCGATCAGCAAGGGCCGGCCCAGGTCATCCGCCTCGGGCGCAAAGCCCGCCAGATGGATCTCGCCGACCCGCGCCAGGGGATAGCGGCTGATGTAATCGAAAGGGTCCCATTGCTGGTTGACGGCCGAGATATGGACGTTGTTCACATCCAGAAGCAGGCCACAATCGGTGCGGCGGGCGACTTCGGCGATGAAGTCGATCTCGCTCCAGCTGCTTTCGGCGAAAGCCAGGTAGGTCGTCGGGTTTTCCAGCAGCATCCGGCGGCCCAGCGTGGTCTGGACCTGATCGATGTGGGCGCAGACCCGGATCAGGGTCTCGTCCGTGTAGGGGAGCGGCAGCAGGTCGTTGAGAAACCCCGCCTCGTGGCTGGACCAGGCCAGATGTTCGGAAAAGAGTCCCGGCTGATAGCGGTGGACGAGGTCGCGCAAGCGGTGCAAATGGTCCTTGTCCAGATCGCGGGCCGCGCCGATGGACAGGCCCACGCCATGCAGCGACAGGGGATAATCCCGCCGGATCGCGGTCAGCCAGGCATGCGGCGGCCCGCCGGCCCCCATGTAATTCTCGGCATGCACCTCGAAGAAGCCGATGTCGGGGCGGCTTTGCAGGATCGTCTGACAATGCTGCGCCTTCAGGCCAACGCCAGCCCGGGGCGGCACCGGCATTGGTCGTTCGAACGGGGCCGTGCCATCCATGGTCGCGCCTTTCGCAGGGAGGGGCTGTGGGCGGCAGGGGCACCGCCGCCCAAAGGGTCTTACATCTTGGCGGTCAGCGAGCCCTTGCCGTTCGGCGTGTCGATGGTCACGCAGGTGCCGGCGGGGACCAGCTTGAACGCGTCGCCCTGATAATCGACATGGCTGGTACCGGCGCAGGTCGTGCCGGCCCCCGCCTTGCAATCGTTCTGGCCCTTCAGCGCCACGCCGAAGCACTGTTCGAACTTGCCGGTCTTGACCTGTGCCATGGTCATTTCCTGCGCCTTCATCATCTCGTCTTCCGTCATCATCTTCATGGCGGTGTCGGCATGGGCCGTGGAAAGCCCGCCGGCAGCGGTGACGAGGGCGGACATGAACGCGGTGGTCAGCATCGGTCTGGTCATGGAAATCCTCCTGTTGTGGGGTCGGCGGGGCAGGGCGCCGCGCGGGAACAGGCTTTGTCGGGCCTGTAGGGAAAGGTTCGCTGGACAGGGAAAAAGGTTACGGGCGACCGGTGAATTTCTGTGGCTCAGGCGGCGGCGAGGGCCTTGTCCAGCAGGGCTTTGATGTCGGCAGGCCCGGTTGCGGCGACCAGGCGGCCAAGCTCGGCCTTGCCTTTCAGCGCCACGAGGGTGGAGCGGCGCGGGATCTGCAACGCCCTCGACAGATCGCCCTCGGCATAGACATCCCAATCCACCGTGATGAAGGTGATCGCCTTGTCATAGGCCGGGTTCCCCGCGCGAAACCCAGTCATCACGCGGTCCTGCGCCGCGCAGGTCGAACACCAGTTGGTCCAGAAGTCGAGCAGGATGACCTTGCCATCCGCCATCGCCTTCTCGGCCAGACCGGGGGCATAGAAGGTCCGCTCGGCGGCCTGCGCCGGGCCGAAGAGCATCGGCAGGGCAAAGCCCGCACCGGCGAGGCTGAGAAAACGGCGTCGTTGCATCGGATATCCTTTCAGAGGGTGACAGAAAGATCGACCAGCCAGCCCGGCATGATGGAAAGGAGCCAGGCCTCGATCGGGCGGTTGAGGTGGAAGAACAAGAAGGCGCCGACCAGCAGGAAGGCCGCGCCCATGACCGGCTTGGCCGCTTCGGAGACGCGCCGGAGCGCCGCCCTGTTGCGCGGCAGGGCCAGGCGGGCGCCATAGGCGATGGCGAGGATCAGGGTCGAGACACCCAGCGCAAAGGCCAGCATCACCGCACCGGCCCGGCCGAGGCTTTGCCCCTGCGCGGCCAGACCGATCGCCGCACCCAGCGTCGGGCCGATGCAGGGGCTCCAGACCGCGCCGAGCAGCGCACCGCCCAGAAACTGGCCCGGAAGACCGGCCCCGGCGCTGGCCGCGATGCCCGCATCGGCGCGGGCCGAGAACCCCGCCGTCGCCGTCGCGAAGGTCCCGCCCAAGGAGGGGATCAGCATCGCCAGCCCGAAGGCCATCATCATGAGGGCGGCCACCTGTGCGACGACTTCCTCCCCAAGGCCAAGGGCCGGGCCGAGTGTCGCAACCCCCAGCCCCAGCACGACGAAGCTGGCGCTCATCCCCAAGGCCAGCAGCACCGGCGCACGGCGGTCGGCCCGCAGGCTGGAGCTGAGCACGATGGGCAGGATCGGCAGGACGCAAGGGTTGATCAGCGTCAGCAGCCCCGCGAGATAGCCAAATATCAGGTCCATGCCAGCCTCCGGCCTTTGCGGGTGGCGGGGGCAGCGGCTGCAAGGCCCGCGCGCGCGGCGCTGGCCTTGTGCGACAGGGAACCCGGCGCGGCACAGGAGCTGAAAGGCTCACGCATCGGACCACCGCCGCAATCCCCGCGACACCGCCGCATCCAAGGAGACCGCTCCACCCCCGGTGACCGCCAGCGCGGCAAGGATCGTCACCCAAAGCAGCCGCTGATCGGCGATCACGGCATAGGGATCGCCATCGAACAGGGCGCCGATGGTCTGGGCGTCGACGCCGTGGCCATAGATGTCGGTCAGGCTCATCACCGCGACGAACCCGATCATCGCCAGGGCCGCGACCCTTGTGGCAAGACCCGTCACCACAGCCCAAGGCAGGACCAGTTCGGCCAGCGTTCCGGCCAGAACCAGCAGATGCCAGGGCCAGGACAGGGCCGAGCTGTCATAGCCCAGCGCCGCGATCTGTTGCGGGACGATCTGGGCATAGGCGCCGATGGTCAGGCTGAACCCGTCCACCTTGGTCAGGAAGGAATGGAAGAAGAACGGCAGCAGGACCGACGCGAAGGCGCCCCGCAGGAGGAGCGACAGCGCCGAGCCCGCCGAAGCGGAAACCGCCGCACGGTCAGAGAACAGCAAGGCGGGCAAGGTCATGTCGTCTTTCCTCCAGCCGGATGCGCAGGAAAGGGCACCCATGGGAGCAGTTCGTCGGAAAGGCGAAAAGGTTACACTTCGCGCGCACAAAGGCAGGGCCAAGGGCGGAAATTTTCCGCTCGGGCGCCGGCCTAGGCCATGTCGCGAGACTTCCGGCCAGCTACGGCCTGCGGTTGGCGGGGCTTGCCGTACAGGCGAAGAGACAGTTCTTAGTGGTCAGGATCGCCATGCGCGACCGCGCCCCGGGGTTCCGCTGGCCCGGGAGTTTCTCCACCAGCCCAGCGCCGCGCTGAAAAGGGAGGGCCGGCTGCCTTGCCTCCGTCCTGCCAGAGGCGGCGAGGCGCAAGCTATTTCAGCGTGCCCTGCAACTCACACAGGCGGTAGCCATTGGTCCGCGCCATGATGTCCAGATGCAGGTGGTTGGCATGTTCCGCGTTCGATCCCGGCCCGAGGACGGTCGTGAAGTCGAGGCAGGCCGCCGCCCGGACGGCATCGACGAAGGCCTGATCCATGGCTTCCTGCACGATGTCGGGGCCGATGATCAGGGCCGGGCCCTTGGCAAAGCCGAAGCCCATCACGTCGAAGGCATTGCCGAAGGCGTGTTCGGACACATCGCCTTCGGTCGCGCTGTTGCGCTTGCGGCAGATGTAGTCCGAGCCGTTCCTGATCTCGGTCAGAGCGCCGCGCCCGGCCAGGCGGGTGGCGGCGGGCTGGACGAAATCCTTCACCCATCCGGCCAGGGCGCGCGCCGTCGGGCAGCGCATCACGGCGGGCGGGGTCACGTCGATGCTCGGCGCGATCCGGCTGACCTTCAGGGGCTGGAGGATGCCGCAGTCGGGGTCATCCGCGGGAAGGATCGGCGCGATCTCTGCGAAGACCACCGACATGCCGTGCAGGTCGGCGAGGCAGGCGGCATTTTCCGCCTCGTCGAGGCGGAGGAGGTCTCTTTTCCCTTTCGTGGGGGCAGCCGCAGCGTCGGTCTTGCCGGGGTCAGGCTGTGGCGCGACCGGTTCGGGAGCGGGAGCGGGAGCGGGAGCGGGAGCGGGAGCGGGGTCAGGGGCAGGGTTATTGACGGGCGGCACAAGCGGCGCCTCCGGGCGGGGCAGGGGGCGCAGGCTGGTCCGGGGTGCGGTCTCCTTCGCGCCTGCGGGCAGGGTGGCGGCCAGGACCGCCACCATCAGGGCCAGCCGCCGGATCATTGCAGAAATTCCACCGTCGTGCCCGGCTTGACCAGATGGGCCAGTTCCGTCACGTCCCAATTGGTGAAGCGCACGCAGCCGTGGCTGACCGATTGGAACAGCGCCGCCGGCGTGTCGGTGCCGTGCAGGCCATAGGTCGGCTTGGACAGGTCGATCCAGACCGACCCCACCGGGCCATTCGGGCCGGGCGGCAGGATCAGGCCCTCGGTCACGCCATCGGCGACGAAATTGGTGTCGGGCAGATAGCTGTAGGTCGGGTCCATCGCGACGGCGACCACCTCCACCGTGCCTTCGGGCGAGGGTGTCGCGGTGGAGCCGATCGAGACCGGGTAATTGGCCAGCATCCGCCCTGCGGCGTCAAAGGCCACGGCGCGGCGGTCGGTCTTGCGGATCTCGATCCGGGTCACCTCGCCCGCCAGCGGGGTGCCGGTGTCGGCGACTGTGATCTCCTCGCCCGCGGCAAAGGTGGCGTCGGGGTTCAGGGCTTTGAGGAAATCCTCGTCCATGTGGAAACGCTCGGCCAGACGCTCGCTGACGCGCAGATAGCCAAGCCTTGCGAGCTTGGCCTTCTCGGCCACGTTGTCGGGGATCGCTTCGGTCAGGTCGGTGACGTCTTCGGGGGTGATCAGATAGGGCATCAGGACCGGCAGCGCCTGGGTCCCGCCAAGGGCCGACCAGACCTCTGCATCGAGGATGCCATCGACCGCAAGGCCCTGCTGCTCTTCGAACCCGCGCAGGGCGCTTTCGCTCATCCCGCCCTTGAAGCCGTCCACCACGCCGGGGGAAATGCCGGCGCGGTCCAGAAGGACCTGCAGCTTGACGCTGAGGCCGGATTGGCCGTCGGGCAGATCCTGACCGTCGAACTGGGCGGTCTCGATCTCTTCCGGGGTCAGGGCGAAAGCGGGGCTGGACAGGAAGATGAGGCCGCAGAAGACTATGTTTCGCATGGAACCCTCGTGTTGTACCCCTGCTAACGCGCGAGACGGGTTTTGGTTCGCGAGGGGGGCGATGATTTGCCGGCCAGCGGGCCGGGGCGCGGGGCAGGGCGGTGGTGAATGACGGTTTCCAAAACCCGATCTTCCGGCTAAACCGCCTCGCGTGCCGCAAGGCATCGGGGGCAGGGCCATGCGCTGCTGTCAGCCCCCGGATGCCCGCCCCTCAACCCTGTGAGCCTGACCTCTGACCGTGCCCTCCGCCCTGAGCCTGCCATCCACCCTCGACCTTCTCTCTGACGTCGAAAGCGCCGCGCGCCCGGCGGATGCCGTGACATCGGCCTTCTTCCGCGCCCGCCGCGACATCGACGAGCGCGAGCGCGGGCTGATGCTGGAACTGGTTTACGCGCTGCTGCGGCACCGCGCCCGGCTGGGCTGGTGGCTGGAGCGGGAGGGGCAGGGCGACAGCCCGCGCGCCCGGCTGCTGGTCTGGCTGGCCCTGGCCGAGGGCAGAACGCCCGCAGAGATCGCCGGGCTTTTCGACGGCGCGCGGTCCGGCCCCGCCGCCCTGACCGCGACGGAACAGGCGCTGCTGACCCGCCTGCGCGGCGCCCCGCTGCTGCATCCCGACATGCCCGACACGGTGCGCTTCGAATGCCCGCCCTGGGCGCTTGCCCCGCTGCAGCGCCGCTTTGGCGCGGCCTTCGCGGCCGAGATGGACGCGACCCTTGCGCCGCCGCCCCTGGATCTGCGGGTCAACCCGGTCAAGACCACGCGCGAGGCGGCGCTGCGCGGGCTGAAAGCTCAGGGCCTTGCGGCGCAGGTGACGCCGCTTTCTCCCCTCGGCCTTCGCATTCCGGAGCGGGTCTCTCTGGCGCGGCTGGGGGGGCTCAAGACGGGCGAGATCGAGATCCAGGACGAAGGCTCGCAGTTGGTGGCGCTGCTGGTCGATGCAAGGCCGAAGGACCGCGTGGTGGATTTCTGCGCCGGAGCGGGCGGCAAGACCCTGGCCATCGCCGCCCAGATGCAGAACAAGGGCCATGTCGCGGCCTGCGACATCAACGAGGCCCGGCTGAAACGCTGTGCCGAGCGCCTGCGCCAGGCCGGTCTGCACAATGTCGAAACCCGGCTTCTGTCCAGCGAGACCGACCGCTGGGTCAAGCGCCACAAGGGCGGTTACGACCGCGTCCTCGTCGATGCGCCCTGCAGCGGCACGGGCACCTGGCGGCGCAATCCCGATGCGCGCTGGCGCGCCCCGGCGGAGGATGGTCTGGCCGCGCTCATCGCGCTGCAGGCCCGCATCCTCGCCAGCGCCGCCCGCCTCGTGAAGCCCGGTGGGCGGCTCGTCTATGCCACCTGCTCGATGCTGCCGGAAGAGAACGAGGCACAGGTCGCGGCTTTTCTGCGGGCAAATCCGGCCTTTCACGTCCTGCCGCTGCCACTGGCGGCCCCGACGCTCGCAGGGGCGGCGGAGGGGGATTACCTGTCGCTGACCCCCGCCCGCCACGGCACCGATGGCTTCTTCGCCGCTGTGCTGCAGCGCGAAATCCCGGTGGTGGAAGGGGCGGCGTCCTGACCTGCGGGTCCTTTGCGCTGCGGGCTTGGCCTGACCCTGGGTCCAAACGGCAGGATCCCTGAGTTTTCCTGCTCCAACTCGGAACCGTATGATCCCTCAGGGGTTGTGCTTGCGCTCGCTCCCGCAGGGAGAGGCGCAGGATATCCGCGGACTGGCCTGCGGATGGGCGATCCTTCTTGGCAAGCCGCCGAATGCAATCGCTCAAAAGCTGCGGAGGCGCAATCATACTAATCCGAGGGTTGCGGATCGCGCGATCACAACTATGTTGATACCTCAAGGCATTACGGGCGTTTCGACGGCGTGCAAGATGTCGATATCAAGGGAACAGTGCGGTAATGCTGGGTGTGAAGATCGGTGCGGAAGAGGCCTCATTCCTCGACGACATGAAAATCGGGCAATTCGGGAAGGGACGCCGGATCAGGATCAAGCCTGATGTCGTCCTCAAGGCCCGCTCGGGCGCACGGGTGGAGGCGATGACCCGGCACAGCCCGGGCATGCTGATCAACCTCGGCTCCTTTTCCTATGTGGTGGAAAGCAATCCCTCCCTCGTCAAGATGGATGTCGGGCGCTATTGCAGCATCGCCACGGGCCTGCGGATCCTGGACGGGCACCACCCGATGCACGCGGTCACGACCAGCTCTTACATCTATGACGGCTACCACAATGCCAGAAACATTGATCCGGACCTCGTCTACACCGGGCCGCGCGAAAGCTTCGACAAGAGCTATGGCAATGTCACCATCGGCAACGATGTGTGGATCGGCGCGCATTGCACGATCCTTGCCGGCACGACGATCGGCAATGGCGCGGTGGTGGCGGGCGGCGCGAATGTCGTGTCGGACATCCCGCCCTATGCCGTCTATGGCGGCAACCCGGCGCGGCTGATCAAATACCGCTTTCCGGAAGAGATCTGTGCGCGTCTGGTTGCGCTGGAATGGTGGAACATTGCGCCGACGATGCTGCGCCAGTTCAACATGTATGACCCGGAGGCCTTCTGCGAGGGGCTGGAGAGGCGGCTTGCGCTGGACGGCGGTTTTGAAAGCTTTGCGCCGGATTATCTGACGGTGACCGAGGACGGGCTGCTCTCCGGCGCGCTGTCCTGAACGGAGGGTGGCGGGGCGGGGCCGCGGCCCTGCCTTGCGATGACGAAGGACCTGCCCGGGCCTCTCCGGACCGGTCGGCACCAAGCAACAGGGTTGGCCCGATGAAGCGCCTCTTGATGACCTTTGCCTTTGCAGCCCTCGCCGGGGCAGCCTCTGCGGAAACCAGAACCGTCGCCCTTGGCGATCGGTCCTATGTGGCCGACCTGCCGGCGCAGGCCAGCGGGGCCATGATCCTGGCCCTGCACGGCGCCGGGGAGAACCCCGACGCCTTCAGGAAGAACGCCAATCTCTCGGCCCCCGCGCTGGCCGAGGGCTATACCGTCCTTTACCCCGCAGGATCGGGAGAGAACAACCGCTTGACCTGGAATGCCACCTATTGCTGCGGCTATGCGGTTGCCCAGAAGGTCGACGACATGGCCTTTCTGGATGCGGTGATCGCCGATGCCACGTCACGGTTTTCCCTTGACCCGAAAAGGGTTTACCTTGCGGGCATGTCCAACGGTTCGATGATGGCAGAGACCTATGCCGCGCGGCGCGCGGGCAAGGTCAAGGCGGTTGCCGGGGTGTCGGGGCCGCTCGATCTGGCGGAAACGCCGGCGGCGGCGGTGCCGCTTCTGCACATCCACGGCCTCGCGGATGAGGTTGTCCCCTATGACGGCGGCTATGGCCGTGTGCGCAGCCAAGCGCCCTTCACCGCCGTGCCGGACCTGATCCGCGCCTTCGTGGCCGCCGAGGGGCCGTTGCAGAAGCAAACCCGGGTCATCGATCCGGCGGCAGATGGCATGTCGGTCACCGAGGATGACTATGTGGATGCCGCGGGCCTTTCCCAGGTGCGGCTTTTCACCATCGCGGGCGGGGTGCATGGCTGGCCGGGCGGCGTCAGGGGCAAGAGCGGGCTGACCGAGGATATCTCTGCCCCGACCGAAATCCTGAAGTTCTTCGACCTGCACCCCTGACCTGCCCCCCTGGCCCGCCGGACCACCGGGCCGCGCCCCGGGGGCGTGTCAGTGAAAGTAGATGCCGCCGCAGACGTTGAGCGCCTGGCCGGTCACGAAGGCCGATTGCGGCGAGGCGAAGAACAGGACCGGCCCCACGATATCCTCGGGCGCGCCGAGGCGTTTGAGGGCCGCGACCTCGGCCCAATGCCGGATCGCGGCTTCTGACCCGAGGTTGTTCTTGCCCATCTCGGTCAGGATGATGCCGGGGCAGATCGCGTTGACGGTGATGCCATCGGCGCCGACCTCCTGGGCCAGAACGCGCGTCAGGGTGATCACGGCGGCCTTGGTCGCGGCGTAATGGCCTTGGGTGGCCACCCCCTGCCGCCCGGCGATCGAGGCGATGTTGATGATCCGCCCCGCCTTGCGCGCCCGCATCCCCGGCAGCACGGCCTGACAGCAGAACAGCACGCCGCGCGCGTTCACATCCATATGGGCATCCCAATCCTCGGCCGAAAGATCCTCCAGCGTCGAGGGTTTGAGGATGCCTGCATTGTTGACCAGCACGTCGATGGCGCCGGCGGCCCCCTCGATCTCGGCAAAGGCGCGGGTGACATCGGCCTTGTCGGCCACGTTCATCAACGCGACATGGGCCTTGCGCCCCATCGCCTCGATCGCGGCGCGGGTTTCGGCGAGGCCTGCGGCCTGGGACGGCAGGTCGATGATCGCCACGTCATGCCCCGCCTCGGCAAGGCCGAGGGCCAGGGCGCGGCCGATGCCGCGTGCGGCGCCGGTGACGGCGGCTGTCTTGGTCATGGTCAACATCCTTTCAGATCAGCTGCGCAGGGGCAGGGTGTTCATGGCTTCCAAGGTCGCATCGAAGGAGGTGAGCTTGCCGTCCGATCCCAGCCCCATCGCGACCTGCGCCGCGACGGCCCCGGCAAAGCGGCAGGTCTGGCGCAGGTCCCAGCCCTTGAGAAGCCCCACGATCACCCCGGCGGTGAAACTGTCGCCGCAGCCGGTGGTGTCGACGACCTGGATATCATGGGCGGGCAGGGTGAAATCCGCGCCCTGCTCGGGCGAGACATAGACCCCGTCGCCGCCCATCGTCAGCACCGCGTTCCTGACGCCGAGGTCCTTGAAGAACCGGGCGGTGGTGGCGGGGTCCTGGCTGCCCGCCATCTCACCCGCTTCTTCGATAGAGGGGACGAAATAGTCGATATAGGCCAGGCAGGGTTTGACGAGGGCGAAGGTCTCGGGCGTGGCCTGGATCAGGTCGAAGGTGGTGATGCGCCCAAGCTCCTTGGCGCGTTTCAGGGTGGCGACGGTCGGCGCGCCGTCGAAGGCTTTCAGAAGGCCGGTGCCGCCGACATGGATCACCCTGGCATCGAGGGCCGCGTCCAGCTTGCCCTCGGGGATCCGGAAGGTGGCGGCGGTGCCCGGCACATGCAGCGCGGGCCGCTCGCCATTCGGGCGGACCGGCAGGATGGTGGAAGAGGTCTGCACCGTCGCATCCCGTTCCACCATGCCGCAATCGACGCCGAATTTCTGCATCTTGGCGATCAGGAAATCGCCCATGTCATCGGCGCCCACCGTGGTGACCATCTGGGTGCGCAGCCCCAGGATCGCACAATCGACCGCCGTCGCCGCCGCCGTGCCGGCCACGGTCATCCGGATCTCCTCGATATAATCGGCGCGCCCGCCTTCGGGGATTCGCGTGACCGGGCGGCCGAGGATGTCCAGAACGGCAAAGCCGATCGCGCTTACGTCAAAACCTGTCATGTTCCTGTCCTATTCCGCGTGCTTGCGCAAACCGAAGCTGAGGGCGAGCACGAGGAAGACCAGCACCCCGATCCCGACCTGCTGCCAGAAGAAATTCCAGCCCATCAGAAGAAGCCCGTTGCGCATCACCGCCAGCAACAGGACCCCCAGCAGGCTGCCGATCACCGAGGGCCGCCGCTCGGCGCTGATCGCGGTGCCGATGAAGGTGGCGCCGATGGCATCCAAGAGGAAGGCATCCCCCGCCAGAGGCACATAGGACCGCACGGTAGAGGAGAGGAGGATGCCGGTGACCCCGCACAGCGCCGCGCAGGCGACAAAGACCGCCGACAGCTGCACCGGCACCCGCACGCCCGAATACCAGGCCACCCCCGGCGTGGCACCGAGCGCCGCGACATAGCGGCCGAAGACCGACCGGTGCAGCGCCAGATAGACCGCCCCGGCACAGATCAGCATCACGATGATCGGCGTCGGTATGCCGAACAGGGCCGTGCGGGTGATGGCATCGAAGGGGGCGGCATATTCCGCCCGGGTGAGGTAAATCGGCGTGCCGCCCTGGGTGGCCAGCTGCTGCGCCGACTTGCCGATGAAAAGCACGCCCAGCGTCGCGAGAAAGGGGTCGATCTTCAGCTTGTTGATCAGGATGGCATTGACCAGCCCGACCCCCGCCGCTGTCAGCACCCCGCCCAGCACCGCGACAAGGCCGGAATGCCCGCCCTGGATCAGCATGATGAAGGCCATCGAGGAGAGGTCGATCGCCACCCCGACCGACAGGTCGATGCCCCCGGCGGCAATCACGATGGTCATGCCAAGGGCGACAATCGCCAGCAGCACGACCTTGTTCGACACGAGGTTGAACAGGTTCTCGGGCGCAAGAAAGCCCTTGGCCGCGACCGCGAAGAAGACCAGAAGCCCCGCGAAGGCAATATAGACCGCATAGTCCGACAGGGAGGCTCCTCCCCGACGCGGAACCGCGGCCATGGTTTTGGACGACATCGGACCGCTCCCTTTCAGATTTTCTTGGCAAAGGATGTCAGGGCCACGACCGTCAGGATCAGCACGCCCTGCACCCCGTTGACCCAGTAGGAAGAGACGCCCAGCAGCTGGAAGCCATTGGCCAGAAAGCCGATGAAAAGCGCGGCCAGCAGGGTGCCCCCGATGGTCGGCACGAAGCGGCGGGAAAACACCGTGCCCAGAAGCGAAGCGGCAAGGATCGGCAGCAGCAAAAGCCCGGTGCCCGGGGTCGAGGCCGACAGCCGCGAGACGATCAGGATCGCGGCCACCCCCGCCGCAAAGCCGGAAAAGACATAGCTGCCCCAGACAAAGCGCCCGACATTGATCCCCGCGGCCCGCGCCGCCTCGGCATGGCCGCCCACGGCGTAAAGCCTGAGGCCCAGCCGGCTGCGGTGGATCACCAGCATCATGGCGACCGAGGCGAGGATCAGGCACCAGGCCAGCGCGCTGATGCCAAGGAAACTGGCGGAATTGAGCAGCGTCAGCACCGGCGAGGTCGCGCTGACCACGGTGTTCTCGGTCACGGCCAGCTCCAGCCCGGCGGCGATGTTCATCACCGCCAGCGTGGCGAGAAGCGGCATGATGCGCAGTTGGACGACCGCGAGCCCGTTGACAAAGCCGACCCCCAGCCCGGTGCCCAGCGCCGCCGGGACCGCGACCAGATCGCCGTAGCCTGCGCGCAGGGTGACGGCATAGACAGCGGCGCAAAGCCCGGCATTGGCCGCGATGGACAGATCGATCCCGCCCTTCTGCACATCGGTCCCGGTGCCGATGAAGACCACGGTCATCGCATAGGCCATGACCGCAAGGATCGCCGATTGCTCGACCACCAGCATCACGTTGAACGGCGTCATGAAGCCGCGCGCGGTGGCTGCGAAATAGATCAGGATGCAGGCAAAGCCGGCAAAGGCGCCAAGCCGGATCAGAAGCGAGGTCGCATCGCGCAGACCCTGACCGCGCGGGGCGGTGGCTGTCAGAGGCATCGTGGTCATGCGGTCTTCCTTTCGGCATGGGGGTCGGCCCCCGAAGCGGCCGCCAGCAGCTGTTCGGAATCGATCTCGCCCCGACGATAGGTGCCGATGATCCTGCCGCGGTGGATGACGAGGACCCGGTCGCACATCTCGACGATCTCCTCGAGGTCGGAGGAGACGAAGACCTGCGCCTTGCCCTCGGCGGCCAGCCGGTTCATCAGGGCATAGATCTCGATCTTGGCGCCCACGTCGACGGCCACGGTCGGCTCGTCCAGAAGGTAGACGCGGCTGTTGCGCGACAGCCATTTGGCCACGACGACCTTCTGCTGGTTGCCGCCCGACAGGTTGCGCACCAGCGTGTCGCGCGAGGGGGTCTTGATGCCCAGCTCGGCGATCATCTCGTCCACGATCCGGTCCTCAACCTTGGTCTGCACGAAGCCCGCCTTCGACATCCGGTCCAGCGAAGCGAGGGCGATGTTCTCGCCCACCGTCAGGCCGGTGGCCACGCCATGGGCGCGGCGGTCCTCGGGGATCATCGCGATGCCCTGCCTGACCGCCTGGACCGGGGCACGAAAGCGCATCTCCTGCCCGTCGATCCGGATGCGGCCGGCATCGGCGCGGCGCTGGCCGAAGATCGTCTTCAGAACCTCCTTGTCGCCCGAGCCGAGCAGGCCGGTCAGGCCGACGATCTCGCCGGCATGGACGGTCATGGTCACATCCTCGAAATGCCCGGCGAGGGTCAGCCCCTCGACCTCGAGCACCGGGGGGCCGAGGGTGACGGCGCGGCGGGGATACATTTCGGAGGTGTCGCGGTTGGTCATCATCTCGACGATACGGCCGATGCCCACCGCGCGCGGATCGACCACGCCGACGTTCTCGCCATTGCGCAGCACCGTCACCCGGTCGCAGATCTCTGCGATTTCAGACATGTAATGCGAGATGAAGATGATCGCCATGCCCTCGGCCTTCAGGCGGCGCAGCACGGCGAAGAGGCTGTCGACCTCCTTGTCGACCAGGGCCGCGGTCGGTTCGTCCAGCACCAGCACGCGGGCCTTGCGGGCCAGGGCGCGGGTGATCTGGACGATCTTCTGCTGGGCGGTCGAAAGCTCCGAGATCAGGCTTCGCGGGTCAAGGTCGAGCCCGAAATAGCCGCGGAGCAGTTCTGTGGCCTCGCGGTTCATCCGGCGGTAGCTGACGAAGGGGCCGAAGCGCGGCTCGTTGCGCAGGAAGATCGCCTCGGCCACGGTCGCGGTGGGCACGAGGAGGCGGTCCTGGTGGATGAAATGCACACCGCGCTCTTCGATGGCGGCGGGGGTGATCCCCTCGATCGGCCGGCCATCGACCGCGACGCTGCCCGAACTGCGGCGATAGATCCCGGCCAGCACCTTGATGATGGTCGATTTCCCGGCGCCGTTCTGGCCGACCAGGCCGTGAATCGTGCCCGCCTCGACCAGAAGATCGGTGTTGGTCAAGGCTTTGACCGGCCCGAAGGTCTTGGTGATGTTGCGCATTTCCACTGCGAAGGGTGGCATGGCGTCCTCCGACGTTGGGGAAGAGAGGCCCCGGCGGGTTTGCCGGGGCCCCGCTGATTTTGGGGCGATAGCCGGGCCCAAGTCTTGGGCCAAAACGACGCCGGGGGCCGGAATCACTGCTTCGGCATGAAGTCTTTTGCGGTCTCGGCGGCATTGGCCTTGGTGATCAGGACGGCGGGCACCATGGTGAAGGAGGGGACCGTCTTGCCGCCGAGGTAATCCGCGACGTTCTGCGCCGCCTGCTTGCCGATCTCATAGGGCTGCTGGGCTGCGACGGCGCCGGCGGCCGAATCCTTGTTGGCGACCATCTCGACGAAATCCGGGCTGCCATCGACGCCATAGGTCAGCACGCCCTTGCGGCCGGCCGCCTCGATCGCCTGGGTGGCGCCGACCATCGGCACGTCCCAGCAGGCCACGACCGCCTTGAGGCCCGACTCCGGGCCGAACTTGGTCAGCATGTCGGTCATGTCCGAATAGGCCTGCTGCACGGTGTTCGGGATCACGTCGCGCAGGATCGGCTCGACGATCTCGACATTGGGGAAGTCCTTGATGACATAGCGGATCTGGTCCATCCGGATCTTGCAGACCGGCACCGAGGTGAAGCCGTCGAACATGACGATCTTGCCGGTGCCGCCCATGTCCTGCACCATCTGCAGCGCAAGGTTGGCGCCGATGTTGTAATTGTTGGACGTGGTGTTGTTGAGCGCGAGCGGCGTGGCCGTGTCGACCGTGAAGAGCGGGATGCCCGCGTCCTTGATCTTCTGCAGCCAAGGGGTCAGCACTTCGAGGTTGCCCAGCTGCTCGATGATCGCATCGGGTTTCTGGGCGATCAGCGTCTGGATCTGGCTGATCTGGGTCTGGTCGTTGCGCCCGGCATCAAGCGCGATGACCTCGGCGCCAAGCGCCTTTAGCTGGTCCACCTGGCCCTGATAGGCCTTCAGGTCCCAGTCGTGGTCGGTGCCGATCACGGTCACGCCCACCGTCTTGCCGGCCAGCGGCTTGTCCTGCGCCAGGGACGGGCCGAGGCCTGCCACCAGCGCCATCACTGCGGTCATCGATGCAAGTTTCATCTTCGTCATTTGGTCCTCCCTGACCACCGGATTTACAGGCCCGGCCTCCCCGTCGACAGCCGGACCCCGGGGCCCGGCACTCCTCCACCGGGCCTCAGCCCTGATGGCCGTAACTTCCCGCGACCTTGTCGGCCACATCCTGGATCTGCTGTTCGCTCAACAGCCGTGGCGTGCCGATGGCCAGACAGCCATGGTACTGGCGCGCCAGGGTCTCGATCTCGATCGCCATCCACATCGCGCGCGGCAGCGAGGTGCCGACCGCGATCAGCCCGTGATGTTCCAGCAGGCAAGCATCGCGCCCCTGCAGTGCCTGGACCGCGTTGCGCGACAGCTCTTCGGACCCGAAGATCGCATAGGGCGCCACCCGAATGTTCGCCCCGCCCGCCAGCGCGATCATGTAATGGATCGGCGGGATTTCGAGGTTCATGATCGACAGGATCGTGCAATAGGTCGGATGGGCATGGACGATGCCGTTCACATCCGGCCGGGCCAGCATGATGTCGCGGTGAAAGCGCCATTCCGAGGAGGGCGCGTGCCGCCCCTGCGCCGTGCCATCCCTGTGCAGATAGACGATATCCTCGGGCTGCATCCCCTCATAGGGCAGCGAGGTCGGCGTGATCAGCAGGCCCTCGCCATGCCGCATCGAGATATTGCCCGAAGTGCCCTGGTTGAGCCCGGTCCGGTTCATCTCAAGGCAATGCGCGATGATGAGGCGGCGCTTGTCCAGATCGGTCATGTCGTTGTTGTTGTTCATATCTTTCACCAGACCGTATAACCGCCATCGACGGCAAGAATGGCACCCGTGACATAGCTTGCCGCGGGCGAGGCGAGAAAGAGCGCCGCCGTGGCGATCTCGGACGGGGTGCCGCAGCGCCCCATCGGGGTCATGTCGAGCCAGGTGTCGAAAAGCTCGGGACGGTCGCGCATCTTCAGCGTCATCTCGGTTGCGACATAGCCGGGGGCGAGCGCGTTGACGCGGACCCCCCGGGCGGCCCATTCGGCGGCGAGCGCCTTGGTCATCATGTGGACCGCGCCCTTAGAGGTCATGTAGCTTGCGGCATGTTGCGGGCGGTTGATGATCGTGCCCGACATCGAGCCGAGGTTGACGATGGCCCCCTTGCCGCGGGCGACCATCGCGGCGCCAAAGGCGCGGCTGGCCCAGAACATCCCGTCGACATTGACCGCCATCACCGCGCGCCAGGTCTCGTCCGTCGTCTCCAGCGCCTCGTGCAGGCGGGCGATCCCGGCCGAGTTCACCAGGATCGAGACGGGCCCCGCCTCGGCCTCGGCCCTTTGGGCGGCGGCGGTGACGGCGGCGGGATCGGTGACATCGGCCACCAGCGACAGGACCCTGCAGGCGGGGGCCCGCGCGGCGATCCCTTGGACCGCGGCGGCAAGATCGGCTTCGCTGCGGTCGATCATCACCAGATCCGCCCCCGACGCCGCGAAGGCCGCGCAGATCTCGCGTCCGATGCCGCTGGCCGCCCCGGTGACGGCCGCGCAAAGCCCATCGAGGCGAAAAGCCGCCTGATAGTCCATCTGATATCCTCCCTTCGCACGTCCCGCATCCTGAAGCGCCTTGCACTTTTTAGGGGGGTCACACCTGCGTCACGTCGGCTGATTTTTCTAGTTGTTACCAGAAAGATTACGCAGAGATTCGCGACCTGTCAATCTGGTTATGCGCAGAAATAAATGCTGCACATGCACGGTGCAAGCCCTTGAAAACCGGGGGAAGTCGGGGCTGGGTCAGTGGCCGATCTGGTCGGTGGCAATCCGGATCGGCGCCATGTCCGAATTGTAATAGGCCCGGTAATATTCCAGCGCATTGCCGTCATGGTCATAGGCAGAAGATTCGATGAAAATCATCGGACTGCCCGCCGGAAGACCCATCCTCTGCGCCGCATCGGCGGGCAGCGAGGCCGCCTTCAGCAGGCGGTCGGCGCGCGACACGGTCAGGCCGTAAAGCTCGCGGATCGTGCCGAAGATCGACTTGCCCTCGATGTCCAGCTTCTCGAACCCCGGCAGGCGGTGCGCGGGCAGCGAGATATGGGTGTGGGTGAAGGGCACTTCATTGGCGAAATAGGTGCGCAGGATGCGAATCACCTGAAAGCCGTCCGGCAGCTGGAAGACCCGGCGCTCTTCCTCGCTGGCGTCATGCAGGCCGAAGGCATGGGTCTTGACCGAGACCTTGTAGCCCTTGGACAGAAGGTCGTCGAAAACCCCGAGCGGCAGGGTCATGATATCGACCCTCGGCAGGCGCGGGGCCACGAACATGCCCTTGCGCGGCTGCTTGATGACGCGGCCCTCGGTCGACAGGCCCTGCAGGGCGGCGCGGATCACCGGGCGCGACAGGTCGAAGATCTCGCACATCGCCTGTTCGGAGGGCAGGCGCGAGCTTTCGGCCAGGGCGCCGGAGACGATGCCCTCCTCGATCGCGTTCTTGAGCTGAATCCACAGGGGGCTTGCATCCTTGCGGTCGATCTGGATCGACTTGGCAAAGGTCAGGAAGCTGGCCGCGCTGTGCTGGTCTTCGATGTCATAGCGCGGGCGACCACGGCTGCGGGTTTCCTCCGTCCCAACCTGAGCCAATCGCTGTTCCCCCGGATTCCTAGGCCTCACCGCAGGCCATGCGCCATCGCACGCGCCTGCGGCATTCTGCGCAATGCCAGCATGGCGAATACGCCGACTGCTGGCCCCGGAGCAAGAAGAAAGAAAACCCAGCGCCAGCCGAAGGCCTCGCCCAGAAAGGGCACCAGCTGGATCGTCACGATGGTCAGCGCAAAGCCGACCCCCATCTGGAAGGCCAGGGCCGAGCCTACGGTTTCGGGCGGGGCAAGCTCGGTCACCGCGGCCGAGAACTGGGCGGAATCGGCGATGACGGTAAAGCCCCAGAGGCAGGCGATCAGGCACAAAAGCCAGAAGGGCCCGGTGAAGACAAAGCCGATGCCAAGGGCGCAAAGCCCCGAAATCCCCATCATCAGCGCCGTCGTGTGGCAGCGCCCGATCCGGTCGGACAGAAGCCCGCCGCAGATGCAGCCCGGAACGCCGGAGGCGACGACGAGGAAGGTCAGAAGATACGCATTGCCGGAAGGCCCCCCCGCCGCCTCCGCCGCGCGCAGATAGGCGAGGAACCAGCCCCACATCGCGTAAAGCTCCCACATATGGCCGAAATAGCCGAAATTGGCGGCCATCACCGGGCGGTTGCGCAGGATGGCGCCGATCTGGCGCGCATCCACCCTGGCGCCGCGGGCAAAGGGAAAGGGCCCCTCGCGCAGGACAAGGCCGAAGATCGCGGCGCTGGCGAGGCTCATCAGGCAGGCGGCGAGCAGGACCATCCGCCAGTCGAGATTGCCGCCGATCCCGCGCACCAGATAGGGCAGGGCCGAGCCGAGGGTCAGGGCCGCGATCAGGCAGCCCAGCGCCAGCCCGCGCCCGCGGCGGAACCAGGTGGCCATCAGCTTGATCGACGGCGGATAGACCCCGGCAAGGCCCAGCCCGGTCAGGATGCGCAGGCCGATTGCTGCGGCCAGGCCCGGCTCCACCAGCAAAAGCCCGGTCGCGGCTCCGGCCAGAAGGGCCGAGGCCGACATCAGCCTTTGCGGCGCGATCCGGTCGGGCAGGCCCAGATAGCTCGAGATCAGCGCCCCGGTCACGAAGCCCGCCTGCACCCCATTGGTCAGCCAGGCCGCCGCCGCGTGACCAAGCTGCCAGCGCGCGACGAGTTCGGGCATCACGGCGGTGGCCGAGAACCAGGTGGTCAGCGACAGAACCACCGCGAGGCAGGCCAGCGCGAGGAAGGACCAGCGTCCGGCGGCCTCTTCCATCCTAGAGGCCGGTCAGCGGCATCGTGTAGGTCGTGGCGGTGCCGGTCAGGCACAGATCGCCCGCGGCATCGCGCACCTCGGTGCGCAGCTTGCAGATCGGCTTGTCGGCGCGCACCTCGGTCACCTCCACCCGGCCGGTGATGGTCTCGTCGATGCCGACGGCCTTGACGAATTTCCATTCGACGCCCAGAAACACCGTCCCCGGCCCCGGCAGGTCTTCGGCCACCACGGCGTTCAGGATGCCGGTGGTGACGCCGCCCTGCACGATCAGCTTGCCGAAGGAGGTCTTTTCGGCCAGGGCCTTGTCGTAATGCACCGGGTTGCGGTCGCCGGTCATCGCGGTGAAGGCGATGATATCCTCCATCCGCGTCGTCCGGCTGCGTTCGGCCGCCTGACCGACCGAGGGGCGCCCCTTGATCGTTCCCGCCCAGCCATCCTTGGTCTCGGTCATCACAAATCCTCCTCTATGCAAAACGCGGGCAATATCTGGCCGCCGATCCTGGTGGGCGTCATGGCAAGACTTGCGCCGACAGCCGGGGCCCTGCCGTTGCACAGGATGTTGCTGAGCATGGTAGGGCCTTCGGCAAGGCGGCACAATCCGACGACATAGGGCGCGGCGGGGGCCCAGCCGGGGTGGCCGGGCTTGTGGACGATGGAGAAGGAGATGAGCCGCGCAGCGCCCGAGGCCTCTTCCCAGCCAAGCCGGTCCGACCAGCAGGCGGGGCAGATCGCACGGGGGTAAAGATTGGCGCCGCCGCAGTCGGGGCAGCGCTGCACCAGCAGCCGGCCCGCGGCCGCTGCCGCCCAGAAGGGCCGGGTCAGGGCGGTGATCGTCGGGCCGGGGACCTTCAACTCTGCCAGATCGCTCATGCTTCCGCCCCCAGGACCAGCGCCACCGCCTCGGACATCGTGGCGCCATTGCCGGTGACCAGGGCCGAGGTCGCCTGCGGGATCTGCCGCCCTGTCGCCGCACCGCGCAGCTGGCGCACCGCCTCGACCACATGGGTCATCCCGCCGGCAAGGTCGGGTTGGCCGAAGCCCAGCTGCCCGCCATGGGTGTTGAGCGGATAGGCCCCGTCGTGCCCCAGACCCGCATCGCGCAGGAAGGCGCCGAACTGACCCGGCGCGCAGAGCCCCGCATCCTCGATCGTGATGGCCACCATGATCGTGTAGCAGTCGTAAAGGGACAGAAGCCGCATGTCCTGCGCCCGCATCCCGGCTTGCGCCAGCGCCCGCGCCATCGCGGGTTTGAGCGGGCCCGAGGTCAGCGACGGCGCCTGGCTGACGGCGCGGTGGGTGACCTTCTCGCCCGCGCCCAGCAGGCGCACGGGCTTGTGCCGTCCCGCCGCGGCCCTTTTGCCCGAGGTCACGATGACGGCTTCGCCCCCGGCGACCGGCATCACGATCTCGTAAAGATGCAGGGGCGCCGCGATCAGGGGCGAGGCCAGCACCTCGGCCACGCTGGCCGGCTTGCCGTGAAAGATCGCCGCAGGGTTCCGTTGCGCATTGGCCCGCGCGGCGGCGGCGATGGCGGCGTAATCCTCCGGGCGGGTGTCGTGGGCCGCCATATGGGCCTGCATCAGCAGCGCGTAGGACAGGTTCGCCCCCGAGGCGCCGAAGGGCACGTCGAATTCGCGGATCGGGTTGCGGTTCGGGCTGCGCGGGGCCGCGTCGTCGCGGTGATTGGCGAGAACGCAGAGCACGGTCTCGCACATGCCCGCCTCGATCGCCGCCGCCGCGCGCCAGATCATCCCCGGCCCCGAGGCGCCGCCCAGGTCGACCACATTGGCCATCGTGGGCTTCAGGCCGAGATATTCGGCCACCGTCGCCGGCACATGCTGCGGCGTCTCGCCGACCTGGGGGCCGACGAGCAGCCCGTCGATCTCTTGCGGGGCGATGCCGGCATCGCGCGCGGCCAGCCGGGCGACTTGCGCGATCAGTTCCAGCGTGGTCACGCCTTCGGTCCGGCGCTGCGGGGTCAGCTCGCCGATGCCGCTGATCGCGGGGGCGCAGGAAAGGTGCCTCACAGCGCCTCCTCCCGGCGCAGGGTGGCGTATTCGGCCAGACAGGCGGGATTCTGCAGCGAGCCGAGGTTCTTGACCACGCCACCGGCAGCGGCGGTGCGGGCCGCACCTTCGACCCTTTTGCCATTGATCGTCATCGGCACGTCAGCCACCAGATGCACCCGGGCCGGCACGTGGCGCGGCGAGACCTCGGCCCGGATGCGGGCGCGGATCTCGGCCACGGTCTGGTGGCCGATCGGGGCGGCGGGCTTGATACAGAGGACGACCTCCTCGTCGCCGTCATGGACCGCGCCGAAGACCACGCAATCGGCGATCTCGGCGAAGGTTTCGCAGACGGCATAGATCTCGGAGGTGCCGATCCGCACGCCGCCGGGCTTCAGCGTACTGTCCGCCCGGCCATGCACGATGCCGCCGCCGGTCACGGTCAGTTCGGCCACATCGCCATGGGTCCAGATCTGCGGGCGGTCGGCGAAATAGGTGGCGTGGTACCGCGCATCGCCGTCCTCGCCCCAGAAAGTCAAAGGCATCGAGGGGAAGGGCTCGGTGCAGACCAGCGCCCCCCGCCGCCCGATCACCGGCGCGCCGCGGTCGTCCAGCACCGCCACGGCATGGCCAAGGGCCGGCACCGTCAACTCGCCCCGCCGCACCGGATGGAGCGGCGAGCCGAGAAGGAAACAGCCGAGGATCTCGGTCCCGCCCGAGATCGAGGCGAACATCATGTCGGATTTCACATGGGCATAGATCCAGTCGAACTGCTGCGGCATCACCGGCGCCCCGGCGGACAGAAGCGCGCGCAGGCGGCTCAGGTCGTGGCGGGCGCCGGGGTAGTAGCCCTCTGCCGCCAGGGTCGACAGGTATTTCGGGCTGATGCCCAGATGGGTGACGCCGACCGCCTCCACCGCCGTCCAGAGCGGCGTGCAATCCAGCCCCGCCGCCGTCTTCAGGATCGGGGCGCCGTCGTAAAGGACGACCGCCGCCCCGCAGCCGAGGACCGAGACCATCCAGTGGTACATCATCCAGGCGGTGTTGGTGTACCACAAAAGCGCATCCCCCGGCCGCACGTCGCCATGCAGGACATGTTCCTTCACATGCTGCAGGACGACCCCGCCCGCGCGGTGCACGATCGCCTTGGGCGCGCCCGTCGTGCCCGAGGTGTAGAGGATATAAAGCGGATGGTCGAAGGGCAGGCGGGTGCACTCCAGCGCGCCCGGGGTGCCGAAATCCGCCTGCCGGCACAGGGGGATGGGGCGGTCCAGCGCGGGGTCTGCGCCAGCGGCGCCGAGGATCACCGCCTCGATGCTGCCGATCTGGGCCAGGATCTCGGTCAGCCGGTCGCGGATGTCGTGATCCTTGCCGCCATAGCGATAGGAGGCGGCGGCAAAAAGCACGCGCGGTGCGACCTGGCCCAGCCGGTCCACCACCGCGGTGGTGCCGAAATCGGGTGAGCATGTGGTCCAGACACCGCCCACCGCCGCGGTGGCCAGCAGCGCCACCAGCGCGTCGATGGAATTGGGCAGCATCCCGGCGATCCGGTCTCCCGGCGCGATCCCCAGCGCGCGCAGGCCCCGCGCCACCCGCGCCACCCGGGCGCAAAGCGCGCCGCGGGTCAGGCTTTCCAGCGCGCCGGTTTCCGCGACGGCGTGAAGGACGACCTGATCCGCCGCACCCCGCAGCATGACCTCGGCGAAGTTGAGCCGCGCCTGCGGGAAGAACCGTGCGCCGGTCATCCAGGCGGCTTCGTCGGGGGCGAAGGCGACCGCGCCCTTCTCGCCCGGGATGCCTGTGAAATCCCACAGCGCCGACCAGAAGGCGCCGGGGTCGGCGACCGACCAGGCGTGCAGGCCGGGGTAATCGACCCGCGCCGGGTCCGGCGCAAAGCCTTGTGCCTGCGCAAAACGTGCCAGGGCCGTGGCCGCCGCGGCAGAACCGTCGGGCGACCAGAGGATATCGGAATTCATCGCAACCTCCCCTGCCTGCGGGCGTGAAGCGCCTTGCGCGGGCAGTGCTTTTTCGCTAGATTATTGGTAATGACCAGAATGTCAAGCGGGGAAGAATGACCGGGGTTTACATCGCTGCCGCCGCCAGGACGCCGGTGGGAAAGCTGGGCGGGGCGCTGCGCCATCACAGCGCGGCCGAGCTTGGCGCAACCGTTCTGAAGGCGGTGACCGAGGGCATCGGGGTCGATCCTGCGATGGTGGACGAGGTTATCCTCGGCCAGGTCCTGACGGGCGGCGCGGGGCAGAACCCGGCGCGGCAGGCGGCGATCCGGGCGGGCTTTCCCGTCACCATCCCGGCGATGACGGTGAACAAGGTCTGCGGCGCCGGGCAGAAATCCATGCATCTGGCCGCCCAGGCCATCCGCTGCGGCGATGCCGAGGTGATCGTGGCGGGCGGGCAGGATTCAATGAGCCAGGCGCCGCATCTGCTTTATGGCGGGCGTGCGGCGCGGTACTTCGGCGCCACCGCGCTGCAGGATTCGATGATCGTCGATGGGCTTTGGGACGCGTTCCACGATGTGCATATGGGGGTGACGGTGGAGGCGCTGGCCCGCCGCTACCAGATCCCGCGCGAGGCGCAGGACCGCTTCGCCCTCGCCTCGCAGCAAAAGACCGCCGCGGCCCTGGCCGAGGGTCGCTTTGCCCGCCAGATCGCCCCTGTGACGGCCAAGGAGGTGCGGGGCGCTGCCGCCGGCGCCATCACGACGGACGAGCATCCCAATCCCGCAACCACGCTGGAAAGCCTTGGCCGCCTGCGTCCGGTCTTCGATGCCGAGGGGACCATCACCGCCGGCAATTCCTCGGGCCTCAATGACGGCGCGGCGGCGGTCCTGATGGGCAGCCCGCGCGGGCTGGACCGCATCGGTGCCGCGCCCATCGCCCATATCCGCGCCTATGCCGCGGCGGCGCTGGCGCCGATGGACATGGGGCTTGGCCCGGTCCTGGCCGCCCGCCTTGCGCTGCAAAAGGCGGGATGGCGCGCCCACGATCTGGAGGTGATGGAGATCAACGAGGCCTTCGCCGCCCAGGCCATCGCGGTGAACCGCGAAATGGGCTGGGACCCCGACCTGATCAACCTGTCGGGTGGCGCGATTGCGCTTGGCCATCCGCTGGCGGGGTCCGGCGCCCGGATCGTCGTGGCGCTGGTCCATGAGATGATCCGCAAGGATGCCAAACGTGGCCTTGCGGCGCTGTGCATCGGGGGCGGGCAGGGGGTCGCGATCTGTCTGGAGCGTTAGGCCGCGTCAGAGCCCCGCCTCGGGCAGGGCGGCGACCTGGCGCAGCGTCTCGGCGATGACCTCGGGCGGCTGGGCGCCGCTGAACAGCGGCATATCCGCGCAGATCACGCTGGGCACGCCCCTGATCCCGACCCGCCGCGCCGCAAGATCCTCGGCCGCGACCCGGGCGCGCAGGTCGGGCAGGGCGGCGGGGTCGTGGTCAAACCCGGCCTCGCGGGCGATCTCGCGCAGCACCTCGGCCCGACCGACATCGCGGCCTTGGGTGAAATAGGCCTGGAACAGGCTTTCCACCACTTGGTTCTGCAGCGCGCTCCCTCCGGCCTGCAGCGCCTCGGCCACCAGAAGGTGCGAGGCCAGCGTGTTGGGTGTCCGCCGGATCAGGTCATAGCGAAAGCCGATGCCGAGGCTGGCGCCGATCTCGGTCAGCTGCCGGTCCATCGCATCGCTCTTGGCCGAGGAGCCGAACTTCGCCGCCCGGTAGGCCCTGCGCTCCATGCCGCCCTCGGGCATGTCGGGATTGAGCTGGTAGGGGTGCCATTCGACCGCGAAGGCCAGCCCCTCAGCTGCCAGCAGGGCCAGTGCCGCCTCCATCCGATATTTGCCGACGAAACACCAGGGGCAGATCGTGTCCGAGATGACGGTGATCTTGCGGGTCAGCGACGGGGGCTTCCGGGACGCGGTCATGCGAAACTCCTCTGCGGTGGGGCGGTGCCGGTGGGCAGACCTGCGAAGGCTCTGGCACGGCGCGCAAGGGCGGGGCGGCAGGGCCAGCATAGGAGGGTTTTGCCCTCTGCGAAACCGGGCACGTGCGGCAGGCGTGGCGGGGTGCTGTGGGAGGAAGATATCCTGTCTTGGCGGTGCGTGCCACGGTCTGGCCGCCCCGCCTGCGGGGATACTGCCGCTGCACAAACGTTCGTATAGTTCCGGACAAGGCCGCCTCCGCCTAGTTTGAGGACAACACCAAGGCATCGGCAAAGCGCCGGGGCGGCGGGGCCGTCTTGCCGAGCGGATGTGCTTGTCTGGCCGGCAGGACGATGATCAAAAGCAACGATCGGCCCGGCCTCCGCCGCAGCCGACCCAACACGACAGGAGAAGACGAATGTCCAGCGGATTTGTGAAGACCAAGGACGGTGTGGAGATCTACTACAAGGACTGGGGTCCCAAGGACGCACAGCCGATCGCCTTTCACCACGGCTGGCCGCTGTCCTCGGACGACTGGGACACCCAGATGCTCTACTTCCTCGGCAAGGGGTTCCGCGTCGTGGCGCATGACCGCCGCGGGCATGGCCGGTCCTCCCAGGTCGACAGCGGCCATGACATGGACCATTACGCCGCCGATGCCTCTGCCGTGGCCGAGCATCTGGACCTGAAGAACGCCGTCCATATCGGCCATTCCACCGGCGGTGGCGAAGTGGCCCGCTATGTCGCGAAATTCGGCGAGCCGCAGGGCCGCGTCGCAAAGGCCGTGCTGGTCAGCGCCGTGCCGCCGATCATGGTGAAGACCGACACCAACCCCGAAGGCCTGCCGCTGGAGGTTTTCGACGGTTTCCGCGCCGCGCTGGCCGCCAACCGGGCGCAGTTCTTCCTCGATGTCGCCGCGGGGCCTTTCTACGGCTTCAACCGCCCGGATGCCAAAGTCTCGCAAGGGGTCGTCAACAACTGGTGGCGCCAGGGCATGATGGGCAGCACGGTCGCCCATTACGAGGGGATCAAGGCCTTCTCGGAAACCGACCAGACCGAGGATCTGAAGGCGATCACTGTGCCGACGCTGGTCCTGGCGGGCGATGACGATCAGATCGTGCCCTACAAGGATGCCGCCGAAAAGCAGATCAAACTGCTGAAGAATGGCGAGATGAAGATTTACAAGGGCTATCCGCACGGCATGCTGACGACCGATGCCGATGTGATCAACGCCGACCTTCTGGCCTTCATCAAGAAGTAAGACACGACCCAACGGCGCCTCGCACGGCGCGCGGACCCGCTCCCATCCGCCCCCCGTGCCCGCGACCGCAGGGAGGGGGATCGTCCGGAGGCACGCAATGTGCTCCTCCCCCCGGACGCCCCCTCCCGCCCCAATTCCCCCCTCACAGATCTGACCCCCGGGCGTGCCATGCCGCCCGCCGCAGGAGGCTTTTGTGAAACGCTCCCCGCTTTTTCCTACCCTCGCGGTGCTTGTGGCCCTGGGTGCCGTCGCCGGTGCAGGGGCGCTTTGGTACGCCTGGGAACCGGCGCTGCCGCCGATTGCCCCACCCAAGGCGGATGAATTTGCCCCCGACCTCGTGGCCAGGGGCGCGCAGCTGGCGCTTCTGGGCGATTGCCGGACCTGTCATTCCCCGCCGGGCGGGCAAAGCTTTGCCGGCGGGCTGCCGCTTCTGACGCCTTTCGGCGCGATCTATGCAACCAACATCACGCCAGACCCCGAAACCGGCATCGGCACCTGGTCGCAGGAGGCCTTCGACCGCGCGATGCGGCAGGGCGTGGACCGGGCGGGGGCGCATCTTTACCCGGCCTTTCCCTACAACCATTTCACCCTGATCACCGACGAGGATCTGCAGGCGCTTTACGCCTATCTCATGACCCGTCCGCCCGTGGTCCACACCCCGCCGCCGAACGATCTGCCCTTTCCGGTCAACATCCGCCTCGTGCTGGCGGGGTGGAACCTTCTCGCCTTCCGTGACGCGCGCTTCGTGCCCGATCCGTCCCGGGACGCGCAGTGGAACCGCGGCAAGTACCTTGTCGAGGGCCTCGGCCATTGCGGCGCCTGCCACACGCCGCGCAATCTGGTCGAGGGCGAGAGTGCGGGGCAGGCGTTCGCCGGCGGCCAGGCCGAGGGCTGGGACGCCATCCCGCTCGGCCGCCATTCCACCGCAAGGGTGCGCTGGACCGAGGCGGCGCTGACCCAATATCTGACCACCGGCCACCATCCGGATCACGGCGTGGCGCTGGGCCCGATGGGGCCGGTCACCGAAAACCTGGGCCAGGCCCCGGCCGAGGATGTGGCGGCGATCGCCCATTACCTCGCCACGCTGGACGACCGCCCGGCCGAGGCGCCGGTGACGCCCGCAGCCCCGCGCGCCAATGCGCCGCAATCGGCGGGATGGCAGGTCGCGGTGCCAGAGGCCGGGGCGACCGAGCGCGGGCAGAGGGTCTACCGGGACACCTGCGCCAGCTGCCACGAGGCCGGCCGCCCCCTTCCTTTGGGCGGGATCGATCTGGCGCTGTCGAGCACGATGACCAATGCGCAACCCACCAACCTGATCCGGCTGATCCTCGGCGGTATTCCCGCCAGGGACACCGACCCCGCGCCGGTCATGCCGGGCTTTGGCGCGGCGATGAATGACGCAGATCTTGCGAGCCTCGTCGCTTTTCTGCGCCAGGCCAAGGGGGCGGCGCCGCCCTGGGCGGACCTGCCCGGCAGCATTTCCGGCGTCAGGCAAGCGATGGCTGCGGCCAGGGCTTCGGACCACTGAAAGGGGCATGAGATGACCACATTCTCGCTGAACGGCGCGGCGACGACGATCCTGTCGGATCCTGATACGCCGCTGCTCTATGTGCTGCGCGATGAACTTGGCCTGAACGGCGCGAAATTCGGCTGTGGCCTTGGCCAATGCGGCGCCTGCACCGTGCTCGTCGATGGCGATGCGACCTTCGCCTGCATCACCCCCGTCTCCTTGCTGGAGGGGCGCAGCATCACCACGGTCGAGGGGCTGGGCACGCTCGACACCCCCGGCCCCCTGCAACAGGCCTTCATCGCCGAACAGGCGGCGCAATGCGGTTATTGCATCGCGGGGATGATGATGCGGGCCGAGGGGCTGCTGCGCCGCAACCCCCGGCCCAGCGAAGCCCAGGTCCGTGACGAGCTGGAGCCCAATCTCTGCCGCTGCGGCACCCATATGCGCATCCTGCGGGCGGTGATGCGCGCCTCCGGTCAGGCGGTGACCCCGGACGCAGGGAGGCAGGCACCATGACCACGATCCTGACCCGTCGCAGCGTTCTGGCCGGGGCTGGCGCGCTGATCGTCTCCTGGCGGCTCGCCGCGGCGCGCAGGGCCGGGGCCCAGACGGAGACCGGCGTCGCTGCCTCGGCCAGCCTTCCCGGCGATCTGCCCGCCGCCCCCTGGCTTGACGCCTGGCTGCGGATCGATGCCTCGGGCACGGTCACCCTCTTCACCGGCAAGGGCGAGTTGGGGCAGGGGCTGAAGACCGCGCTGTTGCAGATCGCGGCCGAGGAGCTGAAGGTGCCGATGGCCGTGATGCAGATCGTCACCGCCGATACCGCGCGGACGCCGAACGAGGGCTATACCGCCGCCAGCCATTCGATGTCGGATTCGGGCACCGCGATCCGCCATGCCGCGGCGCAGGTCCGTGTGCTTTTGATGGCAGAGGCGGCGCGGCGCTGGAACCTCGACCCGTCGCAGGTGACGGCGGCGGAGGGGCATGTGCTGGCCGGTGCCAGCCACAGCATTCCTTACGGCGAACTGGTCAGCGACACCTTCCTGCATGTCGCAGCCGCGCCGACCTCGACCCTGACCGACCCTTCCGATTTCACCCTCTTGAACCATCCCGTGCCGCGCGTCGACATCCCCGCCAAGGTCACCGGCGGCGCGGCCTTCATCCAGGACATGCGCCCGCCGGGGATGCTGCATGCCCGCGTGGTGCGCCCGCCGAGCCTGGGCGCCACGATCACCGCGATCGACACCGCCCCGGTGGAGGCGATGCCGGATGTCGTCCGCGTGGTGCAGAACGGCAGTTTCCTCGCCGTGGTGGCGGAAAAGGAATGGAGCGCCATCCAGGCCATGCGCCGCCTCTCCGACCTTGTGACCTGGGCCGAGGTGGCGAGCCTGCCCGACGAGGCGACCCTGGCGGAGTATCTTCCCACGCTCCCCTCGCAGGACCAGACGATCCTGGCTGCGGGTGAGGTGCCCGAGGTTTTCGGTCCTTCGCAGTCCTTCTTTCGGCCCTATCTTGCGCATGGCTCGATCGGGCCGTCCTGCGCCCTGGCGCTGTGGCAGGACGGGGCGCTGACGGTCTGGTCGCATTCGCAGGGCGTATTCCCCCTGCGCAATGCCATCGCCCAGATGCTCGGCCTTTCGCAAGACAAGGTGCGCTGCATCCATGCCGAGGGGTCGGGTTGCTATGGCCACAACGGTGCCGACGATGCCGCGGCCGATGCGGCGCTGATCGCCCTGGCCGTGCCGGGCCGCACCATCCGCGTGCAATGGATGCGCGAGCAGGAACATACCTCGGAACCCTTCGGCCCCGGCATGGTGACACGGATCGCGGCGGCGCTCGGCCCCGATGGCGCCATCGCCTCCTGGCATCACGAGGTCTGGAGCCAGTCGCACATGATGCGCCCCGGTCCCGCCGGCACCCTTCTGGCCGCGCGCGAAATGGAAAACCCCGCCCCACCCGCGCCGCCCGTGCCGCTGCCGCAGCCCGAGGGCGGCGGCGACCGCAACGCCATTCCGCTTTATGTCTTCCAGAACGCGAGGGTTATCTCGCATTTCCTGCCGGAGTTTCCCTTGCGCGGCTCCTCGATGCGCTCGCTTGGCGGCTATCTCAATGTGATGACCATCGAAAGCACGATGGCCGACCTCGCCCGCGCCTCGGGGCAGGACCAGGTGGAATTCCGGCTGCGCCATCTGCAGGACCCGCGCGCCCGCGCCGTGGTGGAAAAGGCCGCCGAGGCCTATGGCTGGGACAGGCGCCGCACCGGTCCCGGCCTGGGCCATGGCTTTGCCTTTGCCCGCTACAAGAACCTCGAGGCCTATTGCGCCGTGGCGTTGGAGCTGACCATCGACCCCGACACCGCGGCGCCCGCGATCGGCCGGGTGGTGGCGGCGGTCGATACCGGCAGCATCGTCAATCCCGACGGCGTGCGCAACCAGGTCGAGGGCGGCATCATCCAGTCGGCCAGCTGGACCCTGTTCGAGAGGGTCCGCTTTGACCGCACCCGGGTGACCACCTCGGACTGGTCGAGCTATCCGATCCTGCGCTTTGCCAATGTGCCGGCCTCGATCGAGGTGCATCTGATCGACCGCCCGACCGAGGCCTTCCTCGGCGCGGGCGAGACGGCGCAGGGCCCGACCGGGGCCGCGCTGGCCAATGCGATTGCCGATGCCACCGGCCTGCGCCTGCGCGCCGGCCCGATGACGGCGGAGGCGATCCGCCGTGGACGATAAAGCCAAACCGGCCGAGGTTCCGCCCCCTGCCGCAGCCCCGCCTGCCGCAGCCCCGCCTGCGCCCGCCCCCTCTGTCCCCGCCCCGTCTGCGCCTGAGGAGGGGATCTGGCTGCGCCTTCTGCGCCACCCGGTGCTGCATATCGGCATCGTCGCGGCCTTTGTCTTCGGCGCCTGGCTGATCGCCGGGCAATGGGACAGCTGGACCAGCGGCAACCGCATCCAATCCTCGGACGATGCGAGCCTTGCGGGTGATGTCCTTCCCCTGTCGGCGCAGGTCGCGGGTTATGTGAAGAATGTGGCGGTCGACGATTACCAGGCGGTCCATGCGGGCCAGATGATCCTGGAACTGGACCCGACCGATGCCCAGGCGCAGCTGGATATCGCCACGGCCCAGGTCGCCGTAGCCCAGACCGCGCTTGACCAGATGGCCGCGAAACGGGCGATCCAGCAGGACCAGATCCGCGCCGCCGAAGCCTCGAGCGCGGTGGCCAAGGCCCAGACCGAACTGGCGCAGATCACGCTTGACCGGCAGGGCCGGTTGACCAGATCCGGCATCGCGGGCAGCCAGGCCGACCTCGACAATGCGGTGGCCGCCCTGCAGGAGGCCCAGGCGCAATATGATCTGAGCCTGACCCAGATCGACCAGCAGAAGGACCAGCTGGCGCTGCTTGACCCCGCCGAGGCCAGCCTGCGCGCGGCGCTTGCCGCGGCGCAGGGGCAGGCGCGGCTGGCCAAGGCCAATCTCGGCTATACCAGGATCACCGCGCCGGGCGACGGCACGCTGGGCCTGCGGCTGGTGCGTCCGGGCCAGTATCTGGCCGCAGGCACCCCGGTCGCCCCGCTGGTCCTGGCCCAGGGCCTTTGGGTCAATGCCAATTTCAGGGAGACCCAGATCGCCCATATGCAGGTGGGCTCCCCCGCGACGGTCACCCTCGATGCCTTTCCAGGGCTGGTGCTTCAGGGCCAGATCGCGCGGATCGCCCCGGCGACGGGCAGCACCTTTGCCCTGCTGCCGCCCGACAATGCGACCGGCAACTTCACCAAGGTGGCGCAGCGCCTGTCGGTCAAGGTCGCCCTGAAGCCGGTGGAGATTGCCGGCAAGGCCCTGGCCCCCGGCATGTCGGCCACGGTCCGCGTCGATACCGGGGCTGCGCCCTTGCCCGAACTGGCCGCGCCATGATGTCCCGCATGATGGAGGCCCCAGCGGCGACGGCGCCCGCCTCGGGGCCCTTGCAGGGATGGCGGCTTTACCTCGGGCTCTTCGGGGTGCTTCTCGGCTCGATGATGGCGGTGCTGGCGACGCGGGTCACCAGCGCGGGCCTCGCCGATCTGCGCGGCGCGCTGGGCGTGGGCTTTGACGAGGGCGCCTGGATCACCACGGTCTTCGGGATCGGTCAGCTCGTCTCGGGCATTTCCTGCCCCTATCTGGCGGCGATCTTCGGCACGCGGCGCCTGCTGCTTCTGGGGATCGTGCTGTTCTTCACCGGCAGCCTTCTGGCGCCGCTGTCGCCCAACCTCGACGCCTTTCTGGTGGCCTATGGGCTGGCCGGCCTCGGCTCCGGCAGTTTCATCCCGCTGACGGTGATGTTCATCGTTCGCAGCGTGCCCAGGAACCTGACCCTCTTCGGCATCGCGGTCTATGCGGTCAATTCCGAGTTCTCGCAGAACATCGGCACCTCGATCGAGGGGTTCTATCTGAACAATTTCAGCTGGCACTGGATCTTCTGGCAATATTGCCTCGTCCTGCCGGTGATGTTCCTCTGCCTGACCGTCGCGATGAAGCGCGACCCGGTCGATTGGGAGAAGCTGCGCCATAGCGACTGGACCGGGCTACTGCTGGCCTGGGTCGGGTTCTCGTTCCTCTATGTGGTGCTGGATCAGGGCAAGCGGCTGGACTGGATGAGCAGCGGCCTGATCGTCGGGCTGAGCGTCTTCGGCGTGCTGGCGCTGGTCTGTTTCGTGGTGCATGAGGTGACAGCCCGCGCCCCGGTGATCCGGTTTGCCACGCTGGCGCAGCTGCCCTTTCTGGTGCTGTTCGCTCTTCTGGCGGGTTACCGCTTCTTCATCCTGTCGACGGCTTATGTGATCCCGAATTTCCTGACCGTGGTGCAGGGCTACCGCAGCCTGGAAATCGGCCATGTCCTGCTTTGGATCGCGCTGCCGCAGATCCTCTTGATGGCGCCCCTGGCCTTTGTCCTGGCCCGGATCGACCCGCGCTGGACGCTGGGCGCGGGCACGGCGCTGATCGCGGTGGCCTGCATGATGGCCGGCCAGCTGACCGGGGTCTGGGCCACGCCGGATTTCCTTTATTCCCAGGTGCTGCAGGCCGTGGGCCAGTCCTTCGCCCTGACCAGCCTTGTCGTGCTGATCACCAGCTCGATCGCGCCGGAGCAGGCGGTCACCGTCGGCTCCTTCATGCAGACCAGCCGCCTGATGGGGGGCGAGGCCGGGGTTTCCTTCATGCAGACCTACCTTGCCCGGCGCGAGGAGATTCATTCCAACCTTCTGGGCCTGCATGTCACGGCGCTTGGCCCCGATACCGCCGCGCGCCTGCAGCTTTACACCGCGGCGCTGAAGTCGCGGGTGGCAGGGGCGGGTGCCACGACGGATGCGGCGCTGACGCTTCTGTCCACGGCGATCCGCAAGCAGGCGACGGTTCTCGCCTCGGCCGATGCCTTCCACGCGGCGGCGGTGGTGGCGGTGATCTGCTGGTGCCTGGCCGCCCTGATCCCGCCCCGCAAAGCCAAGGCGGGGGGATGAGAGGATTTTGGGCCACCTCGGGGCGGGAGGCCTTCCTCTGAGCCGGATTTGCCTGCCCCGTCCCGGGTAGCGCGCCCTTACGGCATAGGCCCACGTCAGGCCTCACCCCGCCTGTTCGGCAAAGGCGGCGGCGATCGTGTCGATCAGGGCTTTGACGCGGCGCGGTTGCTGGCGGTTGCCGGGCCAGACGAGTTGCAGGCGCAGCGGGGCCGCCTCGAAGTCGCGCAAGAGGGCGGTAAGGCGGCCGGCGGCCAGATCCTCGGCGATGTCCCATTGCGATTTCCGGACGATGCCGAAGCCCGCCAGCGCCCAGCGGCGCACGAGGTCGCCGTCATTGGCGATGCGGTCGCCGCGCACCATGACCCGGCGCGTCCTGCCCTCGCGGACAAAGGGCCAGTCCTGGTCCACATCGGCGCCAAAGCGCATCAGGATGCAGTTGTGCTGCGCTAGATCCTCGGGCACCAGCGGCGTGCCGCGGCGGGCGAGATAGGCCGGCGCCGCACAGATCAGCCGCGGGCTTTGCGCGATCTGCCGGGCGATCAGCGTGCTGTCGGCCAGATCGCCATAGCGCACGGCAAGGTCGAACCCGGTGGCGGTGAGGTCGGTATAGCCATCGCCGAGGTGCAGATCGATGCTCACCTCAGGGTTGTTTTCGACAAAACGGTCGAGGATCGGCGCGATCCGGTTGCGCCCAAGGTCCGAAGGCGCGCTGAGCCGGATCGGCCCGGCGATCCGCGCGGCACCAAGGCGGATGCGGGTTTCAAGCTCCTCCGCCTCGGCCAGAAGGTGCTGCGCGCCCTTCACCAGCGCGCGGCCCTCTTCGGTCAGGCTGATCTTGCGCGTCGTCCGGTTGATCAGCTTGGCGCCGTAATGCGCCTCGAGGGCGGTCAGACGTTCCGAGACGGTGGCCGGCTGCAGCCCCAATTCACGCCCGCCCGCCGCCAGCCCGCCCTTTTCGACGATGCGCAGGAAAAGGGTAAGATTGTTCAAGAGCATTCTTCGCCCTTTCCGCAATGTCTATTCAGAATGGTCCCAATTCTGCCGCCTGGCCGCAAGCTCTATCTGTGCGGACAGGAAGGATATGCCATGCACCTCGATCACGTCACGCTGCGCACCCGCAATCTGAAAGCGACCCGCAATTTCTTCATCGGGCTCTTCGGGCTGACCGAAGGCCCGCGCCCCAAGGCGATCCAGCGCATTCCCGGCCATTGGCTGTACGAGGGCGATGCGCCGATCGTGCATCTGATCGGGGCGCAGGGCCAGGGCTTCGACCACGCGGCGGAGGCCTGGGACCATGTGGCCTTCCGCCTGTCGGGCCATGCCGCCTTTCGCGCGCGGCTCGAGGCGCTGGGCCTGCCTTACAGCCCGATGGAACTGCCCGAACTGGGCGAGCAGCGCCTGTTCTTCCGCGCCCCCGGCGGCCCCCTGATCGAAGCGGTCTTCCGCGCGGAGGGCCCCGAGACCGATACACAATCCCAGACCTGAAAGGACAGCGGCCATGCCGTTTCACGACCAGACCACCAGCATCATCATCGGCGGCACCTCGGGCATTGGCCGGGCGGTGGCGGATGCCCTGTCCCTGCGCCCCGGCAGGGTGATCCGGGCGAGCCGCTCCACCGGGCTTGACGTGGCAAACCCGGCGGCCCTGCGCACCTGGTTCAACGCGCAGGGGCCTTTCGATCACCTGGTCTTCACCGCTGGCTCGCAAGCGCCGGGCGGCGCCTTCACCCGGCTCGACCTGGCCGAGGCGAAGGCGGGGTTCGACACCAAGTTCTGGGGCTCGGTCCAGGCGGCGCAGGCGGCGGCGGGCCTGTTGCGCTCCGGCGGCACGATCACCCTGACCAGCGGCTTTCTGGCCCGGCGCACCGTGCCCGGCACCTTCACCAAGACGGCGATGAATGCGGCGCTGGAGGCGGTGGCGAAACTGCTGGCCAAGGAATTGGCCCCGCTGAGGGTCAATGTCGTCAGCCCGGGCATGACCGAGACCGAGGCCTATGAGGGCATGGACCCCGCCGCCCGCCGCGCCATGCTGGAAAGTGCGGCGGCCCGTTTGCCGGCAGGAAGGGTGGCCCAGCCGCAGGATGTGGCGGCGGGCTACCTCTTCGCCATCGACACGCCCTCTGTCACCGGAGCCGTCATCGACATCGACGGCGGCGCCCTGATCAACTGAACCGGAAAGAACCCGAAGATGACCACGCTTTTCGAACCGCTCACCCTTGGCGCGCTGGAGCTGCCCAACCGCGTCGTGATGGCGCCGATGACACGCTGCCGCACCGATCAGCCGGGCAATGTGCCCAATGCGCTGATGGCCGAATATTACGCCCAACGCGCCTCGGCCGGGCTGATCGTGACCGAGGCCACCCAGATCAGCCCGCAGGGCCAGGGCTATTCCTTCACCCCCGGCATCCATACGCCCGAACAGATCGCAGGCTGGCAGGGCGTCACCAAAGCCGTCCATGCCGCAGGCGGGCGGATCGTCAACCAGCTTTGGCATGTCGGAAGGATGAGCCTGCCGATGTTCCAGGACGGCGGCCTGCCGGTGGCGCCCTCGGCCCTGGCGCCGGAGGCTTCGGTCTGGGTGGTCGATCCGGTGACGGGGCAGGGCGGCATGCAGCCTTGCCCGGTGCCCCGCGCCTTGGCTTTGCCCGAGATCGCGGGCATCGTGCAGGACTATGCCACCGCCGCCCGCAATGCCCGCAGCGCAGGCTTTGACGGGGCCGAGATCCACGGCGCCAATGGCTATCTGGTGGACGCATTCCTGCGCGCCTCCTCCAACCAGCGCAGCGATGGCTATGGCGGCAGCGCCACCAACCGCCTGCGCTTTGCCGTCGAGGTGGCCGAGGCCGTGGCGGGCGAGATGGGGGCCGACCGCAGCGGCATCCGCTTTTCGCCCTTCATCACCCAGCGTGGCATGGATGACCCTGCCGCCCCCGCCACGATCCTGCAGCTTGCCCGCGAGCTGGACCGGATCGGGCTGGCCTATATCCATCTGGCCGAGGCCGATTGGGACGATGCGCCGGAAACCCCGCTGGCCTTCCGCAAGGAGTTGCGGGCGGCCTTCGGCGGCAGGATCATCGCAGCGGGTGGTTTCAGCCCCGAGAAGGCGCAGAAGCTGCTGAGCGCCGGTCTGGTCGATGCCGTGGCCTTTGGGCGGTCCTTCATCGCCAATCCCGACCTGCCGCGCCGGTTGCACGAAGGCCTGCCGCTGGCAAGCTTTGACGGCGCCGCGCTGTTCGGCGGCAAGGCCGAGGGCTATTCCAGCTATCCGGCCTGGGGGGCATGACCCCGCCCGCCGACCTCGCCCGCCTACCTTGCCCGCGCCCCGGCGAAGGATTTGGCATAGGCCGAAGGACTCTTGCCGACATACTCCATGAACGCACTGGCAAAGGCAGAGGAGGAGGAAAATCCCACCTCGAACGCCGTTTCGGTGACCGAGCGGCGTTCGGCGCGCAGCATCTGCATCGCCCGGTTCATCCGCAATTCGCGGATGAAATCGCGCCAGCCCTGGCCAAGTTCGGTCTGCAGATGGCGGCGCAGGGTGCGTTCGGACATGCCGACGTGATCGGCCACCTCGGGCAGGGTGACCGCGGGCCCGCGCGCCTGGGCAAAGTCGATGACGCGCTGGATCGCACCGTTTTCGGCATAGGGCGTCCAGTTGATCCGCTCGTGGCAGAACCAGCCGGGGATCATCTCGCCCAGGGTCACGAAGAAGGCCTGGGCCTGGCGATTGCCGGCGGCGGTGTCTGCATCCCATTTGTCGGCATAGTCGATCAGCGCGCCCGCCATATCCCCCACCGGGCCAACCCAGCAGCCATCGTGCCGCCAGGCGACCTCGTTGCGGCCGAAGTGGATCGTGACACCGGAGGAGGGCGTGCGCGCCCAGATGCGGAACATCCGGTGCGGCGGGATATAGACCATGTGCCCCTCGGGGATCACCCATTCCCCGGCATGACCGCAAAGCCCCAGCTCGCCCTTGGTGCAGCGCACCAGCTGGCCGCCCGCCTCGCCCTCGCTTTCGACGCTGAACCGCAGGGGGCCAAAGCTGCGCGACTGGCTCGCCGCATCGGCGGTGACATGGAAGGCAGGGCAGGCGCTTTGCATTTCGGTCTCCGGGTCAGGCCGCGCTTTGGCCGAATATAGACGAAATGTGGCCGATTGTCGAATGCAGGACAAGCCCCTTTTGCAGGAAGATGAACCCATCGCCGCAGCGGTCAGCGGGCGATCAGGAAGGGGAGGTCCTGCGCCATGAAAGATCGAGATTCCATGAACGCAGAGGTCGTGCTGTGCCTGCAGGGCATCTCCAAACGCTTCGGCGGCACGCAAGCGGTCAGCGGCGTGGGCTTCTCCGTCCACCGGGGCGAGATCGTGGCGCTGCTGGGTGAGAACGGCGCGGGCAAGTCGACGCTGATCAAGATGCTCGCCGGGGTCCATGCCGCCGACGGCGGCAGTTTCAGCTTTGCCGGCGCAAAGTTCGACCCCCGAGTGCCGCATCCTGGGATTGCCTTCATCCATCAGGATCTGGGTCTGGTCGACTGGATGTCTGTGGCCGAAAACATCGCCATGCTGCACGGCGCCTATCCGCGCCGTTTCGGGCTGATCGACTGGGCGGGCGCGCGGCGGCAGGCGCTGGCGGCGCTGGCCGAGGTGACCGACAGCATCGACCCCGATGCCCGCGTGCAGGACCTGACCCGGACCGAGAAATCCCTTGTCGCCATCGCCCGCGCTTTGGCGCGCAAGGCTGAACTTCTGGTGCTGGACGAACCCACCGCCAGCCTGCCGCAATCGGATGTCGAGATGCTGCATGGCGTGTTGCGCCGCCTGCGCGGTTCAGGGGTGGCGATGATCTATGTCTCGCACCGGCTGGACGAGGTCTTTGCCATCGCCGACCGCGCCGTGGTGCTGCGCGACGGTTATCTGGTTGGCGATGTCGCCATCGCGGGGCTGGCGGGGGATAGCCTGATCCGCCTGATCATCGGCCGCGATCTGGAGGAGGTCTTCCTGCGCCCGCCCGCGCCGCAGGGCACGCCGGTGATGCTGCGGGCCGAGGGCCTGTGCAGCGGCGCTGTCGGCCCGGTCGATTTCACCCTGCGGCAGGGCGAGGTTCTGGGTCTGGTCGGATTGCGCGGCGCCGGGCAGGATGCCGTGGGCCATGCCCTGTTCGGCCGCGCGCCGATCACGGTGGGCCGCGCCCTGCTGGCCAGTGGCAAGGCCCTGACCTGCGGCCACCCGGAGGAGGCTATCCGTCAGGGCATCTGCATGGTGGCGGGCGACCGCAACGCCGAATCCGTCGCACAGGGCCTGAGCATTCAGGAGAACCTGTTCCTCAACCCCGCCCTCACCGGGCGCGGCCTGACCCAACTCCGCAAGCCAGGCACCGAAACCGCCGCGGCCCGCGCCCTGGGCACCACCTTCGACATCCGCCCCAATGACCCGACTGCCGCCATCGAAACCCTGTCGGGCGGCAACCAGCAAAAGGTCGTCATGGCGCGCTGGATGAGCGTGGGCGGCGATGTGCTGATCCTGGAGGACCCGACCGCCGGGGTCGATGTGGGCTCCAAGGCCGAGATCTATGCGCTTTTGGCGCAGGCTTTGGCCAAGGGCCTCGCCGTGCTGCTGATTTCCACCGATTTCGAGGAGGTGGCCGCACTCAGCCACCGGGCCTGCGTCTTTCAGAACGGAAAGATCGTCGCCGAACTGACGGGCGAGGGCCTGTCGGTGGCGGGCCTGCTCACCGCCGCCTCACTGACCGCTGCCGCTTGAACTGGGGGAGGAAACCAGATGCAATCGCTTCAATCCAATGCCTTGGAGCCGACACGGGCCGACCTGCGCGGCCTGAACCCGGGGGCAAGGGCCCTGCGGCTTCTGCCGGTCTATGGCCTGCCTATCCTGACCCTGGCGCTGATCGTCTTCTTTTCGATCCTGATGCCGCAAACCTTTCCGACCTACCTGAACCTGCGCGCCATCCTGGGCGAGAAGGCGGTGATTGCCCTGCTGTCACTCGCCGCGATGATCCCGATGATGACCGGGCGAATTGATCTGACGGTGGGCTACGGCATCGTCATCTGGCACGTCCTGGCGATCAGCCTGCAGACGGTTTACGGCCTGCCCTGGCCCATCGCCGTGGTCATCGTCCTTGCGGGCGGCGCTTTGCTGGGCCTGATCAACGGCATTCTGGTGGAAATCGCCCGGATCGACAGTTTCATCGCGACGCTGGGCACCGGGACGATCATCTATGCCCTGGCCCTGTGGCACACCGGCGGCCGCCAGATCATCGGCCTTCTGCCTGCGGGTTTCACCAACCTTTACACCGCCACGCTCTTCGGCCTGCCGATTGCCGCCTTCTATGTGCTGGCGCTGGCGCTCGTCCTCTGGATCGTCGCGGAATACCTGCCGATCGGCCGGGCTTTGTATGCCATCGGCGCCAATTCCCGCGCGGCAGAGCTGAACGGCATCCGCACCGGGCGCTATGTGATCGGGGCCTTCGTCGCCTCGGGCCTGATCGGCGCCTTTGCCGGGATCATCCTGGCGGCCAAGCTGCGGATCGGGCAGGGCAGCGTCGGGCTGGAGTTCCTTCTGCCTGCGCTTGTCGGCGCCTTTCTCGGCTCCACCACGATCAAACCGGGGCGGGTCAACGTCTGGGGCACGATGATCGGCGTGATCATCCTGGCGGTCGGCATCTCCGGCATCCAGCAGATGGGCGGCGCCTTCTTTGTCGAGCCCTTGTTCAACGGCGCCACCCTGCTCATCGCCATCGGGATTGCAGGCTATGCCCAAAGGCGGCGCGGCTCGGTCCGGGTGGCGCGCAGGCCCTTGCCCGAGACGCCCGCCACCTGACCCGACCCTGCACAGCTTTACCGAACCCTGACCCTTTCTTGAGGAGGAGAGAGATCATGCCGAAACTTCGCCAGACCACCGCCCTTGTGGCCACGGCCTTCGCCATTCTGCTGGGCGGTGCCAGCCTCGCCGCTGCCGATGCGGTGGCCGATGCCAAGGCCTATGTCGCCCAGATCACCAAGCCCAACCCGCCCTGGACCGGCCCCACCACCGGCCCCAAGGCGCAGACCGGCAAGACCATCGTCTATGTCGCCGCCGACATGAAGAACGGCGGGGTGCTGGGCGTGTCGAAGGGGGTGGAGGAGGCCGCCGCCGCCATCGGCTGGACGGTGCGGGTGATCGACGGGCAGGGCTCGGTCTCGGGCCGCTCGGGGGCCTTGCAACAGGCCATCGCGCTCAATCCGCAGGGGATCATCCTGGGTTCGGTCGATGCCAAGGAACAGGCAGAGCTGATCAAGCAAGCCTCGGATGCCGGGATCACCATCGTCGGCTGGCATGCCACGGCCAAGACCGGTCCTGCGCCCGACCAGCATATCTTCACCAATATCACCACCGATCCCCTGGAAATCTCTCGCGCCGCAGCCTCTTTCGTGGTGGCCGACAGCGAGGGCAAGGCCGGGGTCGTGATCTTCACCGACTCGGTCTATGAAATCGCGATTGCGAAGTCGGATGCGATGGCTGCGGTCATCAAGGCCTGCGCGGGCTGCAAGATCCTGTCGGTCGAGGATACGCCCTTGGCCGAAGCCTCCACCCGCATTCCGCCGCTGACCAACGCGCTGATGCAGCGCTTTGGCGACGACTGGACCTATTCGCTGACCATCAACGACCTGCCCTTCGACTTCATGGCCCCGGCCTTGCAAGCGGCTGGCAAGGCGGCGGACGGGTTCCCGCGCAATGTCTCGGCCGGGGACGGGTCGGAAGCGGCCTTCCAGCGCATCCAGACCAATTACTACCAATACGGCACCGTGGCCGAACCCCTTTCGATGCATGGCTGGCAGGCGGTGGACGAGATGAACCGCGCCTTCGCGGGCGAAAAGGAGTCCGGCTTCGTCGTGCCCGTCCACCTGTTCCTGCCGCAGAACGTGACCGAGGACGGCGGCGCCAGCTTCACCTTCGACCCCGGCAATGGCTACCGCGAGGCCTACAAGGCGATCTGGGGCGTCAAGTGACCCGCGGGCGCGGATACTCCCCCGCGCCCCCTTCCAACCCACAAAGGAGACTGACCATGGCCAAGACCTTCTGGCCCGACGATATCCGCCTGGTGATTTCCCTCTCGATGCAGTTCGAGGCGGGTGGCGAGGCGCCCTATGGGCCGGGCGGCCCCTTCTCGGGCTTCATCGACATGGACCCGGGCTATCCCGATTTCCCGACCAAAAGCTGGTATCGCTATGGCTATGTCGAGGGGTTGCAGCGGATGATGGACCTTTGGGACAAGCACGGCGTCAAGGTCACCTCCCACATGGTGGGCAGTGCGGTGGACCGCAGCCCCGCCGTCGCCAAGGAGATCGTCGAGCGTGGCCACGAAGCCGCAGCCCACGGCCGCGACTGGATCCTGCAGGTCAACCTGCAAGAGGCCGAGGAGCGCCGCTTCATCACCGACAACGTGGCCTCGATCGAGCGTGCCACCGGGGTGCGTCCGGTGGGCTACAACGGGGCCGCGATGCGCGGCACGATCAACACGCTGAAAATCCTGCAGGATGAAGGCTTTCGCTACCATATCGACGATGTAAGCCGCGACGAACCCTTCCTGATCCCGGTGCGCGGCAAGGATTTCGCCGTGGTGCCCTATTCGGTGACGCTGAACGACATCATCCAGTTCGAAGGCTACAAGTTCACCACCAGCGAATATGAACGCCAGCTGCAGGACGAGTTCGACCTGTTGTACGAAGAGGCCGGCCAGCGCCGCCGGATGATGTCGATCTCGACCCATGACCGGGTGCAGGGGCGGCCCTACCGGGTCAAGTCGCTGGACCGGTTCCTCAGCTACGCCCTGAAGCACAAGGGCGTCGTCTGCCTGCGCAAGGATCAGATCGCCGATTTTGCCTATACCGCGCCCGACATCATCCACGATATCAACGCCCATGACGAATGGGCCGCGTGGGAGAGGAAGCACGGCAATCAGCTGATCACCCCCATCGCCTGAGTGCCAGTTCCGGGGGGCCGTCCTGGCCCTCCGGCCCAGAATGAGGACGCCATGACAGACCTGACCCTGATCGGCGGCGGCATCGTCGGCATCGCCACGGCGCTGGAGATCGCCCGCGCCAACCCCGGCCTTTCGATCCGGGTGCTGGAAAAGGAAACCGCCCTGTCGCGCCACCAGACCGGGCGCAATTCGGGGGTGATCCATGCCGGGATCTATTACGCCCCCGGCAGCCTGAAGGCGCGCTTCTGCCGCGAGGGGCTGCAGGAGACGCTGAAATTCTCCCGCGAACACGGGATTGCGGTGGACCAATGCGGCAAGCTTCTGGTCGCGACCTCGCCCGAGGAGGTCACCCGTCTGAACGCCCTTCAGGCCCGCGCACTTGAGAACGGCCTCGATGTTCAACCCGTGACCGCCGCCGAACTGCGCGAACGCGAACCCGATATCACCGGCCTTGCAGGGCTTCTCTCGCCTGCCACCGGGATCGCCGACTATCCCGCCATCGTGCGCAAGATGGCCGAACTTCTGCGCGCGGCGGGGGCGGAGATCACCCTTGGCGCCGAAGTCATCGCGATCGAGGAGGGCGAGAATGCCGTCACCCTGCGCCTCGCCTCGGGGGAGGTGATCACCACGCGCCACCTGATCGTCTGCGCGGGCTTGCAGGCCGACCGTCTGGCGCGGATGTGCGGGCTTGGCGACGATTTCGCCATCGTGCCCTTCAAGGGCGAGTATTTCCGGCTTGCCCCGCGCCATGACCGGATCGTGCAGCACCTGATCTACCCGGTGCCCGACCCCGCCTTGCCGTTTCTGGGCGTCCACCTGACCCGGATGATCGGCGGCTTCGTCACTGTCGGCCCCAATGCCGTCCTGTCGCTGTCGCGTGAGGGCTATGCGAAACTGGCGCCGAGCTTTCGCGACATGGTGGCGATGGCGGGCTTCCCCGGCTTCTGGCGCACGATGGCCGCGAACCTCGCCACGGGGCTGGGGGAGGCCGCCAATTCCGCCTTCCGCAGCCGCTATCTGCGGCTCTGCCAGCGCTATTGCCCCTCGCTGACGCTGGAGGATCTGTTGCCCCATCCCCCCGGCATCCGGGCGCAGGCCGTGATGCGGGACGGGTCGCTGGTGCATGATTTCCTGATCCGCCAGACCGCGCGGACCATCCATATCTGCAACGCGCCTTCGCCTGCGGCCACCTCGGCCATCCCGATTGCGCGGCATATCCGTGACCTCGCCAGCACCGCCTTCCAGCTGAAAGGCCAGACTCATGCTTTATGACCTGCGCACCTATCGCTGCCGGCCTGGCACGGTGGCCAGACAGCTGAAGCTTTACGCAGAGCGGGGCTATGCCGCGCAATGCGCCCATCTGGGGGCGCCCCTGTTCTATGGCACGGTCGAGACGGGGGATGTGAATGCCTATGTCCACCTTTGGGCCTACCGCGATGCCGCCGACCGCGAGGCGCGCCGCGCCGCACTTTACCGCGATGCCGACTGGCTTGATTACCGCAGCCGGGGTGCCGATCTGGGCTATCAGACCGAACAGAGCAACACCCTGCTGAAGCCGGCCGCCTTCTGGCTGCCCTGACCCGAAAGGACACGCCATGAGCTGGACCGCCGATCCCCTGCACTGGGGCCAGGGCCCCGCGACCTTCGAGGTGTTTCTGGAGCCGACCTGCCCCTATTCCGCCCGCGCCTTCGCCAAGCTGCGCGACTTTCTGGCGCTGGTCGGGGCAGAGCGGGTGACGGTGAAGATCCGCCTGCACTCGCAGCCCTGGCACATGTTTTCCGGGGTGATCACCCGGGCGATCCTTGCCGCCTCCACCACGCCGGGCGGGAAGGAGGCGGCCTGGGCGGTGATGGCGGCGGTCTATGCCGACCGCGAGGGCTATGAGTTCACCCACCACGCCACCGGCCCCAACATGACCGAGACGCCGAAAGGCATCCTGCGGCGGATCGAGGCTGCGACCGGGCTGGCCCTGCAACAAGCCTTCGATCTGCCCGATCTGGACCGCGAGATCAAATGGCACTGCAAATATGGCCGGCAGAACGGCATCCATGCCTCGCCCAGCTTCATGGTCAACGGCCTTGTCGCGGCCAAATTGGGCAGCGGCGATGCGGTCGAGGATTGGGCCAGGGCGCTGTGACGGGGGGCCTCAGCCCCCCATCCGGCGGCGCCAAGCGGCGTCATTGTCGAGCGTGGCATAGGGGGTGAAAATCTCCGGGCTGAAGGGCAGAGGTTCCACCCCCGCCGCAATCTTCTGCGGCCAGGCCGGATCGGCCAGCGCGGCCTTGCCCAGCGAGACGAAATCCGCCTGACCCGAGGCGAGCAGGCTTTCCGCCATCCCCTCCTCGTTGAGCTTGCCATTGGCGATGACCTGATGGCCCGAATAGCGCCGCGCCAGCCCGGCGAGGCTGAACCCGGTGCCGAACACCGGGGCGCAGCCGGTGTGGGAGCTGACATGGATATAGAGGCCCGGCACCCGGCCGAGCGCGGTGAAGATCGCCTGCGCATCCGCCACCCCGCCGGGCCAGGTGGCTGTGAAATCATTGACCTTGGATTGCGAGATGCGCACGCCAAGGATCCTGTCGGCGGGCACCACTTCGCGCAGCGCGCTCATCACCTCCAGATGAAAGCGCTGGCGGTTTTCCAGGCTGCCGCCATAGGCATCCTCGCGGTGGTTGGTGGCGGCAGTCAGGAACTGATCGGGCAGATAGCCATTGGCGCCGTGCAGCTCCACCCCGTCGAAGCCGACCTGCATCGCCCTGACGGCGGCAAGGGCGAAGGCCTCGACGATGCCGGAGATCTCCTCCCGCGTGATCTCGCGCGGCAGGGGGAAGCGGCCTTCGCCCTTGTAGCGCGGCGCCATCTCGCCCACGGGTTGGATTGGGGAGGGGGCCAGCGTGGCATGGCCCCAGAAGTTGCCCTGGCTCAGGGCCCCGGCATGCGACAGTTGCAGGACGATCCGCCCGCCCGCGCCATGCACCGCCGCCACCACCCGGGCCCAGGCCGCCATCTGGATGGAATTGGCCATACCCGGCTGGTTGAGGTAGCTTTGCGAGCTGAGGCGGTCGACATAGGTCGATTCCGCGATCACCAGACCCCAGCCCAGTTCGGCATAGGTCCGGTAGTAATCCGCCATCTGCTGGGTCGCCTCGCCTGAGGCGGTGGCACTGGTCCGGGTCAGCGGTGCCACGACGCAGCGGTTTTTCAGCCGGGTCCGGTTCAGATTGCCGGGCGAGAACAGGGTGGGAAAGCGCGGGGCCCGATCCATCCTCAGTTCAGCCGCACGGAGGCGTCCTCCATATCGTACCAGTCGAAGACCTCTTCGCTGCGGTTGACCATCACGGCCTTGGTCTCGAAATACGCGTTGAAGGCTTCCTCGCCGAACTCCCGCCCGATGCCCGACAGTTTGAACCCGCCCCAGGGCGAGGCGGCATCGACCCGGTGATGGTCATTGATCCAGACGATCCCCGCCTCGACATCACGGGCAAAACGGTGGGCGCGGGCGACATCGTTGGTGTGGACGGCTGCGGCGAGGCCGTAGGGCGAGTCGTTGGCGATGGCCACCGCCTCGGCCTCGGTCTCGAAGGGGATGACGACGGTGAAGGGGCCGAAGACCTCTTCCCGCGCAATCCGCATCTGCGGGGTGACATCGGCGAAAACCGTAGGCTCCACGAAGAACCCGCCGGAGTTGCCCAGATGTGCCGGGATGCCGCCGCCCGCCACCAGCGTCGCGCCATCGTCATGGCCGGCCTGGACATAGCTCAATACCCGCTCGCGCTGCCGGGCCGAGATGACCGGGCCCATCTGTGTGGCCGGATCGAAGGGATCGCCGACGACGATCGCCTTGGCGCGGGCGGCGAGCTTGGTGACGAATTCGTCATAGATGCTCTTCTGGACGATATGGCGGGCCGCGCAGACACAGGTCTGCCCCGCGCCGACGAAGGCGCCGAAGGCGGCATAGCGCACGGCGCGGTCCACGTCGTAATCCTCGAAGACCGCGACCGGGGTCTTGCCGCCCAGTTCCAGCGTCTGATGGGCAAAGTTGCGCGCCGCCGCCGCCCCGGCGAGCCGCCCTGATTCCGTGCCCCCGGTCAGCACCAGCTTGTTGATGCCAGGATGTTCGGACAAGGCCTTGCCGGTGGTGGCGCCAAGGCCGGTGACGATGTTGAAGACGCCGGGCGGCAGGCCGGCTTCGGTGAAAATCTCCGCCAGCCGCAGCGTGGTCAGCGGCGTCATCTCCGACGGTTTGACCACCGTGGTGCAGCCCGAGGCGAAGGTGGGCGCAAGGTTGCGGCAGGCGATGAGCAGGGGATGGTTGAAGGGCGTGACATTGGCCACCACCCCCAGTGGCAGGCGGTTGGTATAGGTCAGATAATCCCCCTCGACCGGGATCACCGCATCGCGCCGCGCCATCGCGAGGCTGGCGTTATAGCGGAACAGATCGGGCACCCGGCCGATCTGGGCCCGGGTCTCGCGGATCGGGCGGCCGTTGTTAAGCGTCTCCAGGAGGAACAGCTCCTCCAGATGCGCCTCCATCACATCGGCGAGCTTGTTGACCAGACGCGCCCGGGTGCGGACAGACATCTTCGCCCAGTCGGGGCTGACGAAGGCCCGCCGCGCGCTGGCAATGGCGGCATCGACATCGGCGGCGGAGGCATGGACCACATGGGCAATCGCCGCGCCGGTTGCTGGCGCCACGATCGCCAGCGTCTCGCGCCCGGCGGTCTCGGTGAAGGCGCCGTCGATGAACAGGCCGATGGTCTTGGGCGGCGAGGGTTTGCCGTCCTCGACGGAAATGATGGCGGACATGATCTCTCCTCTCCCCCGCGGCGCTTGGCCGGGGGCTCATGTGAACAGCGGGGCTCCGGCGTCAGGCGATACCGAAAAGGCGGCGCGCATTGCCGCCGGCGATGGCGTTCAGGGTCGTATCGCTGAGGTCGGCAGCAAGGACATGGCCGAGGGGGTCGTATTCGGCCATGTCATAGGGGTAGTCGGTGCCCATCAAAATCTGGTCGGGGCCAAAGACCTTGACCAGATATTCCAGCTGATGGGTGGTGAAGACCACCGTGTCGAAATGGATCTTCCGCAGGTAATGCGTCGGCGGTTTGGGCAGGGCACCCCTCACGTCGCTGCGCGCGCCCCAGGCATGGTCCATCCGGCCGGAATAGCTCGCCAGATAGCCGCCGCCATGCACGGCGATGATCTTCAGGTCCGGATGCCGTTCCAGCACGCCGTCAAAGATCAGGTAATGCAGCGCCATCGTGGTGTCCAAAGGGTTGCCGATGACATTGTTGAAGTAGAACCGCGCCATGCGGCTGGCTTCGGTAAAGCCGTTGGGGTGGAGGAGGACAACCGCCCCCAACGCCTCGGCCCTGGCCCAGAAGGGGGCGAATTCGGGGTCCGACAGCTCCTTTCCCGCGACGGAGGTCAGGATCTGCACGCCCTTGAAGCCAAGCTTGGTCATGCAATGCTCCAGCTCCTCCGCCGCGGCCTGACCGTTCGACAGGGGCACGCTGCCAAGCGCAGTGAAACGGTCGGGGCGGTGGTCGCGGAAGGCCGCGACGCCCTCGTTCACCATCCGCGTGCCCCTTTGCGCGATGTCGAGCGGCATGGCGTAATAGCACTGGAAGGGGGTCGGCATGATGACCTGATGGTCGATGCCGAAGCGGTCCATCTCGGCCAGGCGCAGCTGCACATCGAGCATGAGGGGGCGGCGCTCCCGGTCCTGTTTCTGGTTCAGCGCCCTTGTGGTGGGGGTCGAGAAATGCGCCAGCGGGATCGTCGACAGGTCCAGATGCGGGGCGACGAATTCCGCCGCTTCCGGCACCGTGACATGGGAATGCATATCGACCGTCAGGCCAGTGATGCGATTTTTGTCCAGCTCACTGCTTTGCGCCCGCGCCGCCGTGATTCCATAGCGGTTGGTTTCCGTCAGGGCATCCTGTGTCATGCCATCCCTCCCAATTCCCGCACATGTGGTCCTTCGCGGTTGGCATCGATCTTTGCATCGAATTTGGCGGGGCCGTCAAGTTAAATAATCAAATGATAATTTAATCGAGCGCAACTTTTCGCCGATATACGCCCGGAGCCGAAGGGGAATAACCGTTCCGGCACCAGGCAGCTTGTGGGCGCTGCCATAACGATGCGCAAGTCGGCACGGGACGAGAATCGCCGACGCGGCCCTGCGGGTCCGTGCGGGGTGCGCGATGCGTGCGGGCTTGACCTCGGCACTTTCCCGCATTATTTATCAAACGATAATTTAACTGCGGGAGGGCAGAGGATGAAAGGCAAGGCGATTGTCATCGGCGGGTCCATCGGCGGGCTGTTTGCGGCCTGCCTGTTGCGGCGCAGGGGCTGGGAGGTCGATGTCCATGAACGCGTCGGGGTCGAGCTTTCCGGGCGCGGCGCCGGGATCGTCACCCATGCGGCCCTGATCGAGGCGCTGCGCGAGGCTGGCGTCTCCACCGACGCTCTGGGCGTCATCAGCGGCCACCGCGTCGCCTATCACCGTGATTCGTCCGAGGCGGCGCGCTTTGCCTTTCCGCAGCTCGTCACCTCCTGGGACCGGCTGCAGGGCCTGTTGCGCGCGCAGGTCCCGGACGAAAGCTATCACCTCGGCCATGTGCTGGACGGGTTCGAGACGGTGGAGGGCAAGGTCCGCGCCCGGTTCAGCAATGGCCATGTCGCCGAGGCGGATGTGCTGATCGGCGCGGATGGCTTCCGCTCCACCGTGCGCCAGGCGCTTTTCCCGCAGGTCCAGCCCGCCTATGCCGGCTATGTCGTCTGGCGCGGTCTGGCCGACGAGGCGGATCTGCCGCAGAAGGCGCGCGACGAGGTGTTTGAAAACTTTGGCTTCTTTCTGCCCGAGGGCGATGGCGAGGTGATCGGCTATCCGATTGCCGGGGCCAACAACGACATCGCGCCGGGGCGCCGGCGCTATAATTTCGTCTGGTACCGCGTCGTGCCGGCCGAGACGCTCGACGACCTTCTGACCGATGCCAGCGGCGTGACCCATGCCATCTCGATCCCGCCGCCGCTGATCCGCCCCGCGGTGCTGGAGGGGGTGAAGGCCGCCGCCCGCGCGAAACTGCCGCAGAACTTCGTCGATATCCTGGACCGCGCCACCTCGCTGTTCTTCACGCCGATCTATGACCTCGCCTCGCCCCGGATGAATGTCGGGCAGGTGGCGCTACTGGGTGATGCGGCCTTTCTGGCACGCCCGCATATCGGCGCGGGGGTCACCAAGGCGGCCGAGGATGCCGTGGCCCTGGCCCGGGCGCTGGGGCAGGCGGGTTCGGTCACGGCGGGGCTTGAGGCCTATAACAGCGCGCGGGTGGCGCGCAACCGGATGGCCCATGCCCGCGGTCAGCACATGGGCGAATACCTGATCCCGCGCTACCGGACCGAGGCGGCGCGGCAGAAATGGCTGGCCGAGCACAATCTTTCAACCATCATGCGCGACACCGCGGTGCTGAATTTTTATGAGGCGGAACAGGCGAAGCCTCTGTTCGGAACCGATCAATAAGGATAGGCTGGGCCTAAAGATCCGAACCGCAAGGCGGCCATGACCGAGAAGCCCATCCCAACGCCGCGCAAGCGCCTGTCGCCCGAAGACCGGCGCAAAAGCATCGTGACCGGCGCCATCGCCTTTTTCGCCGAACACGGGCTGGATGGCTCCACCCACCAGCTGGCGAAATATCTGAATGTCACCCAGCCGCTGATCTATCAATATTTCCCCAGCAAGGAGGATTTGATCGACGCAGTCTATGAGGATTTGTTCCAGGGCCGCTGGAATGACAAATGGGACACGATTTTAGCCGACCGCAGCCGCACATTGCGCGATCGGCTGATCGATTTTTACGGCCAGTATTTCCAGGTGATGCATGCGCCGGAATGGATTCGCATCTATCTCTATTCCGGCCTGCGCAATCTTGAATTGAACCGGCGTTATAATCCGATCATCGAGGAACGGGTGATCCGCCGGATCTGCATCGAAATCCGCGACAGTCTGAACCTACCCGGACTGGACCGCGCCGCCCTGACCGAGGCCGAGTTCGAGGCGGTCTGGACGCTGCACGGCGGTCTCTTCTACTACGGCGTGCGGCGCTATATCTACAAACTCGCCACCTCGCGCGACACCGATGCGGTGATCCGGGGCGGGGTCACCTGTTTTCTGGCCGGGATGGCGGCGCTGGCCGAGGAGATCGGCCTGAAAGAAGCGTCAACGGGCGGCTGAGTGCCGCGTGGAAGAGGCCGATTGCGGCCTCCTCCCAACTTGTCAGACCAAGGCCAGAAAATCGGCGGTGGCGGTTTCGGTCATCACCGCCTCGGGCGAGCGGTGGCGTTCGGCGGCGCGGCGTTCGCCCTCGGTCAGGATCTGGGCCTGCATATAGGCGCCAAGCGCGCGGGCGTGGGTGACGACTTTCATCCCGATCGGCTGGCGCGCGGCGTCGAAGGCGGTCAGGGCGGTGGCAACCTCGGGATGGGCCGCGAGCGTCCGGGCGAGGGTGCGGGCATCCTCCGCCGCCTTCGTTACCCCCATGCCGCAATGCGGGCGGCCGACAAAGGCCGCATCGCCAAGCAGGGCCACCCGTCCTTCGGCCATCCTCTCCACCGTCAGGTCATAGATTGGCTGCAGGAAGGGCTGGGCGGTCTTGGCCACCAGTTCGGCAAACTGCGGCGATAACAGGCGCTTCGCTGCGGTCCGCATCCCGTCGATCACCTCGGGACGGATCATGTCGGGCGCGATCGAGACGCCATTGTTCTGCCCCCTGGTATCGGTCAGCAGCCAGGGCAACTGGCTTGCCGTATCGGCGGGGCGGTACCAGACGAAGTTGTAGCGGCGATGACCGGGGCGGATGTCGTTGTTCTCTCCCGCGACCGGATAGCCGAGGATCTGCTCGCCCTCCGGCAGGCAGAAGGTGAAATAGGGAAACATCTCGGCCCTGGCGCGGGCGGAGAGGTCGGCCTCGTTCACCATGCCGCGCCAGGCGACATAGCCGGCATAGTCCGGCTGGGCCTTCGGCAGCATCTGCGCCCGCACGGCAGAGCGGAAGCCATCCGCGCCGATCAGCAGATCGGCCCTTACCGAAAGGCCACCCGCAAACTGCGCCGTCACCCCCTCGGCGTCCTGGGTGTAGCTTTCGAAGACCTGCCCGCGCAGATAGCGCTCGGGCGGGAAATGCGTGCCGAGGATCTGGTAGAGCCGCCCCCAGGAGGTGAGGATCTGCGGCAGATCGCGCGCCGCCGCGCGGGAGCCGTCCTTGTTGAAGATCACCCGGCCCGGGGTTGCCACGCCGATCCCGTCATCGGCGGGAAGGCCCACCTCGCGCAGCGCCTCGAACAGGGCGGGGTGGGTGACGATCCCCGCCCCGCGCCCCGACAATTCCACCGGGACGCGTTCATGGATCGTCACATCCCAGCCTCGCCGCAACAGGTGCAACCCGCAGAACAAGCCGCCCACCGAGCCGCCAACGATCACCGCACGTCGTGCGTTCTGGTCCATCTTCATGGCTTTCTCCAAATTTTACATGTGGTTGGGCAGATAGGTGACCAGCGTGGGCACCATCAGGACCAGAATCCCCGCCACGCAGATCAGGATCCAGTAGGGGACCGCGCCAAGGAAGACCTCGCCGATCGAGACCTCCTCCGGCACCGATCCCTTGACCACGAAGACCAGTAGCCCGAAGGGCGGCGTCAGCAGGCCCGCCTCGATGATCAGGATGCCGTAGATCGCAAAGACCAGCGGGTCATAGCCGAAGGTCTGGGCGATGGGCGCGAAGATCGGCACGGTCAGCAGGATGATCGAGGTCGAATCGAGGATCATCCCCATCGCGAGCCACACCACCGTCATCGCGACGATCAGCGTGACCGGGCCGAAGCCCGCGCCCTGAATCCAGTCGGTCATCACTGTCAGCGCCCCGCTGGAGACGAGGAAGCGCGAATATTGCCCCGCCATCAGCAGAAGGAACATGATCGGCGCCGTGCTCAGGCCCGAGGAGATGACGCAATCCAGCAGGCCGCGCGGCGTCACCCCCTTCATCAGCGCCACGACCAGCGCCCCCAGCGCGCCGACGCCCGCCGCCTCGGTCGGGGTGAAGAAGCCGCCCCAGATGCCGCCCAGAACCAGACAGATCAGTCCGGAGATGCCGAGGCCGGAGATGAGCGTGCCCCGGCCGATTTCCTCATCGCCGGCCTTGGTGGCGCGGGTATTCTCGGCGAGATAGGGGGCCTTTTCGGGATGCCGAAGCGCGGTGATCACGAGGTAAAGGATGAAAAGGGCTGCCACCACGATGCCCGGAAGCACGCCGGCGACGAAAAGCTTGCCGATCGACACCTCGGTCAGCACGCCCCAGAAGATCAGCAGGATCGAGGGGGGAATCAGCATCCCCAGCATGGCGCTGCCCGCGACGACGCCGAGGGCGAGGGGCCGGTGATAGCCGTAGCGGCGCATCTGCGGGTAGGCCACCCGCGAAAAGGTCGCCGCCGCTGCCACGCTGACGCCAGAGATCGCCGCGAAGACCGCATTGCCCAGCACGGTCGCCACCGCCAGCCGCCCCGGCACCCGCTTCATCGCGCGGTTCATCAGCGTGAAGAGATCGGCCGCAGCCCCCGAGGTGCCGATGAAATTGCCCATGATGATGAAGAGGGGGATCGTCGCGAAGACATAGTCGCGCAACATGCTGAAGGCGACGCCGCCCGCCGAGGCCATCGCGACATCGACGCTGCCGAAGAGAAAGTAGAACCCGGCCAGCGACACCGCCCCAAGCGCAATGCCGATCGGCACGCCCAGCAGGGTCAGAAGAATCATCGCGGCCAGGGTCAGAAGGGTCATGAGGGAGACATCCATCGCTCAGACCTCGCCTTCGAAGGCTGCGGCGACCGGGGCCGCGCCCCGGGTGAAACGGCGCCAGATCAGATGGGCATAGCCGGCGACCGCGATCAGGCTCATCGTGAAGATCACCGCCCGCACCGGATAGACCGGGACGCGCAGCGCGCCTTCGCCTTCGAATTCATGGATGCGGAAGCCGGTGATCATGTCGTCATAGCCGCCAAGCGCCATGGCCAGAAACAGCGCCGCGCCAAAGAGATGCGACATGACGTCGATCCCGATGCGTCCCCATTCCGGCGCACGGTCGTAGATCAGCGTGGCGCGCAGGAAGGTGCCCCGCTCGATCGCCAGCGGGAACTGCAGGAAGACGATGGCGACGATGGAATTGGCGACAATCTCCACCGTGCCCTGGATGGCAAGACCGAAGAGCCGCCCCACCACATCGCTCAGGATCACGAAGGCCAGGGCAAAGGCCCATAAGGCCGCCATCGCATTGAGGAGCCCGACGCTCCAGGTCGTAACTTTTGTCATTTTTTCCTCCCTCCTGTCGGCGCAGAGCCTGCGCGAGACAGCCTTGACAAAGGTTCATCTGCTCGCTTAATTATCATCTAATAAATAACGAAGCAACCCATATCAGACCCGCTCAGGGAGGAGTGACATGATGGACCAGACAAAATCCGCATCGGTTCGGGGGGGCCTTGCCGGTGCCACCTTTCTGGCCGGCATGGCGTTTTGCGCCGCCGCCTCTGCCGATACGTTCGTGCTGCGCATCGGCTCCGGCCATCCGCTGGGGCCGGTGACTTACGTCAATACCTCGCATTCCTTCCTCGTCCCCGAGATCGAGCGTCGGGTGAAGGCCGAGACCACGCACGAGGTCAAATTCGTCGAGGCCTATGGCGGGACGGTCGCCAAGCTGGACGAGACGCTGGAGGCGGTCCAGAAGGGGCTTCTGGACATGGGCCATGTCTGCTTCTGCTTTGAACCTTCCAAGGCTGCGGCACAAAACTTCAATTATTTCATACCCTTCTCGACCCCCTCTGCGGTCACGCAGCTGGAGATCACCCGCAAGGTCTATGAGCAGTTTCCCGCACTCGCCACCAGCTTCTCGGACAATTACAACGAGACGCTTCTGGCGATCACCGGCTATGACAATTACAATGTCGGGACCAAATTCCCCTGGGAGAAGTTCGCGGATCTGGCAGGCCACACGCTGGGCGGGGCGGGGCCGAACCTGGTCTGGCTGCAGGGGTCGGGTACCACCGTGGTGCAGACCGGCATCCCGGATTACTACACCAGCCTGCAGACCGGCGTGATCGAGGGCAACGTGCTTTTCCCCTCCAGCTACTTCGGTCTGAAGCTCTACGAGGTGGCGCCGAACTACAAGATCGTCAACCTTGGCGCGATGATGGTCAATGGCTTGCTTATCAACAACACCACAGCCGCCAAGCTGCCGCCCGAGGTGTTGAAGATCATCAAGGAGGTCTCGATCGAATATGGGATGGTGACCGCCAAGGCGCTGGACGCCGATCAGGCGGCGGGCATCGAAAAGCTGAAAGCCGCCGGCGCCACCATCACCACCCTGTCGGAGGAGGAGCGCAGGCAATGGGCCGAACGCCTGGCCGATCTGCCCAACCAGAAGGCCAAGGAGTTCACCGCGATGGGCTATGACGGGCCGGGCATCTTCAAGGCCTATATGCAGGCCGCCAAGGAGGCTGGCTACAGTTTCCCGGTGGAATACCGGATCGAATGACCGCCTCAAGGGCGCCGCAGAGGGCGGCGCCTTTCCTCCTCTCAGCCAAGGGATTTCCCATGTCAGCACCCCAGGATGATGCCGCCTTTGTCCCCGACCCCAGCGCCTTTGACTGGAACGAAGAGCTCAAGACCGAATTTCGCGCCGCGGGCAGCAATGGCTGCGTCGGAAAGATCCTCGTTTCGGAAAGTGACCGGGTCCGGGTCTGGTCGCTGCACCTCGCGCCGGGCGAACGGATCGGCTTTCACAAACATGTCCTCGATTATTTCTGGACCGCCGTGACCCCGGGCCGCGCCATCTCGCATATGGATGACGGCACGACGGTCGAGGCCAGCTATCACGCAGGCGCCACCCGGCATCACCATTACGGGCCGGGGGATTTCAAGATCCACGATCTTGTCAATGTCGGCAGCACCGATCTGGTCTTTACCACGGTGGAGTTTCTGGACAGCGCCAATCCCCCCCTGAGCCTGCCGCAATCGGTGCGGCTTTAAGGGTGGGGCAGGGGGCTGCAAAAAACCTGTAGGCCCCGCCAACTTTTTTCAGATGAGCGTGGAACCGCCGTCCGGGTCTGGCGTTACATCCCCGATACGCGAGCTGTCCCCTCGTTCGGTGTCACCGCTCCCGCCGCGAGCCTGTCGCCGCTGGAGTGCCTGTCTCTAACTGCGCCGATGAGCCTTTCCCCCTGCTCATCGGCGTTTTTTCATATCAGGGGGCGCTTTTCCAAAGGCTCCGGGGCGGTCCCGGCATAATCGGCCAGGGCCTGACGGTCCGGGATCGAAAGCTGCCCCGCGCTCCACTGCGCCAGACCCAGATCGCGCAGCCGGGCGAGGGTCTTGTTCGTATGGACCAGCGACAAGCCAAGCGCATCGGCCAGATCCTGCTGGCGGAAGGACAGGGGAACGGTGGTCTTGTTGCCCAGACCCACGGCGCGCAGCCGGTGGTGCAGGCGCAGGAAGGCCCAGGCGACCCGTTGCCCCGCATCGCGCTGGCCGAGGGTGGCGATGGTCTCGCCCAGGAAATGCTCCTCCACCGCGGCGATCCAGGTCACGTCATAGGCGCGTTCGGGATGCGATTTGAAGATGTTCCAGATGTCCGAGCGGTTGAAGACGCACAGCACCATCTGCGTCGTCGCCTCGACCGAATGTTTCATCTCGCCCATCAGGGCGGCCTGCAACCCGGTGAAATCGCCCGGGAAGAGGAAGTTGATCACCTGCCGCTCGCCGTTCTCCAGCGTCTTGTAGCGGGTGCCGGTGCCCGAAAGCACGGTGTAAAGCTGCGGGCTGTTGGAGCCTTCCATCAGCAGCGTGGTGCCCGGTTCGACCGACAATTCGCCGACCTTGAAGGTCAGCATGAAGGCCAGTTCGGCCTCGGTGAAGGGGGTGAAATATTCGCAGCGGCGCAGCGGGCAGTCGGTGCACGTGATCTTCATCAATCTCCCCTTCGGATATGTCGCAGTTTAATGCACAGAACGGCAAAGCAATCCATAAGGATTTAACGCGCGGGGATCTCCGGCGCCTGTCGGAGGGACGCGCGTGAAAGATTGTTCAAGGATATCAAGGATGGGCGCCTATCTGATCGTCGTAAGTGACGTGATTGTGGGCCAGGATCTGGCGCAGACGATCAGTGACGAACACCCCGACGCCGAGATCATCGTGGTGACCACGCTGGACGCTGCCGTCACTGCCCTGGCTGCGGTGCCTTTCGTCGGCGTCGCCTTCATCGCCGCCGATCCCGAGCGGCTGGCGCGGTCGCAGCTGAACCGGATTCTGGCCGGGCAGGGCGCACAGGTCGTGCTGATGGGGCTTTGGACCGATCAGGCGCCCAAGGTCGCGGGATGGAAGCTGTTGCCCTTCCCCTTCACCACCGAAACCGTGCGCGGGCTTCTGTCCAACGCCTGAGCGGGCGCGCCCCCGCCGCCCCCGCAGGAGATGAACATGAAAAAGCCCCGGCCTTTCGGTCCGGGGTTTTTTCAGCGTTGCGGCAGGTGTCAGGCGTGCAGCGTCTCGGTGCTGGTGAAGAACATCGCCTGGCTGACGGCCGAACGCACCTGGTCTTCCGAATAGGGCTTGGTGATCAGGAAGGCCGGTTCGGGGCGCTCGCCGGTCAGCATCCGCTCGGGGAAGGCGGTGATGAAGATCACCGGCACGGAATCGAACATCTTGAGGATGTCGTTGACCGCATCGATGCCCGAGGATTTGTCGGCCAGCTGGATATCGGCCAGGATCAGGTCGGGGCGTTCGCGGGCGGCCAGGGCATTGGCCTCGGCCCGCGTGCTGGCGATGCCGGTGATCTCGTGGCCCATCTCGCCGACGATGGCGGCGATATCCATCGCGATGATCGCCTCATCCTCGATGATCATCACGCGGCCCGCGATCGAGGCGGCCATTTCCTGCACAGCGAGGTCGATCAGATGCGCAACTTCTTCCGGTTCGATCTGCATGATGGCAGCAATCTCTTTCTGGTTGAAACCTTCGATCGAGTGCAGAAGCAACGCCTCGCGCGATCCGGGGGTGAGGGCTTCCATATGGCCCTGGGCAATGGCGGAGAAGCGGCTGTCGGCTTCACCGGCCGGGGCGCCGGCGCTGGCCCAGACCAGATGGAAGGCCGCAAAGAGCGCCACTTTCAAGGAGTCGCTGGCCTCGAGGATGGCGGTGTCTTCCAGCACGGCCTCCAGCGTTGCCGCGGCATAGCGGTCGCCGGTGTCCTGGCTGCCGGTCAGTGCGCGGGCATAGCGGCGCAGGTAGGGCAGGTTAATGCCGATCTCCGAAGCAAGGTCGCGCGGTTCCATTTCGGCCGTTTTCCTGTTGGGCATTTTTTTCCCCTCCATCTCGTTTTTCCGGGAACCGAACGCGTGGATCGGTGTTTGGTTCCGTGTATATAGGCAGCAGGCAAAAAATGTTCGGTTCCATGACCCAAGACAACTCAAAGTCCCGCTTGCAAGAGCAGATAGATAAAAATCTGAAGCGCGTCTACGAAGACGCGCTGAAAGAAGAGATCCCTGACCGGTTCAAGGATCTGCTCGCGCAGCTGCGTCAGAAGCAGGAAAAAGGCGGGAACTCGTGATGGGACAGGTGCTTCAAGGCGACGTCCGTGGTGACCCGCGCGATGAACTGGTCACGCATCTGCCGGCGCTGCGCGCCTTTGCCATCAGCCTGACCCGGAACGTGACCGCCGCCGACGACCTGGTGCAGGACACGATCGTGAAGGCCTGGACCAATATCGACAAGTTCGCCGTCGACACCAACCTGCAAGCCTGGCTCTTCACCATCCTGCGCAACACCTTCTACTCCGACCTGCGCAAGAACCGCCGTGTCGTGGCCGACCCCGAAGGCATCCATGCCAGCGGCCTCTTCGTGCGCCCCGACCATGACGGCAAGCTTGCCTATGCCGAGTTTCAGGTCGCCTTCGACCAGCTTTCCCCCGAACACCGCGAAGTGCTGATCCTCGTCGGCGCCTCGGGGTTTTCCTGCGAAGAGGCGGCGCAGATGATGGGTGTGGCGGTCGGCACGGTCAAAAGCCGCACCAACCGGGCCCGCAAGCGTCTGAGCGAGCTCATGCATCTGGCCGATGGCGAGGATGTGTTGTCGGGCCATGACGGGATCACCCTGTCGGTCATGGGGCGCTCCGGCATTCAGGCAGCATGATCGCAGGCAGGGGCCCCGCCGCACAACCGGGGTGGGTTCGCAGAAGCGTCGAACGGCTGAACATCCGCTTTGCCCTGGTGCTGGCGGTGGCGCTGTTGCCTTTGGGCGTGGTCTCGCTGATGCAGACCCGCGTCCTGCAGCGCGAGATCCAGCAGCGCACCGAAGCGGCCCTTCTGGGCGAGACCCTGCGCTCTGCCTCGGGCGAGATCGGCACGATCCGCAACACGCAAGGCGTGATCGCGGGCCTCTCCGCGGCCTTGGCCGAGATGCCTGCGCCCGAGACCTGCGCCACCCTGATGAAGGCCGCGTTGAAACAGCTGCCCGATGCCTCCTTTGTGGCCTATGTGCCCAAGGATGGCATGATGACTTGCTCCTCCACCGGCACGCCGCGCAATTTCGCGGATGACCCGCATTTCCAAAGCATCCTGGCCGCCAAGGCGCCGAATTTCATCGTGAACCGCAACGGGCCGATGTCCGGCACCTCGATCCTCGTCGTCTCCAACCCGGTCTGGGATGCGGCGGGCAGCTATCAGGGCTTCGTCTCGGCCTCGCTGCCCCATACCGCCCTGCAAAGGCTGGATGCCTCCGCCCCGCGGGACCTGGTCGGCGTTTCCGCCGCGATCGAGTTCTGGACCTTCGATCAGGAGGGCGAGGTGCTGACCGCCAGCAGCGGGCTGGACAAGGTGGTGGCGCAGATGCCGCATGACCATGTCCTGACCGCCTTCGCCGACGAGGCGGAACATGTCTTCCAGGACGTCTCGAACAGCGGAAACCGGCGGACCTATGCCGTGGTGCCCATCGTCAAGGGCCAGCTTTACCTGATGAGCAGTTGGGACCAGCAAGGTGCCGGCGCCCAGAACGACACCTTCGTTTCGCCCTATCTGCCCGCGATCACCATGTGGATCGCGGGCCTCATCGTTGCCGCCCTCGCCTCGGAACGGCTGGTGACGCGCTATATCCGCACGCTGCACCGGTCGATCCTGCGCTTTGCGCGCGGCAACCGCGGGCTGGAGAAGGCCAATCTCAAATGGGCCCCGGTCGAACTGCGCGAGGTGCATGTGGCCTTCGAAAGCATGACGAGGGCCATCGCCCAGGGCGAGACCGAGCTGGAGGATTCGATCCACCAGAAAGAGGTTTTGCTGCGCGAGGTGCATCACCGGGTGAAGAACAACCTGCAGCTCATCGCCTCGATCATGAACATCCAGATGCGCAAGGCCATCGCCCCCGAGGCGAAGGTCCTGCTGCGCGGATTGCAGGACCGGGTGATGAGCCTCGCCACCATTCACCGCGGGCTCTACCAGACCAGCGGCCTCGCCGATGTGCGCGCCGACGAGCTGTTCCGCGACATCGTCCGCCAGATCGTCACGATGGGCAGCACGCCGGGCCTGAAATTCGACCTGTCGCTCGACATGGACGAATTGCACCTGCCGCCCGACCAGGCGGTGCCCCTGTCGCTTCTGCTGACCGAGGCGATGACCAATGCACTGAAATATGCCGGCACCATACCCGGCGAACCGGTCGAGATCATGGTCCGCCTGAAACACGAGGCCGATGGCATGCAGCTGATGCAGGTGATCAACACCCTGCCCGAAAGCTCGATCGCGCCCGATGCGGAACCGGTGCAGCGCAAGCTCACCACCAGCACCGGCCTTGGCGATCAGCTGCTCAAGGCCTTTTCGCAGCAGATCGGCGGAACCCTGACGCGTGAGGTGAGCGACCGCCGCTTCAAGCTTTCGGTCCGCTTCAAGGTGCAGTCGCTGGCCGTGGCGGAAACGCCCGACGACGAAGAAGGCCCCGCGCCGGAAATCGCCTGACCCCTGAAATCGCCTGACCGCAGCGGCGCGCAATTCCAGGACCCATGGGCGGCTTTCCGCCATGATCGCGCGTCGGGCTGGCTTTCCTGCCACATTTCGGAACCAATTGCGCAGGAGGGGCGTTGACCTCTCAGGTGCCGTCAGTTTGGCGGACTGGTATTTTGTGAATTGGAGTGTGTCATGAATTGGGATCAAATCGAAGGCAAATGGAAGCAATACAAGGGCAAGGCGCGCGAGCAGTGGGGCAAGATCACTGACGACGACTTCGACCGTGTTGCCGGCAAGCGCGAACAGATGATCGGTCTGATCCAGGAAAAATATGGCCATGCCAAGGCAGCTGCCGAGCGCGAGGTCGATGACTGGTCCGACAAGCTCTGAGGTCGCATCATGTCCTATCAGAAAGCTGTATCCGAAAACCCGCGCGCGGCGCTCTTCGATGTGATGGAGGGCACCCGCACCGGGATGCTGGGTCTCAACGGCAGCGCCTCTGGCCTGCAGCCGATGACGCATTTCGCCGATGAGGAGGCGGGCCTGATCTGGTTCATCTCCGCCTCGGACACCGATCTGGTCCGCGAGCTTGAGGCGGGCTTCGGCGCCTCGAAGATGGCCGATTATGTGCTGGTCAGCGCCGATCACGATGTGCATGCCAGTGTCCGGGGCACGCTGTCCCGGGTCAAGGACGAGGCCAAGCTTGACGCGCTCTGGTCGCCGCTGATCGGCGCCTGGTTCCAGGGCGGGCGGCATGATCCGCGCGTGACCCTTCTGTGCCTTGCACCCGAAGTGGCAGAGATCTGGGCCTCGACCACCTCGACGCTGAAATTCGGCTTCGAGATGATCCGCGCCAACCTCTCTGCCGAGCACAGCCCCGATGTCGGCTCGCACGCCGTGGTGAATTTTCGCACCGAGGCCTGAGCCGGCGCGGGGGTAACCTGTCGCAATCACCACGAAAAGGCGCGCAGATCCTGCGCGCCTTTTGTCATTGGGGGTTGTCGAGCGGGGGGGGGCACCATTGCGCCCGGGACGGAAAAAAGGGGGCAATCTTTCGATTGCCCCCGAAACAAAAAAAGGGGGCAATCTTTCGATTGCCCCCGGGGTCTGCAGTATAACTTGCTTGAATGACTCGTTAACGCGGTGGACTTACTTGTACTTCGACTTGGACGAACGCAGCCAAGTCACCAGGCTGATGCCGACGATGGCGGCGAGCGCCGAGCCTGCGATCAGCACTTCGGGCTTGCGGCGGGCAAAGCTGCGGACGTTGGAATCGGCCAGACGCAGGCTGCGCACGGCGATATCGGCAAAGTCGGCGGCAAGCTCGCTGCCGCGCTGGGTGGCGGTGCTGCCCAGCTCTTCGGCGCGCTTCTGGACCTGACGCGCGGTCTCACCGGCGACATCCCTGGCCTTCAGCGCATTCTGCACCAGCTCGTCCGTGGCCGGAGCGATCACATTCTCGACGACCGAAGCGGCGCTGGCGCGCAGGGATTTCACGGTCTCGGAATTCTCGATGGATTTCTGCAGGGTCATGATGTCTTCCTCTATCGGTTCGGGGTTTCGGCGCGGTCGTGATGCGCCTTTCGCAAAGGGGCGAGGGGGGAGCGGGCCTTCTGCAACAGGGGCGGCCGGGCCGCTTTCCCTTGGCTGCAGACGGGTCGTACCGTCTCTCCACATCGCCGGGACTATGCAGGAATAACGCCGGCCAAGCCGTTCTGGTTCCAAGAAACTTTGCCTTCGAGGCGCTAAATAGCCGGCCTGGATCGCGCGTTTTAATCGGCGTCCCTCGGGAACCGAAGACCAGCCCAGGCGTTGATGCTGCATAAGGTGGCAGGCGTGCGCGCCCCACATTTCATCTGAAGGAGTATCGTTATGCTTGGATGGGCTCTTACCTTTCTTGTCGTCGCTCTGATCGCGGCTGCTCTGGGCTTTGGTGGCATCGCCGGTGCCTCCGCCGGGATCGCCCAGATCCTTTTCGTCATCTTCCTCGTGCTCTTCGTCGTGGCGATGATCGCCCGTGCGCTGCGCGGCCGTCCCCCGGTGTGAAGAGGCGAACCTGGCGGCCCCAAATCGGGGCGCGCCTGACAGACAGGGCGCTTCGACCATCGGTCGGGGCGCCCTTTCCTTTGGGCACTGGCGCAGCGCCGGTCGAAGGATCGCCCCAAAGAAAAACGCCCCGCAGGATCTGCGGGGCGTTCTGTCGTCGTGGCGACCTGGTTCAGGCGCGCAGGCCGAAGGCACTGGCGGCCAGCTGCTTCATCGAGAAGGGCGTCTTACGCCGCGCCGCGCGGCGGGCGATCATCGCGGTAGTGATCAGCGTCGTGCCATTCGGCGTGACGCGGAACCAGCGGGCGTCTTCCTCGGGGTCTTCGCCCACCACCAGCCCATCGGGCAAGGCGGTGGCCGGTGCCACGATGCAATCGGTCAAGCGCACCCCGGGCGAGACCCGCGCCCCCGGCATCAGCACCGAGCGGTCGAGCATCGCCCAGCGGGCCGGGTTGTCGGCATGCAGCACCGGCGACAGGATGCGGATGCCGCCGGTGTTCAGCTCGGCGCCGAAACGGCTGCGCAGCACGGTCACATCCGGGGCAAGCCGATGGGTCAGGCTCGGCGGCAGGGGGCGGGCACAGGGCGTCTTGCGCCCGGCAAAATCCAGCGAGGCGAGGCGGAAGGCATCCAGCGTGCCGACATCGCGCCAATAGGGCGTCCGCCCCCCTGCATCGCGCCAGACATAGACATCCGCCATGCCCTGCGCCACGGCATAGGGCAGCACATCATTGCCGAAGTCGTGCATCGTTGCGCGCTGGGTCAAAAGCTCGCGCAGCCAGCGCCAGGAAAAGACATAGACCCCCATGCTGGCGAGGGCGAGGTCCGGCTCGCCGCGCAGACCGACCGGCGCGGCCGGCTTCTCTTGAAAGGCCGCGATGCCGCCCGAAAGGCCGGGGGTGATGACGCCAAAACTGCTGGCCTCTTCCAGCGGCACCGGAATTGCCGCCACGGTGACCCGCGCGCCCGAGGCGCGGTGTGCCGCGATCATCGGGGCATAATCCATCTGATAGATGTGATCCCCCGACAGGACGAGCACCTCGCGCGCCTCCATCGCATCCAGCGCCGCGATATTGGCGCGGATCGCGTCCGCCGTGCCGAGATAGCCGCGGTCGCCCACCACATGCCGCGCCTCGCGCAGGACAAGGCCCGCATCGGGGAAGGCGGGCAGCCAGACCAGGTTCAGATGCCGCGATAGGGTGCCGGGCTGGTACTGGGTCGCCACCAGCATCCGCTTGATGCCCGAGGCCACGGCATTGGCCATGGTGAAATCGACGATCCGGTGCATCCGGCCGAAATGCAGGGCCGGCTTGCACTCTGACTGGGTCAGCTCGTGCAGGCGCGCGCCCTGGCCGCCGGCCAAGAGAACGGCCACGGTCTTGGACAGGTCAATCTCGGGAAAAGCAGAGGAGGACACGGGCAGCATGATCGAAATCCTTCAGCTTGGCATCTGGCGAACAAACCCTCCAATCGCGCAAAGGTTCCCGTGGGCACGCCACATCTTGCGCCTTGTCGTGCATTTGTGATCGACCCGGCGGCCTTGCGCCGAGGCCACTCCCGAAGGCGCTGTCCGCCGCCCCGCCTGCCGTGGCAATCTTTGTTCCGGCGCGGAACCGCTCTCCGCGCCGTGACGTTGATCTTGCGAATTCCCGGGCAGCACGCCGATCCGCACGAGGATCGGCCCCTTCCGGCAGCAGCAAGGATCTTCGCCATGCCCGACAGCAGTTTCGCCCCTTTCACCATCGACCGCGCGGCCTCCCGGTCCGATACGCTCGGGGCGGATTACGATGGGGAAGGGGTGAACTTCGCCCTGTTCTCCGCCCATGCCACGCGGGTGGAGCTGTGCTTTTACAGCGAGGATGGCAGCATGGAGATCGGCCGCGTCGATCTGCCCCTGCATGAGGGCGAGATCTGGTTCGGCTATGTGCCGGGTATCGCGCCGGGGCAGGTCTATGGCTACCGCGTCCACGGCCCGCATGAGCCTGAGGCGGGGCACCGCTTCAACCCGGCGAAGCTGCTGCTCGATCCCTATGCGCGCGAGTTGCGCGGCCCGCTGGTCTGGGACGATGCGCTGTTCGGCTATCAGGTCGGCTCGGACGATCTCAGCCTCGATGACCGCGACAGCGCGCCCTTCATGCCCAAGGCCGTGGTCGTCGATCCGGCCTTCGACTGGGAGGTGGAAGATACCCTGCGCACCCGCTGGGAAGACAGCGTGATCTATGAGGCCCATGTCAAAGGCCTGACCAAGCGCCACCCCGCCGTGCCCGAAGCGGTGCGCGGCACCTTTGAAGGCCTCGCCCACCCCGAGGTCATCGCCCATCTGAAACGCCTTGGCGTGACCGCGGTGGAGCTTTTGCCGATCCACGCCTTCGTGCAGGACCGTCATTTGCTGGAGAAGGGCCTGTCGAACTACTGGGGCTACAATTCGCTCGGCTTCTTTGCGCCCCATGCCGATTACCTCAAATCCGGCTCGGTGCGCGAGGTGAAGGAAGCGGTGAAGCGCTTTCACGCCGCGGGCATCGAGGTGATCCTCGACGTGGTCTACAACCACACCGCCGAGGGCAGCGAGATGGGGCCGACCCTGTCCTTCCGCGGCATCGACAACGCCTCCTACTATCTTCTGTCGCCGGAAAACCCGCGCCACAGCTTCGACACCACGGGCTGCGGCAATACGCTGAACATCGACCATCCGGCGGTCTTGCGCATGGTGCTCGACAGTCTGCGCTACTGGGTTCAGGTCTGCCATGTCGACGGCTTCCGCTTTGACCTGGCCGCGACGCTGGGCCGGGAATCCTATGGCTTCGAACGCGAGGGCACCTTCTTTGCCACGATGAAGCAGGACCCGATCCTGTCGACGGTCAAGCTGATCGCCGAGCCCTGGGACATCGGCGAGGGCGGCTATCAGGTCGGCGGCTTTCCCTGGCCGTTCCGCGAGTGGAACGACAAGTTCCGCGACGACACCCGCGCCTTCTGGCGCCGCGATCCCGGCCTTCTGCCCGCGCTGCCCGAGCGGCTTCTGGGCTCGCCGGTGCAGTTCGACCATTCCGCCCGGCCCGCGACCTCTTCGGTCAACTTTCTGGCCGCGCATGACGGTTTCACCCTGTGGGACACCCTGTCCTACAACGACAAGCACAACGAGGCGAATGGCGAGGGCGGGGCCGATGGCCATGACAACAACCTGTCGCACAATCTGGGCGCCGAAGGCCCGAGCGAGGATGAGGGCATCCTCACCGCGCGTCTGCGCCGGGCGAAGGCCATGCTCGCCACGCTGATGCTGTCGCAGGGCGTGCCGATGCTGCTGGCCGGGGACGAGTTCGGCCAAAGCCAGCAGGGCAACAACAACGCCTATTGCCAGGATAACGAACTGGCCTGGCTCGATTGGTCATCCGCAAGGGAAGGCCTGACAGAGGCGGTCGCCGCCCTGACCGCGCTCCGCCGCGAGACGGGTCTGTCGCAGGCGCAATTCGGCGACGGCACCCCGGGGTCAGAGGCGCCCACGGCGCGCTGGCTGCACCCCGAGGGCCGCGAGATGGCCGAGGGCGACTGGCAAAGCCCCGAAGCGCGCTGTCTGGGCCTGCACCTGTCGCTTGCAACCTGCGATCTGCTGATCCTGATCAATGCCGGCGACGACACCGGCTTTGCCCTGCCCGAGGGCACTTGGCAGGCGCTGATCGACACCGCCGCCGATGACATCAAGGCCTCAGGCACCGCCGAAGGCCAGGTCGACCTCGGCTGGCAGTCCGTAAAGGTCTTCAAGGCGGGCTGACCGCCCCTCTGCTTTCGTTTGCGCCTTCCCTCGCCCCCCGGTTTCCCAACCAACTGGCCCCCCGCAACTGGAGACGACAGACCATGCCCGCCCTTCTCGCCCCCTTACCGCTGATCCTTGCGACCCTCTTCTGCGCCGCCTCGGGGTTCGGGCGGGTCGCAGCGCTTCGGCCCGCCCGCCAGCTTGGCAAGACATCGGCCCGCCGGTGTGATCTGTGACGCGGCCTGCCATGGAAGAGGCTGATTTCACCCCCATGCAGACCGCGCGCCAGCAGATGGTCGCACCCGAGACCGAATTGCCTGGCTGGCGGGCGCGCAAGATCACCTTGCCGACGCTCGCCACCATCGCCGCCGTCATCGCGGCAGTCTATTTCGCCAAGGATGTCGTGCTGCCTTTGGCCATCGCGACGCTGATCGCCTTTGCCCTGTCGCCGCTGGTCTCGCGGCTGCGCAAAAGCGGGATGCCCAACATCCCCTCGGTGCTGATGGTCGTTCTGGTGGCCTTCGTCGCCATCGCGGTCTTCATGCTGATCGTGGGGTCGCAGCTGACCTCGCTGGCGCAGAACCTGCCGACCTTTCAGGCCAATATCATCCAGAAGCTCGACAGCCTGCGCGAGGCGGGCGGGCATAACAGCATCGTCGGCCGCATCGGGCAGATGATCACCACGATCAACAACGAGGTGGGCGGAGGCTCGACCGCCGCCGTCACCCAGCCGACCGGCAGCACCGCCCCCGCAGCCCCCGCGCCGATGGCGGTGCAGATGGTGGATTCGCAGCGCCCGCTGACCATCCTGCGCGATGTGCTGCTGCCGCTGCTCAGCCCGATCGCAACGGTGGGTCTGGTCATCGTCGTGGTGATCTTCATGCTGCTGGAGCGGGACGAGCTGCGCGACCGCTTCATCCGTCTGGTGGGGTCCAACGACCTGCACCGCACGACCCAGGTACTCAGCGATGCGGGCGACCGGGTGGCGCAGTACCTGCTGGTGCAGCTTCTGGTCAATGTGATTTACGCGCTGCCCATCGGGCTTGGCCTGTTCCTGATCGGGGTGCCCAATGCCGTGCTCTGGGGGCTTCTGACCCTGGTCCTGCGCTTTGTGCCCTATATCGGGTCCTTCCTTGCCGCGGCCTTCCCCTTGTTCCTGTCCTTCGCCGTCTCGCCCGACTGGTCGGCGGTGCTTTGGACCATCGCCCTGTTCGGCGTGGTCGAACTGGTCACCAGCAACGTGATCGAGCCCTGGCTCTATGGCTCGCGCACCGGGATCAGCCCGCTTGGCATCATCGTCTCGGCTGTGTTCTGGACCTGGCTCTGGGGGCCGCTCGGGCTGGTCATGTCGACGCCGCTGACGGTTTGCCTCGTGGTCCTGGGCCGCCACATGCCGCAGTTCGAGCTGTTCGACATCCTTCTCGGCGACGAACCCGCCCTTGCCCCGCATTCGCGGCTCTACCAGCGGCTTCTGGTCGGCGATGTGGCCGAAGCCGCCGTGCTGGCCGAAGAGGCGCTGGAGACGCAGTACCTGGCCGAGTTCTACCGTGACACCGGCATTCCCGCGCTGCAGATCGCCCAGCATGACCATCTGCGCGGCGTGTTGAAGGCCGAACAGCAGACCCGCCTTGCGACGGCCGTGCAGCAGATGGTGGCCGATCTGTCCGACGCCGCCGAGGAAGAGGTGGTCGAGGCGCAGAAGGCCGATGCCGACCCCGAGGGCACGCTGCTGGATGGCGCGGGCTACCGAGTGCTCTGCATGGGGGCGCGCAGCGATCTGGACGATGCCGCCGCCGCCATGCTGGCGCAGGTGCTCAAGACCCATGGTGCCGCGGCCAGCTTCCAGACCCACCACGATCTGACCCTCGCCAATTTCGAGGCCCTCTCGGCCGCGGCGCTCAACTGCGTGATCTTCAGCTTCCTCGATACCGAACCTTCGCGTGCCTCTTTCCTGCACATCCGCCGCATCAAGCGGGCCATGCCCGCGCTGCGCGTCGGCGTGGTGATCTGGGAGGATCTCTCCGAAGCGTCGGAAAAGGGCCAGGACAGCGGCATGCTGCCGCCGGTGACCGAGGCCACCCTGCAACAGGCGCGCGAGATCGGTGCCGATTTCGCCGTCCGCTCGCTGGAAGCCGCCTGCAAGGAGGCCTTCACCAAGGCCGAGGCCGTGCCGCTGACCCCGCGGCCCAAGCGCGCCGCGCTGTCCTATGGCGCGCGTCCTGCCGCCTGAGACGACCTGTCCGGCGGCCGGGCCAAAAGCCCTGCCGCCGGGCGTTTCGATCTGAAGATGTGTCGCGCCGGGAAGTTTCGCGCAAAAGGGAACCCTTCGCCTTCGAAATTGTTTCCTTCGGTGATCAACCAGAAGAGGCAGGCCCGCAGGTGAACGCAGAGAAAAAGCCAGAAGGTGCCACGGGAGCGGTGGCGATGCCCTTGCCGTCGGACAGCTGGGGCATCATCGGCTCGGGCCCCATGGCGATCTACCTGCTCAAGCACCTGATCAATGCCGCCGACGCGCTGGAGCGCGACACTTTCCTTGAAATCACCGTGCTGGAGGCCAGCGACAGCCCTGGCACCGGCATGCCCTATCGCCCTGAAATGAATGCCGATTTCATGCTCGGCAATGCCTTCAGCCGCGAGATCCCCTCGGTCACCCAGCCGCTTCTCGATTGGCTTCTGGGGTTGAGCGATGCCGAGCTTGCCCGCTGGAACCTGACACGGCGAGATCTGACCACCCGCAGCTTCTATCCCCGCCTGCTGCTGGGCGCCTATTACGCTGCCGAGTTCGAGACGCTTTGCACGGCGGCCCGGGCGCGTGGTCATGGCGTGCGCGTCCTGCCACGCCACCGCGTCACCGACATCCTCCCCGGCACAGCGTCCAGCACCTGTTTGGTCGAGACCCCCGCCGGCACGCGGCGTTTCACCTTCGGCACCGTGGTGATCGCAACCGGGCATCATTTCGAAGAACACCCGCGGCTCGGCACGGCAGAGCTTGTCTCGCCCTGGCCCGCCACCCGGCTTGCGGCGCTGCCGGCCGGGCGGATCGGCATTCTCGGCTCCTCGCTTTCGGCGATCGACGTGGCGGTGGCGCTGGGTCAGATGCATGGCAGCTTTCAGGACGAGGGCGCGCAGATGCGGTGGTTCCCGCATGACACCGCCAGCGATCTGCGCCTGACCATGGTGTCACGCCGCGGCATCATGCCCGAGGCGGATTTCTACTACACCTACCCGCACGCCCCCTTGCGCCACCTGACCGAAGAGGCCGTGGCGCGCGAGGTGGACGCGGGCGCCGAGGGCCTGCTCGACCGGGTCTTTGCCCTGCTTCTCGCCGAACTGCACGACGCCGATCCCACCTATCTGGAAGGTCTGGGCCCGGAGGCCGCTACGATTCCGGGCTTTGCCGAGGCCTATTTCGCCCGCCGTCAGGCGCTGGGCGGGCTGCGGTCGTTGCGCGAGACCCTGGCCGAGGCGCGCGAGACTATGCGGCGCAAGACCACCGTGCCGCACCGCTCGGTCCTGCTGCGCGGGCACGAGGCCTTCGATGCGGCCTTGCGCGTGCTGACCCCGCAGGATTGGGAGAGCTTTTCCACCCATCTGATGCCGGTCTTTGCCGATTGCTATGCGGCGGTGCCGGATCTTTCGGTCTCCCGCGTGCTGGCGCTGTTCGAGGCGGGCGTGCTGGATCTTGTCGGCACTGGCGACGCCGAGGGCGCCATCGCCGCAGCACCGGGCGGCGGTATCACCCTGACCCTGCCCGACGGGCAGCGAGAGCTCGATCTGATGATCGACGCGCGCGGCCAGCCGGCAGAGCCGCTGTCCGACCTGCCGTTCCCCGGGCTGGTGGCGGCGCTGGCCGATCCGCAGGGCGCGCTCGAGGCGCCCTTCCGTCTGGCGCTGGCGGGGCAGGAGGGCGCGGGCCCGGCGATCTATTGTCTTGCCATGCCGCAGGTGATCGCCCGGCATCCCTTCTCGCAGGGCCTCGCCAATTGCGCCGATCTGTCCCGCGCGGTCGCGGCAGCGGCGCTGTCCAACTGATGGGGCAGGCGCGCTTTCCCCGGCGCGCCACGCAACCCTGCCGCGACCAAGGCTTTCCTGCCACAGCGCGGGATCGTCTTTCCCCTGCGTCCATCCCGGAAGTCCTGTGCGGAAAGCATGTTTTCGGCCGCTTCGGCGCGAAAGAGCATGTTGGCAAGTGCAGGCAGTATGTTACCGTGATAGGGCGGCAGCCATGATGGCGGACAAAGGGACGGTCGGTGCAGCGCAACAAGGCGGCGGTGAAGAGATGGCGGGAATGCCGGCCCAGATCATGAAGCGGGCCAGGCGGACGCGGCGCATCGCGGCCTTGCTGATGGTGATCGGCTTCGTCGCCTTGACGCTGATGGTGGCCTTGACCTTCCGTCTGGCTCAGCGGGCGCAATCCGATTTCGACCTTGGCGTCCAGTCGCGCGACATCGCCTCGGCGGCCTCTGAACTGCGCTATGGCATCCAGGCCGCGGAATCGAGCCAGCGCGGCTTTCTGATGAACGGCAACGAGATCTATCTTGCCCCGTTCGGCACCGCCAAAGTCCGCTCCTTTCAACAGCTTGCCAAGCTCACCCTGCTGTTGAGCGCCGACAGCGGCGCGCAGCTGGTGCTCAAGCGGCTTGACCCGCTGGTGCAGGAGAAATTCGAAGAGCTGGACCGGACCATCGCCCTCAAGCGCGAGGGCCGGGGGGATGAGGCCCTGGCGATCCTGCGCACCAACCGGGGCAAGGCGCTGATGGACGAGGCCAATGTCTTCCTCTCCAGCATCGAACGCCATGCCAATGAAAAGCTGAACGACAACATGGCCCGGCAGAACGAAGGCCTCCACCAGCTGAGCCAGATCATCCTGGCCGCAGCGGTGCTGATCCTTCTGGTGGTGGCGGCGACCGGTCTGGTCATCCGCGGCTTCGTGCGCAGCCTGCGCCGGGCGCAGGACAATGTCATCGCGGCCAATGCCGGGCTTGAACAGCGGGTGAACGAGCGGACAGCCGAACTGACCATGGCGCGCGACCGCGCCCAGGTGCTTCTGGCCGAGGTCAATCACCGCGTCGCCAATTCGCTGTCGCTCGTCGCCTCGATGGTCAGCCTGCAGGCCCGCGCCTCCGACAACCCCGAGACCCGCGCCGCCCTGACCGAGACGCAGAACCGGATCAGCGCCGTTGCCGTGGTCCACAAGAAGCTTTACACCTCGGGCGATGTGCAATCGGTGGAACTGGGGGATTTCCTGCCCAGCCTGCTGTCGCAGCTGGAAACCTCGATGCGCGCCAGCGGCCACCAGTCGTTCCTGAAGCCCGAGATCGCCCAGCTGTCGCTGCCGACCGACAAGAGCGTCAGCCTTGGCATCATCGCGGCGGAATGGGTGACCAATGCCTTCAAATACGCCTACCCCAACGGCAAGGGCGAAATCCGCGTGACCCTGACCCAGGCCGAGGGCGGTTCGGCCGAGCTTCGGGTCGAGGATGACGGCGTCGGGCGGGCGGCGGACCCGGTCCTGCAGGGCACCGGGCTTGGCACCAAGCTGGTCAATGCCCTGGCCGCGAGCCTTGGCGGGCGGGTCGAATATGCGATGCGCCAACCCGGCACCTCGGCCCGGCTGATCCTGCCGGCCGCCTGATCACAGACCCCGACACCAGGATGGGATGACGATGCGCAAGTTCACGACCGCACAACTGGCAGCCGCCGTGATCTGCCTTGGCACCGCAGGCGCCCTGCCTCCAGCTTGGGCCCAGGACCGGGGCGAGGGGATGACCAAGCCGGTCGTCCTGCCGCCCTTCGACGCGACAGCCGCGGCCTGCACCCCGCCGCCCGGCCTCGACAAGGTCCTGGCCTTCGACAGCGACAATGACCGCGACTTCATGAAGGGCATCGGCCGCGGCCTCGAGATTGCCGCGCAGGAGACCGGCCTCGCCTTTCAGAAGGCCAGCGCGGACAATGACCCTGCGGCGATGGCGGCGGTGCTCGATGGCCACCTTGCCGCCCATGTCGGCGCCGTGGTGGCAGCCCCGATCGACGCGGCGGCGCTCGCCCCCCACAGCAAGGCGCTGATCTGGTCGGGCGCCTATCTCGGCACCATCGTGGCACCACCCGCCACCACGATCCTCAACGCCCCGCAATATCTGACCGGCAAGACCCTCGGCGATGCCGCCGCCGACTATATCAACCGCCATCTCGGCGGCAGGGCCAATGTCGTGATCCTGACCCATGACAGCCTGGGCTTCCTCGCCCCGCGCTTCGCCGCGATCCGCGCGGCACTCGACAAGGTGCCGGGGGCGGTGATCGTGGCCGACATCTCGCCCGAGACGGTGAACAACGCCGGCGGCTATGCCACGATGCAGACCATCCTTCTGGCCGAGCCGCGGATCGACGTCGTGCTCGGCGCCGATACCGTGGTGATGGGTGCCCTGGCCGCGATGCGCGATGCGGGCCTTGCTCGGCCCGACCAGTTCTTCGGCGGCATCGACGGCGAGGCGGATGCCGTCTCCGAGCTGCGCCGCCCGAACAGCCCCTACAAGGCCAGCATCAGCCTCGCCGCCTCGGTCTTCGGTTATGCGATGGGCCGCCATGCCGCCGACTGGCTGGCCGGGCGCAGCATCCCCCAGGCGATCGACATCCTGCCCATCGCCCTGACCGCCGAAAGCCTGCCGCGCTATGAGGCCGACATCGCCGACCCCGCCGCCGTCTATGCCGATCCGGCGCGCCGCGACACCTATCTGCGCTTTTACGGCAATATCTGCTATGACAGCCGGGCCAATTTCCTGAACTTCCCCTGGTCGTCCGAGGGGCAATAGGCGCGGAATTTCCGGCCCGCGCGGGAACCATTCGGCCTCTCAGGTCTTATTGGGGCAACCCTTTCAGAAACGAGGCCCCCCATGAAGATCCAGATCGGATTCGACATCACGATCCAGCGCTACGGCGCAGCCCCCCTTCTCCTCGGCCTGAGCCTGCGCCCGGAAGAGGAGGCGCGGCTCATCTCCCAATCCGACCTGATCCTCAGCCCGTTTACCGGCTTCACCTCCTTCATCGACGATTTCGGCAACCGCCGCCTGCGCGTCGCGGCGGGGGAGGGGCCCTTGCGCCTGCAATGGCAGGGCACGGTGGAGGATGACGGCCAGCCCGATTTCCTCGACACTTCCGCAAGGATCGCCCCGGTCGAAAGCCTGCCGAACGAGGTGCTGCAATTCCTCGCGCCCAGCCGCTATTGCCAGTCGGATGTGCTGATGGCCGAGGCCTGGGCGCGCTTTGGTCATCTGCCCGAGGATTGGTCGCGGGTGCAGGCGGTGCTGGATTTCGTCCATGGCCACATCAGCTTTGGCTATGGCTATGCCAGCGCCTTCAAGACCGCGCAGGATGCCTTCAACGAAAGGCAGGGCGTCTGCCGCGACTTCGCCCATCTGACGATCACGCTCTGCCGGGCGCTGAACATCCCGGCGCGCTATGTCAGCGGCTATCTCGGCGATATCGGCGTGCCCTATGCCGGGCCGGGCGATTTCTGCGCCTGGGTCGAGGTCTTTGTCGGCGGCCGCTGGTGCACGATCGACGCCCGCCACAACACGCCGCGCATCGGGCGGGTGAAGATGGTCGAGGGTCGCGATGCGGTGGACGTGCCGATGATCACCTCCTTCGGGACCATCGCCATCACCCATTTCGCGGTGAACTGCGACGAGGTCCTGTCGGCTGCCGCCTGAGCGACCCAACAGCCCGAAGGGTCGGCAAGAGCCGATTTGACGCATCAGGATCAGGGGGAAGGTGGCAGCCCGTAGGGGAGTCGAACCCCTCTTACCTGGTTGAAAACCAGACGTCCTAACCGATAGACGAACGGGCCACGCTTTGTGCGGCGGTGTCTAATCAAGCCTGCAGCGGCGCGCAAGAGGAAATTTGCGCGCAGACGCATGAACTTGGGGGCATGAACTTGGGGACAGCTCACGCCTCGGCCGCATCCTCCAGCCGGAGCTGGGGTTTGGAGCGGCCGTTCCAGTGGTTGATCTCCAGCCTGCCGGCCAGGTGAAAGCTGCGGTGGCCGGGGTTTTCCAGGGCGGCGCCAAGGGGCGTGTCGAAGGCGTTGAAGGCCACGGCCTCGATCCGGGCGCCCTCGGCCTCGCCGAAGGTCAGGCGCAGATGCGCCTCGCCGATGCGGCGGGCGGTGACACGCTGGCTGGCGAAGGCGAATCGCGGGGCGGGGGCTGCGGCGCCGAAGGGGCCGGCCTCCTCGATCTGTTCGATCAGTGCCGGGGTCGCGGCGCTGGGCATCAGAAGCGAGGAGATCGCGAGGTCCCCCGCGCCGCCCTGGCCCGCGCCCTGTTTGGCGAGCAAGACCTCCAGCCGCTCCATCGCGGGCAAAAGCTGCGCCCGGGTCAGCGTCAGGCCCGCCGCCATCTTGTGACCGCCGCCCTTTTCGATCAGCCCTTCGGCGGCCAGCCGCTGGATCGCGGCACCGAGGTCGACGCCGCTGACCGAACGGGCCGAGCCTTTGCCGATGTCGCCCTCGAAGCCGATCACGACGGCAGGGCGGTGGGTCGCCTCTTTCACCCGTGCCGCGACGATGCCGACCACGCCGGGGTGCCAGCCATCCTCGGCAGCCCAGGCAAGGCCGCCCTCCGGCCCATGCGCCTCGACCTGGGCCAGGGCCAGTTCGCGCACCCGTGCCTCGATCTCGCGCCGCTCGGTGTTGAGCGCATCGAGCCTTGCAGCCAAAGCAGTGGCCTCGGCGGGGTTGTCGGTGGACAAAAGCCGCGCGCCGAGGTCGGCCTGACCGATGCGGCCCCCGGCGTTGATGCGCGGCCCGAGGACGAAGCCAAGCGCATAGGCCGAGGGCGCCTGATCCAGCCGGGCGATGTCGGACAGGGCGCGCAACCCGATCCGATCGCGCCGCGCCATGACCTTCAGCCCCTGCCGCACGAAGGCGCGGTTGACGCCGAGGAGCGGCGCCACGTCGGCCACGGTGGCGAGGGCCACAAGGTCGAGCATCGCCATCAGGTCCGGCCCCTGTTCGCCCTTCAGGCGCAGGCGGCGGTTGGCCTCGACCAGCAGCAGGAAGACGACCGAGGCGGCGCAAAGATGGGCCAGCGTGCCCTCCTCGTCCTGGCGGTTGGGGTTCACCACGGCCAGCGCGGGGGGCAGGGTCTCGCCGCCGAGGTGGTGGTCCAGGACCACGACATCGCAGGTTGCCGCGGCGATGGGATCGTGGCTCAGCGTGCCGCAATCGACGCAGAGGATCAGGTCATGCGCCGCGCCCAAGGCGGCCATCGCCGGCACGTTCGGGCCATAGCCCTCGTCGATCCGGTCGGGGATATAAAGCGTCGGCACCAGGCCGAAATGGCGCAGCCAGATGATCAGCAGCGCGGCAGAGGCGCCGCCATCCACGTCGTAATCGGCAAAGACCGCGATGCGCTGGCGGCGCGCCACGGCTTGCACAAGCCGATCAGCGGCGGCCCCCATGTCGCGCAGGCTCATCGGGTCGGGGAGCAGATCGCGCAGGGCGGGCGCGAGAAAGGCCTCCGCCCCCTCGGGCGCCACGCCGCGCGCGACGAGGGTCTGGCAGAGCGCCTGCGGCAGGCGGGTGCGCTGCGCCATGGCCTCGGCCAGCCGGGCCGCCTCGGGGGTGGGGCCGGACCAGCGGCGTCCGGTGAGCGACGATTCGACGTTGAGAAATGCGGTCATGGCCCGGGGATGCACCGCCCGGCGCGGCCATGCAAGCCCGGCGCTTGCCAGCTTGGGATTCGAGTGGCAATGTGGCGGGATTAAGTCCCCCCACATTTAGCAGGAAAGCGTTTGACATGACCGATGTTGTGCTTGGCCCCGGCCCCGACAATGTGACGGCTTCCGCAGCGGGCGACCGCATTTATGGCGGCGATGGCGCCGATACGCTGACCGCCGTTGCGGGGGGCGACGAGCTTTACGGCGACCGCGGCGATGATGTGCTCAACGGCGCCTCGGGCAATGATGTTCTGAACGGCGGCAGCGACATCAACATCGTCGAGCACAATGTGATGCATGGCAATGGCGGCGATGACCGGATCATCTCGGCCTCGCAGGGCGACGAGATCTTCGGCGGTTCGGGCAATGACACGGTCCAGGTCTCGGCGATCCGCACCGGGCAGGTGGTGGATGGCGGCACCGGCAGCGACACGCTTTACCTGCTGGCGCTGACCGGGTTTTCGGAGACGATCAGCATCACCATGGGCTCGACCTTCCAGCCGATCGTCGGCGGGGTGAACGGCGCGACCTATATGAACTTCGAAACCCTCTATGTCGTCGGCGGCAGCGGGTCGAACCTGATCACCGGCGGCGCGGGCAATGACACGATCCTTAATTCCTACAGCAATGTGTCGAGCTTTCAGGGCGGGGTGCTGAAAGGCGGGCTCGGCAATGACGCGATCACCTTCTACGGCCTGCCGGTCACCGGCAGCGGCGCGATGCAGCTGGATGGCGGCAAGGGCAGCGGCGACAGTCTGACCTGGGGCAATGGCTTTGCCTCTTTCGGCGCGCTGCTGATCGATATCGCCGCCGGGACCATGACGGCGGACGGCACGATCTTTGCCAATTTCACCGGCTTCGAGGCCTACAAGATCCAGACCTTCTCGGGCACCAGCGGCACGGTCACCTTCACCGGCGGGGACGAGGTCGACACGCTCGACCTTTATTCCGGCGGGGCCACGCTGGACACGTCGGGCGGCAATGACGTGATCAACCTGCGCTCGGGCGACACCACGCTGCGCGCCGGGCTGGGGGATGACGTGGCCCGGGTCGATTTCTCCAACGGGGCGCAGCAGAACCTCCTGGGCGAGGGCGGCAATGACATGCTGGTCGGCGGCACGGGGCAGGCCACCCTGTCGGGCGGCGACGGCAATGACACGCTGTCGGCCTACAATGGCCGCAGCCTGATCAACGGCGGCGCCGGGGATGACACGCTCTACATGACCAGCACCTATTCGATGGCCGGCACCGGACCGGCGGTGATCAACGGCGGCGCCGGACGCGATGCGCTGACGTTGGAGCTTTCGGCCTTCACCGGCGCCTTCAAGGCCAATTTCAGCGCGGCGAGCGTGGTTCTGGCCGATGGCACCAGGGTCAACGGGGTCGAGGCGGTGAGTTTCGTCTCAGGCTCCGGCAATGACAGCCTGACCGCCTCGAACGACGCGCTCGGCTATACGGCGAACAAGCTGTCGAGCCTGGGTGGCAATGATACGCTGACCGCCGCCAATGCCGGGGCGAGCCTCGATGGCGGTTTCGGCAATGACCTGCTGATCGGGGCGGATGGGGTGGATTACCTTAACGGCAACAACGGCGACGACATCCTGCGCGGCGGGGCGGGGGCGGATACGCTGCTGGGCGGTTATGGCCGCGATCTGATGCGGGGCGGTCTGGATGCCGACCGCTTCGTCTTCAGCGCCGCGACCCATTCGGGCAAGGATGCGGCAACCCGCGATGTCATCGTGGATTTCAGTCAGGCCGAGACCGACCGCATCGACCTGTCGGCCATCGACGCCGATGGCAATTTCGGCAATGGCAAGACGGCCTTCACTTTCATCGCCAACAGCGGCTTTCACAACGTCGCGGGCGAGCTGCGCTTTCAGAGGCTCAACCCCGCCGGCACCGCTCATGATGTGACCATCATCTCGGGCGACATCGACCACGACGGTGTCGCCGATTTCCAGATCGAGCTCAAGGGCCTCTTCACCCTGCATCTGGGAGATTTCGTGCTGGTCTGACCGCTGCCAGACCAGCCCGCAGGCCCGGCTTACTTCACCGGGCTGCGATAGCTCATCCGCCGCACTGATCCGGTCTTGGAGCGCATCAGGATGGTTTCGGTGGTGATATGGCTCGGCTCGCGCTTGATCCCCGACAGAAGCGAGCCGGAGGTGACGCCGGTCGCCGCAAAGATCACATCGGCGCGCACCAGATCGTCGCGGGTATAGACGCGGTCGAAATTGGTGATGCCGGCCTTGCGGGCGCGGCCCTTCTCGTCGTCGTTGCGGAAGATCAGCTTGCCGAAGAACTGGCCGCCCATGCATTTCAGGGCCGCTGCCGCCAGCACACCCTCCGGTGCGCCGCCCGAGCCCATGTACATGTCGATCCCCGTCACCTCGGGTTCGGCGCAGTGCATCACCCCGGCCACATCGCCATCGGTGATCAGCCGGATCGAGGCGCCGGTCGAGCGGATCTCTTCGATCAGCGCCTCGTGGCGCGGGCGTTCCAGCACGCAAACGGTGATGTCATGGGTCGAAACCCCCTTGGCCGCCGCAAGGGCCGAGACGCGTTCGGAGGGCAACATGTTGAAGGTCACCGTGCCGGGTTTGAAGCCCGGGCCAATGGCGAGCTTTTCCATGTAGACATCGGGCGCATGCAGCATGGTGCCGCGCGGCGCCATCGCGATCACGGTCAGGGCGTTGGGCATGTCCTTGGCGGTCAGGGTGGTGCCCTCCAGCGGGTCAAGCGCGATGTCCACCGCCGGGCCCTTGCCGGTGCCGACCTCCTCGCCGATGAAGAGCATCGGCGCCTCGTCACGCTCGCCCTCGCCGATCACCACGACGCCGGCGATGTCCAGAAGGTTCAACTGGTCGCGCATCGCGTTGACGGCGGCCTGGTCGGCGGCCTTCTCGTCGCCCCGCCCGATCAGATGGGCCGAGGCCAGCGCCGCCGCCTCGGACACGCGGGCAAGGCCGAGGGACAAGAGACGGTCCTGAAACTCCAGAACTCCAGCGGGGGCGGTGGGCATGGGAATATCCTTTTGCGGCGGGGCTTTCTGCCCGATTAGCCGGGTGTCCGGCTTGCCGCAAGGATGATTGCGCTAACCGTCCTGCTTGGCCTGCGGGAAGGGGCTCAGGGCGCGCGTGACCCCGGCTGCAAAACAGGCATCCTGCTGGCTGATGGCGGCGAAGGCCGGGGTCTTGGCAAGCCCGGCGGCGGGGGCGGGCGACTGGTCAAGGTCCAGATGATGCAGCGCCGCGGTGCCGAGCAGAACCTGCTCGCCACGCGGGGTGGCGAAGAAATCCTCCGTGTCCATCACCTCGGCCGGCGGCGTCAGCGCCGTCGTCGCCGCCCGCGGCGCGCCGAGGAGACCGGCAAAGGCCGCGGCGCAGGATTGCGGGTCCTCGGGGCAGCGCGCCGCGCAATAGGCGCGGACCGGGGCATATTGCGGGCGGGGCAGCAGGTCCTGCAGCACCATCGCCACCTCGTGCGGGGCGAGCGGGCGCGGCGTCTGGTCGCGCCAGAGCAGCGCCATCGCGCGGCGGCCATCCTCCAGCCGCCCGGCATGGTCGGGGGCGTCGCCAAGACCCAGGGTCAGCGCCCGGCCCGGACTGCCGGGGTAATGGTCGGTGACCTCGGCCAGCACCATCCAGCCCTCGATCCGGTCCTGATCCAGCCAATGCTGCAGCACGGGCAGGGCGGCGTCCTCGCCCTTGGTCAGGTGCCGCAAGAGGATCAGGGCCTTGAGCAGCGGGGCGGCGGGCAGATCGGCAAGGCCCTCGGGCAGGGGGGCCGCAAGGGGCATGTGGTTGACCCAGGCCTCAAGCAGGGCATCGCCCTTGCGCGCCTCGCCCAGCTTGTACAGCCCCAGGGCCCGGTCAAGCTGATCCGGCATCCGGGGCGAGATTGCCCCGCCCTGCCACAGGGCCACCACCGGCGAGGCCGCGCTGGCGAGGTCAGAGGTCCAGCGCCCGCCGATCTGGCGCTGCGCCAGACGCTCCGGCATCGGGCCGGTAAAGGGCCACCAGGCCTCGACCACCGGCAGGGCCACGAGGGCGGCGGCGTTTCCGGCGGCGGCCTGGGCGTGGAGCGCCTGTCGGGCCTCTGCGTCATCGGATCGGGTGACCGCGGTCAGGGAAGCGCGAAAGCCGGGGTCATCGGCCCCGGGCAAGGGGTCTGCCACGGCAGGACCGGTCATGCACAGACAGAAGAAGACTCGCAGCCACATGATGCGCCTCCCCGAGGGAAGGGTCCGCCTGTGGCCGCGTCATGTCAAGTCAGACCTCTTCGATGCGCAGCGCGACCGGGGCGCCCACCAGAACGCCGGTGGCGGCAAAGCGGCTCATCGCGTGGTCGATGTCGTCGCGGGTTGCCTTGTGCGTGACGATCAGCACCGGGGCATTGGCGCCGGAATGGCCGTATTGGCGCATCTGGTCGATGGAGACCCCGGCCTCACCCAGACAGGTGGCGATCTTCGCCAAGGCGCCGGGCTTGTCGAGCAGCGTCATCCGCATGTACCAGGCCGCAGGCGTCGCGGTCTTGGCGGCGACCGGGGTGGCAAGGGTGGCGGCGGGCTGGCCGAAGGTCGGCAGACGCAGGCCGCGCGCCAGGTCCAGAACGTCCGACATCACCGCACTCGCGGTCGGGCCTTCGCCCGCGCCGGGGCCGCGCAGCACGATCTGGCCGGAACTGTCGCCCTCCAGCACCACCATGTTGGTGCCGCCCTGCAACTGGCCAAGCGGGCTGTCGGCGGGGACGAGGCAGGGCGTCATCCGCTGTTCCAGCCCGCGGCCGGTGACCTGCGCCACGCCGAGAAGCTTGATGCGGTAGCCCATGTCGGCGGCAAGGTTGATGTCGTCGATCGAAATGGCGCCGATGCCTTCCAGTTCCACCGCGTCGAAGGAGACCTTGGTGCCAAAGGCGATGGCGGCCAGAAGGCTCAGCTTGTGGCCGGCGTCGATGCCCCCGACGTCCAGGTTCGGGTCGGCCTCGAGATAGCCCAGCTGGCGCGCCTCTTCGAAGACCGTCTCATAGGGCAGGCCAGCCGATTGCATCCTTGTCAGGATGTAATTGCAGGTGCCGTTCATCACGCCCATGACGCGGCGCAGCTGGTTGGCGGCGAGGCCCTCGGTCAGGGCCTTGATCACCGGGATGCCACCGGCGACAGCGGCCTCGAAGCGGATCACCCGGCCCGCGGCCTCGGCGGCGAGGGCCAGGGCCTGGCCGTGGTGGGCCAGAAGCGCCTTGTTGGCGGTGACCACATCCTTGCCGGCGGCGATGGCGGCCTCGGTGGCCAGACGCGCCGGGCCTTCATGGCCGCCCATCACCTCGATGAAGACATCGACATCCGGGCGGCGGGCAAGGGCCACGGGATCGACCTCCCAGGCATAGCCCGACAGGTCGGCATCGCGGTTCTTCTTGGGGTCGCGGGCCGAGACGGCGACAATCTCCACCCGGCGGCCGGTGCGCGCGGCGATCAGGTCGCCATGGCGCTGCACGATCTTGACCACGCCGATGCCGACGGTGCCAAGGCCAGCCAGACCGATGCGAAGGGCGGGGAGTTGGTTCTGGCTCATCTGGGACCTCGTCTGACTGCTGCACAGCCTGTTAGCCGTTTCGCAAGCGCAGCGCAACGCGGCGGCGCGTCCCGGCGCGGCCTTACTGCACCGGCGGAGGCCGCGAGGCCGCCCAATTGCGCAGGCCCCCGGCACGCCCGGCCAGCGCCGGGCCGGGGTCGGTGGCGGCCGGGGCGGGCAGAAGCTCGGACTGCGGCAGAAGCCGGGGCGCCGGGACCGTGCCCGACCCTGCGGGCCAGTCGATCTTGGGATGGGCCGTGCAGGCCGAAAGCATCAGGGCAAGGATTACATAACGCATGAGCCCTTCTAGCGCCCCTTCGCAGGCTTTGCACCCTTTGCGCGCAGCTTGGGCGAAGTTCTTCGCATCCGGGGCGCGCGGGCCCTCAATGTTCGGGCCGCACGAAGGTGCCGTTGCGCAGCTCGGTCATGGCGCGGCGAATCTCGGCTTCGGTGTTCATCACGATCGGGCCGTGCCAGGCCACCGGCTCCTTGATCGGCTTGCCCGAGATCAGCAGGAAGCGCACCCCCTGCGGCCCGGCCTGCACCGTCACCTCATCCCCCGCGCCGAAGGTGATCAGCGTCCGGTTGCCCGACAGGTCGCGGATATTGACCTCCTGGCCGTTGACCTCCTTCTCCATCAGCACGCCGCGCGGGCGGCTGGCGTCGCGGAAGGTGCCGGCGCCTTCGAAGATATAGGCAAAGGCATTGCGGCGGGTGTCGACCTTGAAGGTCTTGCGGCGCCCCTCGGGGACAAAGATGTCCAGATACTGCGGATCGGCGGCAATGCCATCGACCGGGCCATATTTGCCCCGGTAATTGCCGGTGATCACCTTGACCACCGTGCCGTCATCATCCAGCAGTTCGGGAATGTCGCGGCCCTTGATGTCCTGATAGCGCGGCTTGGTCATCTTCAGATGGCGCGGCAGGTTGGCCCAAAGCTGGAAGCCGTGCATCTGGCCCTTGCCGTTGCCGTAGGGCATCTCTTGATGCATGATCCCCGAGCCCGCCGTCATCCACTGCACATCGCCGCCCTTCAGCGTGCCCCGGTTGCCAAGGCTGTCGCGATGCTCGACCGAGCCGGAGAGGACATAGGTGATCGTCTCGATCCCGCGATGCGGATGCCAGGGAAAGCCCGCCTTGTAATCGCGCGGGCTTTCGCCGCGAAAATCGTCGAAGAGCAGGAAAGGATCGGTGTCCGAGGTCTGGCCGAAGCCGAAGCCGCGGTGCAGATGCACCCCGGCGCCTTCCACCGTGGGGCGGGCAATCTGGCTTTTCTTGACGGGACGGATCGACATCGGGGCCTCCTGAAGCAGCTGGGCCTTAGGTAGGCGCGCCAGCCGCCCTGCGCCAGAGCGGGGCCTCTGCGATAGGCGCGGGGAGGCCGCGCATTTCTGCACAGAAGTCGGCAGGGCGGCTCAGGTCACCGGGCAGGGGATGCTGTCCATCGCGATGCAGGTCAGAAAGCGCGGCCGTGTCACGATGAACTCGCTGAAGGTCTGGTCGCCCATGAAGGTGTTGAAGGCGGCGACATAGGGCACCCGGACCTCGACGATCACCACGTAATCGCCCGGCGACATGGCGGGGATCTTGCTGACGTAATTCTTCAGGGTCGCAGTGGTCTGCACCGGCATCGTCACGCTGTTGGTGGTGCGCGACCAGTGCACCTCGAACCGCTTGTTGGCATCGCTGTAGCTGACCGAGGTCACCCGCATGGTCGAGGTCTGGTCCGGGTCGATCAGATATTGCACGACCTTGTTCATGCCGGTGACATAGCTGGTGGTCAGCCCGACCCTCTCGCGCGAGATCATGTCCGAGACGGTATAGGCGGCCTTCTGCACCGTGTTGAGCGAGCGGAAGGCGTCCCAATAGACGAACAGCCCGACATAGGCCCACAGAAGCACCGGCAGAACGATGACGGCCTCGGCGACGATGGCGGCCTCTTCGCTGCGCCAGAACCGCGTGAAGGGCCGGCAAAGGCGCTGGATCATCGGGGGGAGGGGCTGGCGCATCAAATCGGCTCCACCACAAAGGCGCTGCGCGCGACAAGGGCATATTCGCCCGCTGAATCCAGCGTGAGGTTCAGTGCCAGTCCGGTGCCCGGGAACAGCGCCGGCAGCGTCACGCAGACCCGGATCAGCATCAGGTCATTGGGCTCGCCATATTTCAGCGTGGTCACCGGCTCTGCCGGCGAGGTGCGGTTGATGCAGGTGGTCGGCGTGGAGGGGAAGCTCCAGGTCGAAGTGCTGACGCGGTCCAGCTGGATCTTGATATTGCTCTGGCAGTTCGGGAAGATGATCGTGCGCGAGCAGATCTCCTTCTTCAGCAAGGCATTGGTCACATTGGCGTAATGCCCCAGACGCAGCTCGCGCATGGTCATGTCGACCGATTGCTCGAGCAGGATCTCGCGCGTCATCAGAAGGCCGCTTTCGAAGGAGGCCATGAAGATCAGAAGGATCACCGGCACGACGAGCACGAACTCCATCGAGGCGGTGCCGTCCTCCTGGCGCAACCGGGCCGGCAGCAGCCGGGCGAGCAGGCGCCGGAAGCTGAAGCTGCCGAAGGAATGGGTCATTGGGTCAACCTCAGCTGACTGATATTGTTGGCGATGGCGGCAAAGGCGGTCGAGATCTGGATGCCCGAGGCGTCAAAGTAATTGGCCGGCCCTGACGCGCAGGCGGCGATCTGGGTCTGACCATTGGTGGGCGCCTCGAAGGCGATGCCATAGACGATGACGCCGGCGTTCTTGGCGGCGGTGCAGGCGGTCTGCATCTGGGTGTCCATCGACGTGGTCGTGGTCTGGGTGCGGAACAGCGCCATCTGGTTGTTGAACGAGTTCATGCTTGAACCCGCATAGAAGGTCTGGGCGACATATTGCATCGGCAGCTTCTGCCAGACCTCCGGCCAGGTGCGGTTGGTGGCGCCGGTGGGCGTGGTCGTGTCGCTTGGCACATAGCAGGCCGTGCTGGTCGGCGTCGTGCCGTTCCACGGCCGCGATTGCCACCTGGTGCTGCTGCTGGCGGTGGGCACATAATAGGGGCGGCTGTTGCACAGGTTGGTGGCGTTCGAGGCGTTCACCTTGGTCGGATCGAAGATCGACCACTTGTTGTCGCTGGTGCCCTGCCAGATGGGCGACAGGCCGGTCTTGTAGGCGTCGTTGACCCGCTCTTCCTGGAAGTTCTCGCCGTCGGTCATCAGGATGATGACCTTCATCGCGTCATCGGCCTCATAGGCCAGCGGGCGGTTCGCCATCGTGGCGGGCATTTTCCCGTTGGTGATGGCATCGGTGTAGATCGCCTGCATCGAAGGGTCGAGCAGGGTCATCCCCCATTTCATCCCGGCGTTGATCGAGGTCGCGCCGACCGCGGCAAGCCCGTTGATATAGCCTTGCAGCGTCGCGGTATCCTGCTGCGGCAGGCGCACGATATTGCCGCCCGAACCCGCCGGGTTGCCGGTGTAATAGGTCGAGCCATTGGTGACCGGGCACCATTTGTTGGCCTCGTTCGGGGTCGAGGTGCCCGAACTGGAATAGGTGTCGACGTTGGCCGTCATCGGCAGCGCATCGGTGGTCGAGACGGCATAGGACGTATAGGCCGAGGCCGGCAGGTCGACGCAATCCACCCCGGCCTGGCTGGTGCTCGCCCCGGGCAGGGTGTTGGGATAGGACATGGTGAACTTGGCGCGCAGCGTCGGCCCGAGGTTGACCTGGCCGTTGAAGGGCACGATACCGATCGAGATCTTGTGCTCGGCGTCATTGGTCAGGATGGTCGAGACGAACTGGTTGGCCGCGTTCTTCAGGTTCACCAGCTTGTTGTTCGAAGCCATCGAGCCCGACACGTCGAGCACCATCATGATCTCGACATTGTTGATCCGCTGTTCGGCGGTCGAATTGCCGGCGGCGTCGAAAGTTTCGACGCCCAGCAGCTTGAGGAACAGCGGGTCGGTCGCGGCCTCTGCTTTGGCGTTCACGTTGCGGAAGTTCAGCCCCTGGGTCACGGTGACCGATTTCAGGTAGGACAGGGCGCCGGCCTTGGTGAAGTAATCGTTGACCACCGAGGTCGGATCGCGGTCCTGGGTCAGCGAGGCCGCGGCGAGGGTGGATCGGTCCAGCGTGTTCTGCACCGAGGTGCGGCGGGCCTCATAGCGCATGACATCCACCGCGATGCCGCCCATCATGATCATCAAGAGCATGAACATCAGCCCGAAGACCGTAAGCGACCCGGACTCGTCGTGGAAGAACCGCCAAAGCCCGCGCCGATCGCCAAAGAGAGCGCGCATCCTTTCGAGATTCTTCGTTTCCATGCCCATTTTCCCCTGTCAGCCGGCCACACCCCGGAATCGGGGCGCGCCAGGACGCAGTTCCGCAGGGGGCATTTAGCGCAAGGCTTAGGGCGAAATTATGTCGGGTTTGTGCGCGCATTGGGGACTCCACAGGAGCGCCGCAGCCCCTTTCAACCGTGACGTGCAGGCCAGGGAAAAAAGCGGCTGCGGTCGAAGGGCGAAAATGCGGCCGGGCCGAGCATTTTCGCCCAGATGGCGCACCGGACCCTTGCGGGACCGGGCAGGCGCGTTTGGCCAAGGCGGGCCAGACCGGGGGCCAGACCGGGGGGGCAAAACGAACCTTACTGGGTCAGGCGCAGCTGGGTCAGATTGGCGGCGATGGTCTGGAACACCGAACGGATCGTGTTGCGGTCGGCAATGAAGGTGCGGTCCGGGTCGGCGCATTTGGTGATCACGTCATTGCCATGGGCCGGCGCCTCGACGGTGATGCCATAGATCTGCACGCCATTGGCCCGGGCCTGGTTGCACGAGACCTGCAGCGAGGCATCCATGTCGCTGACCTGGGCATAGGTGGCGACCATGGCCGAGGTGGCGTTGTTATAGGCGCTGGTGCTGGGCGAGGTGGCGCTGCTGCCGAGCGCGCGGGCATAGAACTGCCAGGCCACATAGCTCTGGCGCATGTTGGACCAGATCTGCGCCCAGTCCTGCTGGACCGCAGCGCCGCCGCCGGCATAGACCGCACTTTGCCACTTGTTCAGATGCGGCACGAACCAGGTGTTGGACCCGGCCCAGGTCGGCCGGCCCGAGGTGAACTGGATCGAGTAATTGCCATCGGTGGCCTTGTAGATCGGCGAGGGGCCGGTCTTGTAGGCATCGGTGATCCGGTTGTGCGACACATGTTCGCCGTCCGTCATCAGGACGATGATCTTCAGCACCTTGGTCGTGTCATAGGCGAGGGGGCGGCCCTCCAGCTCGGGCTGCATCTTGCCCTCGCTGATGAACTGCGCATAAAGCGGCTGCATCGAGGGGTCGAGCATGGTGACACCCCATTTCATCCCCAGCGTGATCGAGGTGTTGCCGCCGGCCACCAGGGCCTCGATCTGCGATTTCAGCGTGTCGGGGTCGCTGCCGGGCAGGCGCACGACATTGACCTTGCTCGGCGGGCAGAAAGAGCCGTTGAAGGTGCCCTTGTAGGCGCCCGAGGTCACCAGCGAGGGCGCCGCAAGGCCGAGGTCGAGCGGGGAGACGAAGCTTGCGACCTTGCTCGTCGCACCCACGATATCGGCATAGGCCATCATCGGCATCGGCGCGTTGGGCGACAGGGCCTGGGTGCCCCAGGCGGTGGTGGGGATTTCGACGCAATTGACATCCGTGACGCCGGCCCGGTTGGTCAGGTTGAACTTCGATGCCAGATCCGGCCCGATATTGACCTGGGCATTGTAGGGCACGATCGCGATCGAGACCTTGTGGTGGGTGTCATTGGCGGTGACCGTGTCGACGAATTCCTCGGCCGCGACCTTGAGGTTGGCGATCTTCTGCCCCGACATCGAGCCGGAGACGTCGAGGACGAGCACGATCTCGACATTGCTGATCGCCTGTTCGGCCTGGCTTGCGGCCGGCGCGTCGAATTTGTCGATCCCGAGGAGGTGGAGGAAGAAGGGCTGGGTATCGGCAAGGCCCGAGGTGTGGACGACCCGCTGGTTCATCCCGTCGGTGACCTGGATGTTCTTCATCTGGTCGCTCAGACCGGCCTTCTGCATGTAATCGGCCACGACATCGGCCGGCACCAGCTTCTGGTCCAGCGAGGCCGCCGCCAGCGTGGCGCGGTCCAGCGTGTTCTGCAATTTGGTGCGGGTGTTCTCGTACCGCATCAGATCCACGGCCAGCCCGCCGATCATCAGCATCAGGACCATGACCATCAGCCCGAAGACGATGAGCGCGCCGCTCTCCTCGGCCTGGAACCGCCGGGCCCGCAGGCGCAACCGGGTAAAGCTGTCGTGAATGTCGTTAAGCATGGCAGTGCTTCCCAATAACCATAACCGGTCCCAATTTCGGCCCGATCCTTGACGCCCCACCGCCTTCCATTTGCCCAGAAGTTGAGGCGAAATAAAGGCATATTTGTCCGATCCGGGGTTTCTGCCGGGATGGCGGAAACAACCCCGGGTGGCAGATCGGCACTGTCGCAGCGGGCGCAACAGTGGGCGGTCGAAGGGGCGCGGAAACAGTGCCACAATCGCGCCCAAATGCGCTTGCGGGGCGAATCACCTCGGGCTGGTTTGCCGTCAGGCGGCGGGGGTTTTGCGCGGGCGGCGGTTAACCAGAAGCCGCGGGGCAGGGCGGCTTGCCCTTCGCCCCGGGCCGGTCTGGCAAGATGGGCAATATTGCCCATCCTACCGGCCACCGCCTGCGCGCGACATCTTCTGTCGCAGTCAGGCCAGTTGTTTGCACGGCGCTGTTGAATAACATCGTAAAAACCCGCAACAATCAGGCTTGGCACTTGTGCCGGGCCAGAGGGACCACGCGATGCGCTATTCGGGCTGGAACGTCATCACCCAGGGGCTTCTGGGCAACAAGGGCTGGGGCCGTGCCTGGCGCGATCCGGCGCCCAAGGCCGAATATGATGCGATCATCATCGGCGGCGGCGGGCATGGTCTGGCCACGGCCTATTATCTCGCCAAGAACCACGGGCTGACCAATATCGCGGTGCTGGAGAAGGGTTACCTCGGTTCCGGCAACATCGGGCGCAACACGACCATCGTGCGGGCCAACTACTTCCTGCCGGGCAATTCCGAGTTCTACTCGCATTCGCTGAAGCTCTGGGAGAAGCTGGAGGGCGAGCTCAACTACAACGTCATGCATTCGCAGCGCGGCCATATCATCCTGTTCCACTCCGACGGGCAGAGGGATGCGGCGGTGCGGCGCGGCAATGCCATCGTCAACCAGGGCGACGATGCCGAGATCCTGAGCGTCCCGCAACTGAAGGAGATGCTGCCCTATCTCGACTACAACCAGACCCGCTTTCCGATCTATGGCGGGCTGATCCAGCGCCGGGCCGGCACCGCGCGGCATGATGCGGTGGCCTGGGGCTATGCCCGCGCTGCCGACCGGCTGGGCGTCGACCTCATCCAGAATTGCGAAGTGACCGGCATCGACATCTCGGGCGGTGTGGTGACCGGCGTGCAGACCACCCGCGGGCCGATCCGGGCGAAGAAGGTCGGGATGGTGGTGGCCGGGCGTTCCAGCCAAGTCGCGGCCATGGCGGGGATGCGGCTGCCGATCGAAAGCCATGTGTTGCAGGCCTTCGTGACCGAGGGGCTGAAGCCGGTGATCGACAATGTCGTCAGCTACGGCATGGGCCATTTCTACATCAGCCAGTCCGACAAGGGCGGCCTCGTCTTCGGTGGCGACATCGACATGTATGCCTCCTATGCCGCACGGGGCAACCTGCCGATGGTCGAACATGTGATGGAGGCCGGCATGACCCTGATGCCGATGCTGGCGCGCGCCCGGGTGTTGCGCAGCTGGGGCGGCATCATGGACATGACGCCGGATGGCTCGCCCATCATCGACAAGACCCATATCGAGGGGCTTTTCGTCGATGCCGGCTGGAACTACGGCGGCTTCAAGGCGGCGCCCGCCTCGGGCTGGTGCATGGCGCATCTGATGGCCACCGGCGAGAGCCACGAGGTCGCCCGCCGCTTCCGTCTGGACCGTTTCCGCACCGGCCATATCCTCGACGAGGAATCCACCGGCAGCCAGCACAACCTGCATTGATGATGAAAGCACCCCTCCTGCCTTTCGGCCTGTTTCTGGCCCTGACCGCACCCGCCGGGGCGCAGGTCGTGGATTGCCAGAGCGCCTGGCAGGATGCGGGCTGCTATCTGAAACTGACCGTGGCACCTGCCTTCGCCGAAGACATGCCCGCCGCCACCTTCACCGAGACCACCCGGCTTTTCGTCACCCGCAAGGGCCAGCCCGGCGCCAAGATCTCCTGGACCTATGACAATGGCTGGGCGCGGTCCCGGTCCACCGCCCGGATGATCCAGCGCCCGGATGGCGCCGTCCACCGCGTGATCGGCCGCTTTCGCACCGACATGCGCGCCGTGGTCTGTGGCGAGCATGGCGTCTTCGGCTCGCTCGACGATGCGGGCCGCTTCGTGCGGGCCGGCGGCACCGTCATCTATTCCCTCAGCCTTCCCACCCTGGAGCTTGCCTCGGTGAAACTTGAAACCTGCGAGGCCACCTGATGCGCCTGACCTGTCCCCTCTGCGGCCCGCGCGACCGGCGCGAGTTCTATTACTCGGGCTCCGAGGATTACCTGAACCGCCCCGCGGCCGATGCGCCGATCGAGGCCTGGGATGACATGCTGCATCTGCGCACCAATCCGGCGGGGGTGACCAAGGACCTCTGGTATCACGAGACCGGCTGCGGGTCCTGGCTGCTGGTCACCCGCAACACGGTCACCCATGCGATCCTGTCCACCGAGCTTGTGGCAGGCCGGAAAGGCGGTGCAGCATGAGGCTGCCGCGCAAGGGTCTGATCGACCGCACCGAACCCGTCACCTTCACCTTCGACGGCCAACGCTATTCCGGCTTCAAGGGCGACACGCTCGCCTCGGCGCTCATGGCCAATGGCGTCCGTCTGGTGGGCCGCAGCTTCAAGTACCACCGCCCGCGCGGCATCCTGACCGCTGGCCCCGAAGAGCCCAATGCCATGGTCGAGGTTCTGGACAATGGCAGCCAGACCCCCAACACCCGCGCCACCGTGCAGGAGATCTACGAGGGCCTTGTGGCGAAAAGCCAGAACCGCTGGCCCTCTCTCCGCTGGGACGTGATGGCGGTCAATGACCTCGCCGCACCCTTTCTGGGGGCTGGTTTCTACTACAAGACCTTCATGTGGCCGCGCGCCTTCTGGGAGGGGCTTTATGAGCCGCTGATCCGCCGCGCCGCAGGGCTTGGCACCCTGAAACCGCAGCACGAGACGGGGAGTTACGAGAAGGCCTTTGCCTTCTGCGATCTTCTGGTGATCGGCTCCGGTCCTGCCGGCCTGATGGCGGCGCTGACCGCGGCCCGCGCCGGGGCGGATGTGATCGTGGCGGAATCCGACAGCCTGATGGGCGGGCGGCTTTTGTCGCATGACGGCCAGATCGACGGCACGCTTGGCGCCGATTGGGTCAAGGCCACCTACAAGGAACTCCGCCGCCTGCCCAATGTCCGGCTGATGACCCGGACCACCGTGATCGGCGCCTATGACCAGGGCACCTATGGCGCGCTGGAGCGGGTGGGCCTCCACCTGCCCGACGCCGCCCATCTGCCGCGCGAGTGTTTCTGGCGCATCGTGGCGGGGCAGGCGGTGATGGCGACCGGGGCGCTGGAGCGTCCCATCGCCTTCGCCAACAACGACCGGCCCGGCATCATGATGGCCTCGGCGGCGCAGACCTACCTCAACCGCTTTGGCGTGACCCCCGGCACCCGCGTCACGCTTTACGCCAACAACGACAATGCCCGCACCGTCGCCCGCCAGCTGATGGCCAATGGCGTCGTCATCTCGGCCATTCTGGACAGCCGCCCCGATGCGTCGGCGCTCGAGGATTGCCCGGTCTACCTCGGGGCAGAGATCACCGATACCCATGGCCGCCGCGACCTCAAGGGGATTTCCGGCCACCATGCCGGCGGCGATTTCCATATCGAGACCGATTGCCTTTTGATGTCGGGCGGCTGGAACCCCCAGGTCAACCTCGCCTGCCATCAGAACGCCAGGCCCGACTGGCGCGCCGATATCGCAGCCTTCGTGCCGCGCCCGGACATGGTGCCGGGCCTTCATGCCGCAGGCGCCGCCAATGGCGCCTTCTCGACGCAAGCCTGCCTGACCGAGGGCCGCGCTGCCGCTCTGGCCGCCCTCGCGGCGCTGGGCAAGACGGCGGAGGCGCCTGACCTGCCCCCGGCCGAGGATGCGCCCTACAAGGTCACCCCGCTCTGGGACGTGCCGGGCAAGGGCCGCGCCTGGCTCGACTTTGCCAATGACGTGACGGTCAAGGATGTGAAGCTGGCCGCCCAGGAAGGCTTCACCTCGGTCGAGCATATGAAGCGCTACACGACCCAAGGCATGGCCCCCGACCAGGGCAAGAACTCCAACGTCGCGGCGCTGGCCGTTCTGGCCGATGCCACCGGGCGCGGCATTCCCGAGACGGGGACCACCACCTTCCGCCCGCCCTTCACCCCGGTCTCGATGGGCGCGCTCGGCGCAGGCGGGCAGGGCGCGGGTTTTGCCCCGCAACGCTACATGACTTCCGATCAGGCATCGCGCGACCGCGGCGCCCCGATGATCGAGGCGGGCCTCTGGTACCGCCCCTCCTACTTCCCCAAACCGGGCGAAACCACCTGGCGCGAGGCTTGCGACCGTGAGGTTCTGATGGTCCGCTCCGCCGTCGGCGTGGCTGACGTGTCCACGCTCGGCAAGATCGACATCCAGGGCAAGGACGCCGCCCGCTTCCTCGATTTCGTCTATACCAACACGTTCTCCACCCTCCCGGTCGGCCGCGTCCGCTATGGCCTGATGCTGCGCGAGGATGGCCATGTGATGGACGACGGCACCACCGCGCGTCTGGGCGAGAACCACTATCTGATGACCACCACCACGGCGGCGGCGGGTCAGGTGATGCGGCACCTCGATTTCGTCCATCAGGCCTATTGCGCCGACTGGCAGGTCCGCTTCATCTCGGTCACCGAAAGCTGGGCACAGTTCGCCGTGGCAGGCCCCCTGTCCAAGATGCTCCTGAACGCGCTTCTGGACACGCGGATCGACGACTTCCCCTTCATGTCCTGCGCCGAGGTCTCGGTCGAAGGCGTCAAGGGCCGCCTCTTCCGCATCTCCTTCTCCGGTGAGGAGGGCTATGAGATCGCCGTGCCCACCCCCTATGGCGAGGCCCTGTTCCGCGACCTTCTGGCCAAGGCCGAAACCCTCGGCGGCGGCGCCTATGGGATGGAGGCTTTGAACGTCATGCGGATCGAAAAGGGCTTCATCACCCATGCCGAGATCCACGGACGGGTGACCGCCTTCGACATCGGCATGGCCAAGATGGTGGCCTCAAAGAAGGACTGCATCGGCAAGGCCACCAGCCAGCGCCCCGGCCTGAACGGCCCGGAACGCGAGCAACTGGTCGGCCTGCGCCCGGTGACGCAAACCCAGATCGGCGCCGGCGCCCATCTCTTCAACCCCGGCGAGAGGGTCCACCGCGAGACGGATCAGGGCTATGTCACCTCGGTCTGCTGGTCGCCCACCTTGGGCAGCTACCTGGCGCTCGGCTTCCTCAAGGATGGCCGCGCCCGCCATGGCCAGAAGGTCCGGCTGGTGGACCACATGCGCAAGACCGATGTGATCTGCGAAGTGACCGACCCGGTCTTCCTCGACCCCGAAGGAGCCAAACTCCGTGCCTGAGCTCATCGCCAAATCCGCCCTCGCCGGGCGCGCCGCCGTGACCCGCGCCGACACCACGCTGGAGGAGGCGAGCCTCGGCCCGATCACCTCGATCGCCTGCTTCCCCGGCACGCTGGCCGAAGTCACGGCGCGGCTCGGCGCCTTCCCGGAACCCAACCGCGTCAGCGGCGCCCTGGTCTGGACCGGCCCCGAACAGGCCTTCCTGTTGGGCACAACGGCCCCTGACCTTTCCGGCATCGCCGCCGTGACCGACCAGACCGGCGGCTGGGCTGCCCTGCGTGTGGCAGGCCCGAAGGCCGAGGAGGCGCTGATGCGTCTCTACCCCCTCGACCTGCGCCGCGTCCATTTCCCGCCCGGCACCTGCGCCCGCGCGCCGCTCGGCCATATGCAGTCCGTCCTGATCCGCGAGGAGGCGGGCTTCCTCCTCCTCGTCTTCCGCTCGATGGCGCGCACCGCCTGGCACGAGGTCGAAACCGCCCTCGACGCGCTGGCGGCCCGGGCCAGCGCCGGTCTCTGACCTCGCCGCGAAAGGGCGCAAGATGCTGACCCCGCAGGATATTGCCGAGCTGACCCAGTGGCGGCAGATGATGCACCGCCACCCCGAGGTCTCGCGCGAGGAGGCCGAAACCGCCGCCCGCGTGACCGAAGCGCTGGCGCCCTTCGCCCCTAGCCAGATCCTGCAAGGCCTCGGCGGCCATGGTGTCGCCGCCATCTGGGGCACAGAAGGCCCGACGATCCTCTTCCGCGCCGAACTTGATGCCCTGCCGATCGAGGATCTGGCCGCGGTCCCCCACCGCTCCCTCACGCCGGGCCAGGGCCACCTCTGCGGCCACGACGGCCATATGGCGATCCTGCTCGGCCTCGCCCGCCTGATCCACCGCAAGACGCCAAAGGCCCGCGTCATCCTCCTCTTCCAACCGGCGGAGGAAGACGGCTCCGGTGCCGCCGCCGTCATGGCCGACAAGCGCTATGCCCAGATCCGCCCCGACCACGCCTTCGCGCTCCACAACCTGCCCGGCGTGCCACGGGGCGAGGCCCGCCTCGCCTCAGGCCCGGTCAATTGCGCCTCCCAAGGCCTCAAGATCCTGCTGACCGGCAAGACCGCCCATGCCTCCCTGCCCGAAACCGGCACCTCGCCCGCCGGGGCCCTCGCCAGCCTGATCCCCGCCCTGACCGCCCTCGCCGCGCAGGGCCCGCTGACCCCCGACTACCGCCTCGTCACCGTGACCCATGCCAGCCTCGGCGCCCCCGCCTTCGGCATCGCCCCGGGCCAGGCCGAGATCTGGGCCACCCTGCGCACCCTGACCGACGCGCCCATGTCCGCCTTACGCGAAGACGCCGAGGCCCTCGCCCACAAGGAAGCCGCAACCCACGGCCTGACCCTCGCTTTCGAGACCCACGACGCCTTCGCCGCCTCCGTCAACCACCCTGAGGCCACCAATCACCTCGCCAAGGCCCTCACCACCCTGAACGTCCCGCACAACGCGCAAGACCTCCCCATGCGCGCCTCCGAAGACTTCGGCCGCTTCGGACAATCCCCCACCAAATCCGCCATGCTCTTCCTCGGCGCGGGCGAGGCCCACCCCGCCCTCCACAACCCCGACTACGACTTCCCCGACGCCCTGATCCCCCTCGGCGCCCAAATCTTCCACCGCGTTCTCCAAGACCTCACTGATTAATTTCATTGGTCCATAAATATCCCACGGGGTGATGAGCGATCAGAAATCCTCCAGTGGAGGATTTCCGCGAAGAACGCCCGGCCCGTGGCCGGGCTGGGGGGTGTGAAACCCCCGGCCTTGGCCCCCAGCGCCCCGCTGGACATGGAGGCCGTCAGGCCCGATATACGGAGCATGGCCCTCCCACCCGGATTCCTCGACGAGCTGCGGACCCGTCTCACCCTGTCTCAGGTCGTGGGGCGCAAGGTCACATGGGATCCGCGCAAATCCAACATGGGCAAGGGCGACTACTGGGCGCCGTGCCCCTTTCATCAGGAAAAATCCGCCTCCTTCCATGTCGATGATCGCAAAGGCTTTTACTACTGCTTCGGCTGCCACGCCAAAGGCGATGCCCTGACCTTCGTGAAGGAGACGGAAAACCTCTCCTTCATCGAATCGGTCGAGCTTCTGGCGCGCGAGGCTGGCATGGTCATGCCCGAACGCGACCCGGCGGCGGCGGCAAGGGCCGATACCCGCACCCATCTGGTCGATGTGATGGAAGAGGCGGTCAAATATTTCCGCCTGCAGCTCAAGACCTCCGCCGCTGCCGAGGCCCGCGCCTACCTCGCCAAGCGCGGGCTTTCCCCCGAGGCGCAGGACCGCTGGCACATCGGCTTTGCGCCGGACCAGCGCCAAGGCCTGTTCCACGCCCTCAGCCAAAAGGGCATCGCCCCCGACCTCATCGTCGACTCCGGCCTCTGCATCAAACCCGATGATGGTGGCGCGCCTTATGACCGTTTCCGCGGCCGGATCATCTTTCCGATCCGCGATGGGCGGGGCAGGGCGATCTCGCTCGGCGGGCGGGCGATGGACCCCAATGCGCGGGCCAAATACCTCAACGGCCCGGAAACCGCACTTTTCGACAAGGGCCGCAACCTCTTCAACCTCGGCCCCGCGCGTGAGGCGGCGGGCAAGGGTCTGCCGCTGATCGTCGCCGAAGGCTACATGGACGTGATAGCCCTCTCCGAGGCGGGCTTTCGCGGCGCGGTGGCCCCCTTGGGGACCGCCATCACCGAAGACCAGCTGCGCCTGATGTGGCGCGTCGCGGACGAGCCGATCATCGCACTCGACGGCGACACGGCGGGCATCCGCGCCGCCCTGCGCCTCGTCGACCTCGCCCTGCCGCTTCTGGAGGCCGGCAAAGGCCTGCGCTTTGCCATCCTGCCCGGCGGGCTCGACCCCGACGACCTGATCAAGGCCCAGGGCGCGCCCGCCATGCAGAAGGTGCTGGATGGCGCCCAGGCCATGGTCAACCTCCTTTGGCAGCGCGAGACGGATGGCAAGGTCTTCGACAGTCCCGAACGCAAGGCCGCGCTCGACAAGACCCTGCGCGCCCTTTTGACACGGATCGCCGACCCCTCGATCCGCAGCCACTATGCCGAGGAAATCCGCCGCCTGCGCGCCGACCTCTTCGGCCCCGCCGTCAAGCCCTTCAAGACCTGGACCCCGCGCGCCAAGGGCCAGAAGCCCGAAACCAACCCGCAGCCCCTGTCCTCCACCCGCGCCTCGGCGCTGGTCAACGGTGACGAGGCGATGGAGGAGGAACTGCGCGAGGCCGTCATCCTCGCCATCCTGATCGCCCATCCCGACCTGATCGCGCGCTTCGAATCCGACCTCGAACGCCTCGACCTCGCCTCTGCGGACCACCGGGCACTGCGCCACACGCTGCTGACCTGCCCGGACCACATGCGCGACCAGACCCTGCGCGACATGCCCGCCCTTGAAGCCCTGATGGCGCGCCCCCATGTTCAGATCGCACCCCCCGTACGCAACCGCCAGGACCCGGAACTTGCCATGCTGTGTCTTGCCGAGGAATTCGCCAAGCTCGACGCCCGCCGTGGCGCGCGCCGCGAGGTCGAGGATGCTGTCGAAGACCTGACCGGCATCGCGGACGAGGGCCTCACCTGGCGGCTGGCGCAGGCGGCCTATGCCCGCCACCGCGCCGACCAGCCGAACCGAAACGACACGGCCGACCTGGGCGAAGACCGCAGCGCCCTGTCAAACCACCTGCAAAGCCTGATTGATTCGAAGGTCTGGGAAAAGAAACGTAGCTGAACGCTCCCATCGACCCTGCAACTCCCCCGCGATTCGGGGTATTCATACGAATCGGCGATCCGATTCGCCCCCTGATTCGCTGCTTATGACCGGAGCCCCCATGGCCATCAAAGACAACGACGATACCAAGACCGAAGGTGAAGAACAGGATGTCTCGCTCGACATGAGCCAGGCCGCTGTCAAGAAGATGATCGCCGACGCCCGCGAGCGTGGCTACATCACCTATGACCAGCTGAACTCCGTCATGCCGCCGGAACAGGTATCCTCGGAGCAGATCGAGGATGTGATGTCGATGCTGTCCGAAATGGGCATCAACATCATCGAGAACGAAGAGGGCGAAGAGGCCGATGCCGAGGGCGGCGCCTTGGTCGAGACCGGCTCTGGCATCCGCGACATCGCCGTGGTCACCACCACGACCGAGGCGCTGGACCGCACCGATGACCCGGTCCGCATGTATCTGCGCGAAATGGGCTCGGTCGAACTGCTGAGCCGCGAAGGCGAAATCGCCATCGCCAAGCGGATCGAGGCCGGCCGCAACACGATGATCGCCGGGCTTTGCGAAAGCCCGCTGACCTTCCAGGCCATCATCATCTGGCGCGACGAACTTCTGTCGGAAGACATCCTTCTGCGCGACGTGATCGACCTCGAAGCCACCTTCGGCCGCAGCCTTGACGGCGAAGAGGGCATCGTCGGCGCCGATATCGAAGGGCTCGACATCGGCGAGGCCGCCCCCGCCGCTCCGCGCCGCGCCGCAGGTTCGGAACCCGAGCTTGACGCCGACGGCAACCCGCTGCTGGGCGTGGTCGAAGACGATGAAGAGGACGAGGACGGCGCCGCCATGTCGCTCGCCGCGATGGAAGCGGCCCTCAAGCCGAAGGTTCTGGAAACCCTCGACCTGATCGCCCGCGACTATACCAAGCTGGCCGAGATGCAGACCCTGCGGATGGACGCCGCCCTGACCGTGAAGAACCGCTTCTCGGCCGGCGACGAGGCCGCCTATCAGAAACTCCGCTCCGAAATCGTGGTGCTGGTGAACGAGCTGCACCTGCACAACAACCGGATCGAAGCCCTGATCGACCAGCTTTACGGCATCAACCGCAAGATCATGTCGATCAACTCCGCCATGGTGAAGCTGGCCGACGCCGCCCGCATCAACCGCCGCGAGTTCATCGACGAATACCAGGGCTACGAGCTTGACCCGACCTGGGTGGACCGCATGGCCGCCAAGGCCGGTCGCGGCTGGCAGGTGCTGATCGAGAAGAGCCGCGCCGCCATCGACGATCTGCGCGCCGACATGGCCGAGGTCGGCAAATATGTCGGCGTCGACATCTCGGAATTCCGCCGCATCGTGAATCAGGTGCAGAAGGGCGAGAAAGAGGCGCGTCAGGCCAAGAAGGAAATGGTCGAGGCCAACCTGCGTTTGGTCATCTCGATCGCCAAGAAATACACCAACCGCGGGCTGCAATTCCTTGATCTCATTCAGGAAGGCAATATCGGCCTGATGAAGGCCGTCGATAAGTTCGAATACCGCCGCGGCTATAAATTCTCGACCTATGCCACCTGGTGGATCCGTCAGGCCATCACCCGCAGCATCGCCGACCAGGCCCGCACGATCCGCATCCCGGTCCACATGATCGAGACGATCAACAAGCTCGTCCGCACCGGCCGCCAGATGCTGCACGAAATCGGCCGCGAACCGACACCGGAAGAACTGGCCGAAAAGCTGCAGATGCCGCTGGAAAAGGTCCGCAAGGTGATGAAGATCGCCAAGGAGCCGATCAGCCTTGAGACCCCGATCGGCGACGAGGAAGACAGCCAGCTTGGCGATTTCATCGAGGACAAGAACGCGATCCTGCCCCTGGATTCCGCCATTCAGGAGAACCTGAAGGAAACCACGACCCGCGTCCTCGCCTCCCTCACCCCGCGCGAAGAACGGGTGCTCCGCATGCGCTTCGGCATCGGCATGAACACCGATCATACGCTGGAGGAAGTGGGGCAACAGTTCTCGGTGACCCGCGAACGCATCCGCCAGATCGAAGCGAAGGCGCTGCGGAAGCTGAAGCACCCGTCAAGGAGCCGGAAGTTGCGGAGTTTCCTGGATCAGTGATGGGGAGTAACGACGCGATGCCGCTGAATGGCGCAGGATTCAAGGCCTTTTTGGCGGCATTGCGGGAGATCGGTTGGGCTGAATGGGATCCGATTGGATTGGCTAATGAGCGTGTTCATTGCGAAGATGAATATGAAAGCTATCTTTTGGCCGCCGCTAGAAAATTTTCAAATGGGGCATCCGAAGATAAAGTTGCGGACTATCTGGAATATATTGCGAGCCATCACATGGGGTTAGGTGATTCATCACCGTTGACTCGAGTTCATGCATTGACAACGGCGAGACGAATAGCGGCGCTTGTCAGGCAACAAGCATAGGGTGCGTGCTTGCACGCACCACCCCGCCGCTCCGTTGGTGCGTGAAATAATCCACGCTACCCATCCTTGACTCCCTGTACGCAATCACGTACATTCCCCTCATGAAAACCCTCTCCTCCACCGAACTTCGCGCCAATCTCTCCTCGGTCATGGACCAGGTGAACGACGACCATGAACCTGTCATCGTCCACCGGGCCAAGGGCAAGCCGGTGGTCATGGTCTCTCTCGAAGACTGGGCCAGCATGGATGAGACGACCTATCTGACGTCCTCGCCCGCCAACAGGGCGGCGCTGGATGAAGCGATCCGCAGCCTGAACGCCGGGGAGTCGGGGATCGTCAAGACGATGGAAGACCTTGAAGCGATGGCGCGCGATTGAATGTCGTCTTTCAGGTCCGCGCTTTTGACCAATATGTCGAATGGCAGCGGATTGACCGCTCGGTCTTGAGCAAGATCAACCGTTTGATTGCCGAATGCCAGCGCCATCCGTTCGAGGGAACGGGCAAGCCCGAACCCTTGCGCGGGGATTATTCCGGCTGGTGGTCGCGCCGCATCGACCGCGAACATCGCTTGGTCTATCGCGTGGTGGGCGATAGGCTAGAAATCGCCCAGTGCCGTTACCACTACCAAGGTTGATCCAAATGAACCTCCTCTCCCGCCTCTTCGGCAAGACCGCCGCCCCCGCCAAGGCCGTCGAGCCTGTGCTCTACAAGGACTGCCGGATCTTCCCGCAGCCGATGCCCGAGGGCAGCACCTTTCGCATCGCGGCCCGGATCGAGAAGGATTTCGACGGCGTGACCAAGACCCACCAGCTGATCCGCGCCGATACCCGGACCTCGCTGGAGGAGGCCTCCACCGCCAGCGTCGACAAGGCCAAGGTTGCCATCGACCAGCTTGGCGATACGATCTTCGCCTGAGGGCCGGGCGCCCCGCATAAGGATGGACGCGGGCGGCGGCTTGGCCTAAGGCCAGACCAGAGCCCGCCGCACAAGGGCATTGCCGGAGCCAGCATGACCGAAGCCACCCCCCAATCCCGTGACGTCACCCCCCTGACCGCCGAACGCGCCCGCGCCTCGATCGGGATCATCGCCCGGGCCGTGCTGGCGGGAGAGCCGGCCATCACCTATTCCGACCTCGCCCGCCGTCTGGGCATGGCCAAGGTGAACGGGCAGGGGCTCAACTCCTACCTGATCGAGGCGGCGGCGATCTGTGCCGAACAGGGCCTGCCCAATGTCGGCTGCCTCGTCGTCACCCAGGAAAGCCTGCAGGCCGGCGCGCCGATGCCGGCCGAGGGTTCGCTGTCGGATCTCTTTTACGCCAAGACCGGGCTCGACCCCGCCGATGTGCCGGCCGAGCAGGCCCGGGTCCGCGGTTTCGACTGGCGCGGGGTGACCTGGCTCGCGCTCGACTGAGGCCGCGTCAGGCCAGATGCGCCTTGAAATGCGCGATGGTCCGCGTCCAGGCCAGTTCGGCGGCCTCCTTGTCGTAACGCGGTGTGGAATCGTTGTGGAAGCCGTGGTTGACGCCGGGGTAGATGAAGGCCTCGTAGGCCTTGCCATTGGCCTTCAGCGCCGCCTCATAGGGCGGCCAGCCCTCGGTCACCCGCTTGTCCAGCTCGGCATAATGCAAGAGGAGCGGCGCCTTGATCTTGGCCACATCCTCGGCCTTGGGCTGCATGCCGTAGAAGGGCACAGCGGCCCCGAGTTCCGGATAAGCCACCGCCGCCGCGTTGGAGACGCCGCCGCCATAGCAGAAGCCGACGATCCCGACCTTCCCGGTCGAGAGGGGATGGGTCATCATCCATTCCACGGCGGCGAAGAAGTCGTTCATCAGCTTGGTCGGATCGACCTTGGCCTGCAGATCCTTGCCCTCGGTGTCATTGCCGGGATAGCCGCCGAGGCTGGTCAGACCATCCGGCGCCAGGGCGACAAACCCGGCCTTGGCGAGGCGCCGGGCGACATCCTCGATATAGGGGTTCAGCCCGCGGTTCTCATGCACCACCACCACGGCCGGATATTTCGCCGGATCGCCCGCAGGCCGCACCAGATAGCCACGCACCTCGCCATTGCCATTGGGCGAGGTGTAATGGACATATTCCGCGAAAATGTCGGGATCGGTGAAAGAGACCTGCTCGGCCAGGGCATAATTCGGGCTCATCATCGACAGAAGCGCCGCCGCCGTCAGGCCGCCCACCGCGAATTTCCCGGCCCGGTCAAGAAACTCGCGCTTGGTGATCATGCCATGGGCGTAGAAGTCGTAAAGCTCCAGAAGTTCCGGGGCAAAGTCCTTGGCGGTCATGCGTGTCATTCTGCTCTCCTGTTGTGGGGCCGGAACGGGTCCGGGGCGCGGCCAGGGGGCTGGCACATGGGGAAGGGTAGGCCTTCGCCCCGTCAGGGCCAGTCACGCTTGCGTGAAGCGGCCTGAGTCTCTGCCGCCACACCCTTGCCCCTATATCTAGCGTCATCATCTTAGCCCTAGCCGAAGCCTGCTCCTCCCCCCTATGATTAGCCGCAATAAGGGGGATAACCCCCATGCGACCCGAGGCAGGACCCAACAACAAAGGTGCAACCCAATGCGCTGCCCATTCTGCGGCAATATCGACACGCAAGTGAAAGACTCCCGCCCGGCCGAGGATCACGTCTCGATCCGCAGGCGGCGGTTCTGTCAGGCCTGCGGCGGACGTTTCACCACCTATGAACGTGTGCAGCTGCGCGATCTGGTGGTGATCAAATCCTCCGGCAAGCGCGAGGATTTCGACCGGAGCAAGCTGGAACGCTCGATCCGCATCGCGATGCAGAAGCGCCCGATCGATCCGGAGCGGATCGACCAGATGATTTCCGGCATCGTGCGGCGGCTGGAAAGCCTTGGCGACACGGACATTCCCTCGAAGACGATCGGCGAGATCGTCATGGAAAGCCTGGCCCGGATCGACACCGTGGCTTACGTCCGTTTTGCCAGCGTTTACAAGAACTTCCAGGCGGCGGATGACTTCGACCGCTTCGTGTCGGAACTGCGGCCGGGCATCAGCCCGGATGAGTGAGACGGGCGTGCAGGACGCGGACCATATGGCCCACGCCCTGCGCCTTGGCGCGCGCGGGCTGGGCCGGACCTGGCCCAACCCCGCCGTCGGCTGCGTGATCGTCAGGGACGGCACCATTGTGGGCCGCGGCTGGACCCAGCCCGGCGGCCGCCCCCATGCCGAGGTGCGCGCCCTGACCCAGGCCGGCGCTCTCGCGCGCGGCGCCACCGCCTATGTCACGCTGGAACCCTGCGCCCACCACGGCCATACCCCGCCCTGCGCCGAGGCGCTGATCGCCGCCGGCGTCGGCCGCGTCGTCACCGCCCTGACCGACCCCGACCCCCGCGTGGCCGGGCGCGGCCATGCGATGCTGCGCGCCGCGGGCATTGCCGTCACCGAAAACGTCATGGAGCCCGAAGCCCGCGCCGCCAATGCCGGTTTCCTCAAACGCGTGACGCAGGGCCTGCCGCTCGTCACCCTGAAGATGGCCGCCACCCTGGACGGCCGCAGCGCCACCGCTTCCGGCGAAAGCCGCTGGATCACCGGACCCGAGGCGCGCCGCGCCGTCCATGCCCTCCGGATGGCGCATGACGCCGTGCTGATAGGCTCAGGCACCGCCCGCGCCGATGACCCGGATCTGACGGTGCGCGACCTCGGCGCGCCGCACCAGCCGCTGCGCATCGTGATCGACAGCCGCCTGTCGCATGACCCTGCCAGCCGCCTTGGCCAGACCGCGCGCCAGCACCCGGTCTGGCTGCTCCACGCCCCCGCCGCGCCGGCGCAGGCCCGCGAGGCCTGGGAGGCGACCGGCGCCCGCCTGATCGCACTTCCCGCCACCCCCCATATCGCCCCGCGCGCCGCCCTGAGCGCGCTCGCCGCCGAAGGCCTGACAAGGATCTTCTGCGAAGGCGGCGCCACGCTCGCGGCCCATCTCGTCGCCGACGACCTGATCGATCGCCTCGTCCTCCACACAGCCGGCGCCCTGATCGGGGCTGAAGGCATTCCCGCTTTCGGCGGCCTGAACCTCACCCGCCTCGCCAATGCCCCGCGCTGGCAGCGCCTTTCCGCCCGCTTCCTCGGCCCGGATGTCGAAACCACCTGGCAACGCCGCTAGACTTTTCCAACATCCCGTGCCCGATACGGCACCAAAACCCTCAAAACCTTTCCCTTTTCAAACCTCCCCCCTTTCATACTGGCCCAAATATCCCGCAGAGGTGCGGAGGGCGCGCAGCCCTCCGCCTCCCCCTTGCCGCAAAGCCCCCCTTGCGCCATCTTGACCGCAACAGGGGGGCTCAGATGCATATTCTCATTCTCGGCGCGGCCGGCATGATCGGGCGAAAACTGGCCGCAAGCCTTGCGGCGGAGGGGCACCGCCTGACCCTCGCCGATGTCGTGGCCCCGCCCGCGCTGCCCGGTGCCACCGGCCTCACGCTCGACCTGACCGCCGCCGCGGCGCCGGGCCTGATCGCCGGGCGCCCCGATGCGATCATCCACCTCGCCGCCGTCGTCTCGGGCGAGGCCGAGGCGGATTTCGAGAAGGGCTATGCCACCAACCTCGACGCCAGCCGCGCCCTGCTCGAGGCGATCCGCCTGACGCCGGGCTATTGCCCGAAGCTGATCTTCGCCTCCTCCAGTGCGGTCTTCGGCGCGCCTTTCCCGGCCAAGATCCCCGATGAGTTCTTCGCCACCCCGCGCTCCTCCTATGGCACGCAAAAGGCGATGACCGAGCTGCTGATCTCGGACTATTCCCGCCGCGGCTTCATCGACGGCATCTCGATCCGCCTGCCCACGATCTGCGTCCGCCCCGGCCTGCCCAACAAGGCGGCTTCGGGCTTCTTCTCCAACATCATCCGCGAGCCTCTGGTGGGTAAGCCCGCCATCTTGCCGGTCGCCGACAGCCTGCGCCACTGGTTCGCGAGCCCGCGCGCCGCGGTGGGTTTCTTCCGCCATGCGCTGGATCTGGACCTGAGCCTGCTCGGCGACCGCCGCGCGCTCAACATGCCGGGCCTCTCGGCCACGGTCGCCGAAGAGATCGAGGCCTTGCGCCGCGTCGCAGGCCAGAAGGCGGTTGACCTGATCACCCGCCAACCCGATGAGGTGATTGCGAAAATCGTGCTGACCTGGCCCATGGCCTTCGAGACGACCCGCGCCAATGCCCTGGGTTTCGTGGCCGAGACGAGCTTCGATGAGATCATCGCCGCCCATCTGGAAGACGCCGCATGACACGCCCCGCCACGCCCACCGCGCTGGTCACCGGCGGCAACCGCGGCATCGGCCTCGCCATCGCCCGTGGCTTGATCGCCCAGGGCGTCGCCGTCACCATCTCGGCCCGCTCCGAGACCGAGGGCCGCACCGCCGCCGAGGTGCTGAACTGCCGCTTCACCCGCATCGACCTCCTCGACCCCGACAGCTATTTCGAGGCCTTCACCCGGTCGGGCGGCTGGGACATCCTGGTGAACAACGCCGGCATCCTGTCGGATGTCTCGCTTCTGGCCAAAGGCTCGGACTTCGGCGCCGCGATGGAGGTGATGGTGGCGGCCCCGCTCGACCTGATCCGGCTGAACACGCCTTATTGGCAGGCGCGGGGCTGGGGGCGGATCGTCAACATGTCTTCCAGCCTCGGGTCGCATGCCAGGGGTCTGAACGGCCCCGGCGCCTATTCGGTCGCCAAGGCGGCGCTGAACGCCCTGACCCGCGTGCTGCCACGCGATCTGCCGGAAGGGGTCAAGGTCAATGCCTGCGATCCGGGCTGGGTTCAGACCCGCATGGGCGGCGCCGGCGCGCCGCTTTCGGTGGAAGAGGGCGCCGACACGCCGATCTGGCTGGCGCTTCTGCCCGAGGACGGGCCGACCGGCGGCTTCTTCCGCCAGCGCCAGCCGGCGGAGTGGTAGGGGTCTGACGCCGGGCAGGGGGGCTGTCTGCCCCCCTCGCGCGTGCCGCGCTCACCCCCCGAGAGTATTTCACAAGGAGCAAATGGGGGGGGCGGGGGGGCTTTGGGTCAGCGCTCGACCGGGACGGAATAGAGGATGAAATCGGATTTCGGGCGATAGCTGTCATAGAGCTTGCGGCCGGCGTAGTTGAACTCCTGCGTCAGCCAGCGGACGTTGCTGAAGCCTTTTGCCTTGGCAAAGCCGATCACATGGTCGATCAGCGCCCTTCCGGCGCCGGCGCCGCGCACCTCGGGGCGGACGTAGAGGTCCGAGAGGTAGACGACCTTCGCCCCCGAAAGCGAGCGGTGCATCAGCTGGTACTGGCAAAGCCCGATGATCTGGCCGTCCAGCACGGCGACATCGGACCAGAACTCCTCCGCCCCGAAGATCCAGTCCCAGACCGCCTGCTTGCCCGCCACCGTGACCTCGGTCTTGTAGAAGCTGGCATAGGCCGCCATCAGCTCCTCCCAGACCGCTCGGTCCTTGGGCGCGAGGGGGCGGATCGTCAGGTCGCGGGTCTTGTCCATCGTCGCTCTCCTTTTGGCGGCAGAGAAGACCCTGTGGCGCGGGGCGTCAAGGGGAGGTTGCCGCCGCAGGCCCGCGCTTGCAGCCGGGGGCTCACCTGTTGCATGGTGGCGGGCGCGGCCAGGCGGGCGCGAGGACGACGCATTCAAGGGGGCGGCATGATTCCGGTCATTGGCTACAAGGGGTTACGGGTTGCGGTGCTGGGTCTGGGCCGTTCGGGTCTGGCCACGGCCGAGGCCCTCGGCGCAGGCGGGGCCGAGCCGCTTCTGTGGGACGACGCCCCCGAGGCCCGCGCCAAGGCCGAGGCGCAGGGCTTCACCTGCACCGACCTCAACCGCGCCAACGCGCTGGACAATGTGGCGGCCCTGATCACCTCGCCCGGCATCCCGCATCTTTACCCGCATCCCAACAAGATCATCGCCCGCGCGATGGAGCTGGGGATTCCGGTCGACAATGACATCGGCCTCTTCTTCCGCTCTTATGCCACGCAAGACTGGGACAATTACGAGACCGCCCCGCGCGTCGTCTGCGTCACCGGGTCCAACGGCAAATCCACCACCACCGCCCTTATCCACCATATCCTGCAAGAGGCCGGGCGCCCGACCCAGATGGGCGGCAATATCGGGCGCGGCGTCCTCTCGCTCGACCCCGCACAGGATGGCGAGGTCGTGGTGCTGGAGCTGTCCTCCTACCAGACCGACCTTGCCCGCAGCCTGACGCCGGATATCGCCGTCTTCACCAACCTCTCGCCCGATCACCTGGACCGCCACGGCGGCATGGGCGGCTATTTCGCGGCCAAGCGCCGTTTGTTTGCCGAGGGCGGGCCGGACCGCTGCATCATCGGCGTGGACGAGGCCGAGGGCCGTTACCTCGCCAACCAGCTGTCGGACGGGCCGCAGGATGACCGGGTGATCCGCATCTCCGCCGGCCAGAAGCTCGACAATTTCGGCTGGACGGTCTTTGCCCGCAAAGGTTTTCTCGCCGAATGGCGGCGCGGCAAGCAGGCGGCCTCTGTCGACCTGCGCGAGATCGCGGGCCTGCCCGGCGCCCATAACCACCAGAACGCCTGTTGCGCCTATGCGGTCTGTCGCACCCTTGGCCTTGCGCCGAAACTGATCGAGGGCGCGCTGCACTCCTTCGCCGGCCTGCCGCACCGCAGCCAGTTGGTGGGGGAACGCGGTGGCGTCCGCTTCATCAACGACAGCAAGGCCACCAATGTCGACTCTGCGGCCAAGGCGCTGCAAGCCTTCCCGAAAATCCGCTGGATCGCCGGGGGCTTGGGCAAAGAGGGTGGCATCAAGGGCCTGCTGCCCTTCATCGGCTCGGTCCAGAAGGCCTATCTGATCGGCCATTCCGCCCGCGATTTCGCCCTCGAACTCGGCGATCTGCCGCATGAGATTTCCGAGACGATGGAGCGCGCCCTCGCCTCCGCCGCGGCAGAGGCGCAGCCGGGTGAGGTCGTGCTTCTGGCACCCGCCGCCGCCTCCTTCGACCAATACCCGAACTTCGAAAAGCGGGGGGAGGATTTCACCGCCCGTGTGAAAACCCTGCTCGGCTGAGGGGCGGTCGATGGCCGGTTGGGACGCCAAGGCCGCCTATGACCGCGTCGCCCGGGCCTGGGACGGCACGCGCGCGCTGAACTTCCCGGAAAAGGCCTGGATCGACCGCCTGCTGGCCGCCTTGCCCGCCGGGGCCGCGGTGCTCGATGTCGGCTGCGGCGCGGGGCGTCCGCTGGCGGCGGCCTTCCTCGCCCGCGGCCATCGGGTCACCGGGCTGGATCTTTCGCCGCAGATGCTTGCCCTCGCACGCCTGAACCTGCCGCAGGGCGCTTGGCTGGAAGGCGACATGCGCGCGCTGGATCTGGGGCGGCGCTTCGATGCGGTGATCGCCTGGGATTCCTTCTTCCACCTCGCCGCCGCGGATCAGCGCCGGACCCTGCCGCGCCTGGCCGCCCATCTTGGCCCGGAGGGCTGGCTTCTCTTCACCAGCGGCCCAAGGGCGGGTGAGGCCTGGGGCGCCGTGGCGGGCGAGCCTGTCTGGCACGACAGCCTTGATCCCGAGGAGTACCGCGCGCTTCTGGCCGCAGCGGGCCTCGCCTGCCTCGCCTTTCGCCCCGAAGACCCGCAGACCTGCGGCCACAGCGTCTGGCTGGCCCGACGCAGCCCTGAAAGCCTCTCCCCCTCCTGAAAGGAGCCTGCCCATGCAAGGCCATTGCACCTGCAACGCCGTCACCTACCGCATGACCGAAGCCCCGCTCTTCACCCATTGTTGCCATTGCACCTGGTGCCAGCGCGAGACCGGCGCCGCCTTCGCCCTGAACGCGATGATCGAGACCGACAAGCTCGAGGTCACCGGCGCGGTCGAGGAGGTGATCACGCCCTCCGCCTCGGGCAAGGGCCAGATCGTGGCGCGCTGCCCGACCTGCAAGGTGGCGCTTTACAGCCATTACGCCGGGGCAGGGCGGCTGATGGCCTTCGTCCGCGTCGGCACCCTCTCCGACCCCGATGCCTGCCCGCCCGACATCCATATCTTCACCACAACGCGGCAGGCCTGGCTGAACCTCGACGGCCCGATCCCGGTGGTGCCCGAATATTACGACCGCAAGCAATACTGGCCCGAAACCAGCCTGCAACGCCGTGCTGCCGTCCTCGCCAGGGCGGGACGATAGGCCTTTGCGCTTTGCCCAATTACTCCCGCCGGAGGAGCAGGCCTGCCCCCGGAGCGCCCCCCGAGCGGCCCAGGCGCGCCGCTCGGCGATAATCGCCCGTAGGATGGGCAATCTGCCCATCTTGCGCGATAGGAGCCCCGAAATCCGCTAGCCAGCCCGCTGTTCTTGCGATAGTCTTGCCCTTGATCCGGGGCCAACCCGGACATATCGGCAGTCAGGCATAGCAGGCGCTCCATGACAGAAATGGTTTACGGCTCGATGCCCTCACGGGCACGGGAACCGGTTCTCCCGCGTTGGTGGGCCACCATCGACAAATGGACTCTGACGGCCATCCTGGCCCTCTTCGGCATCGGCATGCTGCTGGGCCTCGCGGCCTCGGTGCCGCTCGCTTCGCGCAACGGGCTGCCGCCCTTCTACTATGTCCAGCGCGAGGCCGCCTTCGGCGCCGTGGCGCTGATCACCATGCTCGGCTTCTCGATGCTCTCGCCCCACGCGATCCGCCGCGCCGGGGTGATGGGCTTTGCCGTGGCCTTTCTGGCGCTGGTGGCGCTGCCCTTCCTCGGCACCGACTTCGGCAAGGGCGCCGTGCGCTGGTATTCCTTGGGCTTCGTCTCCTTCCAGCCGTCGGAGTTCCTCAAACCCGGCTTCATGGTGGTCTCCGCCTGGCTGATGGCCGCCTCGATGGAGCTGAACGGCCCGCCCGGCAAGCTCTTCTCCTTCGGGCTGCTCGTGGTCATCGTGGGCTTTCTCGCCACCCAGCCCGACTTCGGCCAGACCATGCTTTGCATCTTCGGCTGGGGGGTGATCTATTTCGTCGCCGGCGCCAGGATGAGCCTGATCGCCGTCGTCATGGGCCTGATCGTCTTCGGCGGCAATTTCGCCTATCACCATTCGCAGCACTTCGCCCGCCGGATCGACGGCTACCTCAACGCCGATGTCGACCCGCGCAGCCAGATCGGCTATGCCACCAATGCCATCCAGGAGGGCGGCTTCTTCGGCGTCGGCGTCGGCAATGGTCAGGTCAAATGGACCCTGCCCGATGCCCATACCGACTTCATCATCGCGGTCGCGGCCGAGGAATACGGGCTGATCCTCGTCCTCGTCATCATCGGGCTCTACTGCACCATCGTGATGCGCAGCCTGATCCGCCTGACGCGCGAGCGTGACCCCTTCGTCCGATTGGCCGGCACCGGCCTTGCCTGCATCTTCGGTGTCCAGGCCATGATCAACGTCGGCGTGGCCGTGCGCCTGCTGCCGGCCAAGGGCATGACGCTGCCCTTCGTCTCCTATGGCGGCTCTTCCGTCATCGCGGCGGGGATCACCGTCGGCATGCTTCTCGCCCTGACCCGCACCCGCCCGCAGGGGGAAATCAGCGACCTCTTCAAGCGGGGGCGCTGACGTGGCCGCGGCCTCCTCCAAGGCGCCCTTGCTGCTGATCGCGGCGGGGGGAACCGGCGGGCACATGTTCCCCGCCCAGGCCCTGGCCGAGGCGATGGTCGCCAAGGGCTGGCGCGTCCGCCTCTCCACCGACACGCGCGGCGCGCGCTATGCCACGGGCTTCCCCGAGGCGGTGCAGCGCGTCGTCCTCTCCTCCGCCACCTTCGCGCGCGGCGGTATCTTGGCCAAGGCGCTGGTGCCGCTGCGCATTGCGGGTGGCGTCCTTTCGGCGCTCTGGCAGTTCAGCCGCGACCGGCCCGCCGTCGTGGTGGGCTTTGGCGGCTATCCGACGATCCCGGCCCTCAGCGCCGCCTGGATCCTGAAACTGCCGCGGATGATCCATGAACAGAACGGCGTCCTCGGAAGGGTCAACCAGATCTTCGCGGCGCGTGTCGACAAGGTCGCCTGCGGCACCTGGCCGACCCACCTGCCCGAGGGCGTGGTGGGCGAGCCTGTCGGCAACCCCGTGCGCGGCGCCGTCCTCGACCGTGCCGGCGCGCCCTATATCCCGCCGGGCGACTACCCGATGAGCCTCGTCGTCATCGGCGGCAGCCAGGGCGCGCGCGTCCTCTCCGATGTCGTGCCCGCCGCGCTTGCCGCCCTGCCCGAGACGCTGAAACCCCTGCTGCGCATCGCCCACCAGGCCCGTTCGGAAGATCACGCCCGGGTCGTGGCCACCTATGCCGAGGGCAAGATCGACGTCGAAGTCGCGCCCTTCTTCGCCGATATCCCGCGTCGCCTGTCCGAGGCGCAGCTGGTCATCTCGCGCTCGGGCGCCTCGTCGATCGCCGATATCTCGGTGATCGGCCGCCCCTCGATCCTGATCCCCTTCGCCGCCGCCACCGGCGACCACCAGACCGCCAATGCCCGCGGCCTGACCGAGGCCCATGCTGCCGTCACCATGCCCGAAAACGCCCTTGACGCCGCCAGCCTGAGCGCCGAAATCGCCGCCATCCTGACCGCGCCCGAAAAGGCCGAGCAGATGGCGGCCGCCGCCTTGGCGCAGGGCCGTCCCGATGCCACAATCCGCCTCGCCTCTCTGGTCGAAGCCCTAGCCGGAGCTGTCCGATGAACGCCGCCACCAAACTGCCGATGGAACTCGGCCCCATTCACTTCGTGGGCATGGGCGGCATCGGCATGTCCGGCATTGCCGAAGTGCTGATCACGCTGGGCTATACCGTACAGGGCTCCGACGCCCGCGCCTCGAAGATCACCGACCGTCTGGTGACGCTGGGCGCCACTTTCTTCGAAGGCCAGAGGGCCGAGAATATCGGCGAGGCCGCGGTGGTGGTGATCTCCTCCGCGATCAAGAAGGGCAACCCGGAACTGGAAGAGGCGCGCCGCCGCCAGCTGCCCGTGGTGCGCCGGGCCGAGATGCTGGCCGAGCTGATGCGCCTCAAATCCAACGTCGCGATTGCCGGCACCCATGGCAAGACCACGACGACGACCATGGTGGCGACGCTTCTGGACAAGGGCGGCTTCGATCCGACCGTGATCAACGGCGGGGTGATCCATGCCTATGGCTCCAACGCGCGGGCCGGGGCAGGGGAGTGGATGGTGGTCGAGGCGGACGAGAGCGACGGCTCCTTCAACCGCCTGCCGGCCACGATTGCGATCGTGACCAACATCGACCCCGAGCATATGGAACATTGGGGCACTTTCGATGCGCTGCGGAAGGGCTTCTTCGATTTCGTCTCCAACGTGCCCTTCTATGGTCTGGCCGTCTGCTGCACCGATCACCCCGAGGTGCAGGCGCTGGTCGGCCGGGTGACCGACCGCCGCATCGTGACCTTCGGCTTCAACGCCCAGGCCGATGTGCGGGCGATCAACCTCGCGCATGAGGCGGGCAAGACCACTTTCGACGTCGTGCTGCAGAACGAAGAGGGCAAGCCCGTGATCGAAGGCTGCACCCTGCCGATGCCGGGCGATCACAACGTATCGAACGCGCTGTCGGCGATTGCCGTCGCCCGCCATCTGGGCATGAAGCGCGAGGAAATCCGCGAGGCGCTGGCGAGCTTCGAAGGCGTCAACCGCCGCTTCACCAAGGTCGCCGAAGTGAACGGCGTGACGATCATCGACGATTACGGCCACCACCCGGTCGAGATCGCCGCTGTGCTGAAGGCGGCGCGGCAGGCGACCAAGGGCCGCGTCATCGCGATCCACCAGCCGCATCGCTATACCCGGCTGCACAACCTGTTCGAGGAATTCTGCACCTGTTTCAACGAGGCCGATGTCGTGGCCATCGCCGATGTCTATGCCGCGGGCGAAGACCCGATCGCCGGGGCGAGCCGCGACGATCTGGTGGCAGGGCTTATCGCCCACGGCCACCGCCACGCGAGGGCCCTGCTGGACGAGGCGGACCTGACCCGTCTGGTCAAGGAACAGGCCCGACCCGGCGATCTGGTGGTCTGCCTTGGCGCTGGCTCGATCTCCTCCTGGGCCAATGCCCTGCCGGCGAAACTGGCCTGAGACAAAAATCTTCTGCGAAGATTTGGACACCGAATTTTCGCAGAAAATTCGCGCCTGCAGCCTGCGCAGGACCAAAACAGGCCCTTCGATTTTTCGCCGAAAAATCGTGCCCACCGGCAGGACAAATCCTGACAAAAGATTAACAGGAAAAATTTTTCCTCCTTTTATCAACGCACTAACCAGCTTTGCACGCGTGCAATCCCGCGCTCTTTGCCCCACCCTCTTGCCACACGCCCCCTCTGCCGCCAAAAAACCGCAGGCTCTCCCCAAGCGCGCCGCTTTCCCCGCCGATCAAAAGTCCAGCGTCCCAAACCGCAAGAGAGACCATGACTCCCCTGATCCTCGGTGCCCTCTGGGTCATCGCCGCCGCCATCACCGCCCTCCTGCCGATGCGGGCCCAGATGATCCCCGGCATCGCCCTGCTCGTCGCGGCCCCGCTTCTGCTTTTGTGGATCGGCGCCACCCAGGGCTATGGCTGGGTCGCCCTCGGCCTCTTTGCCTTCCTGTCGATGTTCCGCCGGCCGCTCAATTACTTCGCCCGCAAGGCCCTGCGGTTGCCCCTGCCGCCGATCCCGCCCGAACTGCAGCGCAAGGTCTGAGCCATGCTGCCCCTCACCCTCGGCTTTCTCTGGCTCATTGCCGCCAACCTCACGGCGATGCTGCCGACCCGCGACCACCACTGGCGCGCGGCCTATGGCCTGATGGCGTTTGGCCTGCCGCTTCTCCTCTGGATCTCGGCATCCCAGGGCGCCCTCTGGTCCGCAGGCTTCCTCGCCGCCGGCTGCAGCATCCTGCGCTGGCCGTTTTATTACCTGTGGAGGTGGCTTAGGGCCGCCGTGGTGCGTTGACCTGGGTCGAAGCCACCCGCCAAGCTTCCGCCGATCCTCCCCAAACGCCGTTTGCGCCGTCTTGCGTGGAGTCCCGGCGGCTTGTACCACACGGGGATGAGCACCCTTCCCACACCCCGCGGCACCCTGACCCCCAACCGGCCTCTCGGCGATCTGACCTGGCTGCGCGTCGGCGGGCCGGCGGATTGGCTGTTTCTGCCGGAGGATGAGCAGGATCTTGCCGGGTTTTTGGGCGCGCTCGACCCTTCGGTTCCGGTTTTTCCGATGGGCGTCGGCTCCAACCTCATCGTGCGGGATGCCGGGATCCGGGCCGTGGTCATCCGGCTTGGGCGTGGCTTCAATGCGATTGAAATTCAAGGGGATAGGGTGGTGGCGGGCGCCGCGGCCCTGGATGCCCATGTCGCCCGGCGTGCGGCGGAGGCTGGGTTGGACCTGACCTTCCTGCGCACCATTCCCGGCTCGATCGGCGGGGCGGTGCGGATGAATGCGGGCTGCTACGGCTCCTACGTCAAGGACCATCTGGTGGAAATCCGCGCCATCACCCGGGCGGGAGAGGCCGTCACGCTTCCGGCAGAGGCGCTGCATCTGGCCTATCGCCAATCCGTCCTGCCCGAGGGCGCGGTGATCACACAGGCAGTGTTTCACGCTACATCTGGTGACGCGACGGCGCTTGAGGCCAAGATGTTGGACCAAATCGCCCGGCGCGATGCCTCGCAGCCGACCAAGGACCGCTCTGCCGGATCGACTTTCCGCAACCCGGTTGGCCATTCCTCGACCGGGCGGGCCGATGACAGCCATGAGCTGAAGGCCTGGAAGGTGATCGACGATGCCGGGATGCGGGGGGCAAGGCTGGGCGGCGCGCAGATGTCACCGATGCATTCCAACTTCCTGATCAACACCGGCGGTGCAACTGCCGCCGATCTGGAAAATCTCGGCGAGGAAGTGCGAAAAAGGGTTTTCACAAACAGCGGGATCACGCTAGAGTGGGAAATCATGCGCGTCGGCGAACCGGCGGCAAAATAACAAGAAAACCGGCTGTAAGTCCGGGTGAGGCAGTGATGGTGGGCAAGCTTGCAGAAGCAGGCTCCCGCGTGGCGGTACTGATGGGTGGGCTTTCCGCAGAGCGGGAGGTTTCTCTGTCATCTGGGCGTGAATGCGCCAATGCCCTGCGGGTGGCTGGATATGACGTGGTCGAGCTTGATGCCGGCCACGACTTGGCCGCACGTCTGGCCGAGATCAAACCTGCCCGGGTTTTCAATGCTTTGCATGGCCGTTGGGGCGAGGATGGCTGCGTGCAGGGCCTTCTCGAATGGCTGGCGATCCCCTATTCGCATTCCGGCGTGCTGGCCTCGGCCCTCGCGATGGACAAGGCCCGCGCCAAGGAGGCCTTTGCGGCTGCCGGCCTGCCGGTGGTGCAATCGGTGCTGGCGACCCGGGATGAGGTCGCCCGCGATCACGTCCTGAAACCGCCCTATGTGGTCAAGCCGAACAACGAAGGCTCCTCGGTCGGCGTCTATATCGTGCGCGAGGGCGCCAATGCCCCGCGCCTGGCCGAGACGATGCCCGATGTCGTCATGGTCGAAACCTATGCCCCGGGGCGCGAGCTGACCTGTGCGGTGCTGGGCGACCGGGCGCTGGCGGTGACCGATATCATCACCGAGGGCTGGTATGACTATGACGCCAAGTACAAGACCGGCGGCTCGCGGCACGAGATCCCGGCGCAGCTGCCGCAAGAGATCACCGAGGCCTGCATGGACTATGCCCTGCGCGCGCACCGCGCCCTCGGCTGCCGCGGGCTGAGCCGCACCGATTTTCGCTGGGACGAGGCGCGCGGCCTTGACGGGCTGATCCTGCTGGAGACCAACACCCAGCCCGGCATGACGCCGACCTCGCTCGCCCCGGAACAGGCGGCCTTCTGCGGCATTTCCTTCCCCGCGCTTTGCGCCTGGATCGTGGAGGATGCCTCATGCAATCGCTAGGACGTGCCCTGCCGATGCGCCGTGACCCGGCCCCGAGCCGCTGGGCCTACCGGATGCAGCGCCTCTGGCTGACGCCCCTGTTCCGCGTGACGATGCGGATCGGGATGCCCGCCTTCTTCGTCGTGCTGGCGATGGGGATCTACCTGTCGGATGCGACGCGCCGCGACAATTTCGCCAATCTCGCCAATGCCGCCAAGTCCGAGGTGACCCAGCGGCCGATGTTCATGGTCAACCTCCTGTCGATCGACGGCGCCTCGCCGGAGCTGGCCGACGCGGTGCGCTCGCGGTTGAACCTGGAGCTGCCGAAGTCGTCGCTGGACCTCGACCTCGATGCGGTCCGCGACAATGCGCAGAAGCTCGACGCCGTGGCGAGCGCCGTGGTCCGGCTGGCGGCGGGCAATGTCCTGCAGGTCACCATCACCGAACGCAAGCCCGCCTGGGTCTGGCGCACGGGGCAGGGGCTGATGCTGCTGGATGCCGACGGCCACCGGATCGCGGGCATTGCCGACCGCGCCGACCGGGCCGACCTGCCGCTGGTGGCGGGCGACGGCGCCGATGCCGCCGTGGTCGAGGCGCGCGCCGTCCTGCAAGCCGCAAGCCCGCTCGGCGCGCGGATCCGCGGCCTTGTCCGCGTCTCGGAGCGCCGCTGGGATCTGGTGCTGGACCGTGACCAGCGCATCTTTCTGCCGGCCGATGGCCCGGTGGCCGCGGTGGAGCGGCTGATCGCCCTCGACCAGGCCGAACATATTCTGGCCCGTGACATTGTTTCCGTTGATTTGCGCAACCCCCTGCGCCCCGTCCTTCGTCTTACCCCGCAGGCGCTTTTGGCGCTGCGTCAGTCCCAAGGCCTCAAAATTCCCTCGGAGTCAAAGACATGACCGATCTTTACCAGTCTCAGCGCGCCATGCGGAACATGCGTAAAGCCGCCCTGCAACGGGGGGTGATCGCGATTCTGGATGTGGGCACCTCGAAAATCGCCTGCCTCATCCTGCGCTTCGACGGGTTCGAAGAGGGGGTGGAGCCGGATGGCGTGGGTTCGATGGCCGGGCAGTCGAACTTCCGGGTGATCGGGGCTGCCACCACCAAATCGCGCGGGGTTCGCTTTGGCGAGATCTCGGCGATGAACGAGACCGAGCGCGCCATCCGCACCGCGGTTCAGGCGGCGCAGAAGATGGCCAATGTGCGGGTCGATCACGTCATTGCCTGCTTCTCGGGCGGCGAGCCGCGCAGCTATGGCCTGGCCGGCGAGATCGAGCTGCAGGATACGGTCGTCAAGGAAAACGACGTGGCCCGCGTGCTTTCGGCCTGCGATCTGCCTGACATCGGCGAAGGGCGCGAGGTGATCCATGCCCAGCCGGTCAACTTCGCCCTCGACCACCGCTCTGGCCTTGGCGACCCGCGCGAGCAGATCGGCAATAGGCTCGCCTGCGACATGCACCTTCTGACGGTGGATGCCGCCGTGGTGCAGAACCTGCTTTACTGCATCAAGCGCTGTGACCTCGACCTCGCCGGGATCGCCTCCTCCTCTTACGCCTCGGGGATAGCCTCGCTGGTGGAAGACGAGCGCGAGCTGGGGGCGGCCTGCATCGACATGGGCGGCGGTTCGACCGGCATTTCGATCTTCATGAAGAAGCACATGATCTTTTCGGATTCGGTGCGTCTGGGCGGCGATCACGTCACCTCCGACATTGCGCAATGCCTGCATGTGCCGACCGCGGTGGCCGAGCGGATCAAGACCAAGCATGGCGGCGTCCACGCCACCGGCATGGATGACCGCGAGATGATCGAGATCGGCGGCGACAGCGGCGACTGGGACAAGGACCGCCGCCAGGTCAGCCGCACCGAGCTGATCGGCATCATCCGGCCGCGGGTGGAGGAGATCCTCGAACAGGTCGCCGAGCGCCTGATCGCGGCGGGCTTCGAAAGCCTGCCCAGCCAGCAGATCGTCCTGACCGGCGGCGCCAGCCAGATCCCCGGCCTCGACGGGCTGGCCAGCCGAATCCTCGGCCAGCGCGTCCGGATGGGACGCCCCCTGCGCGTCCAGGGCCTGCCGCAAGCGGCGACCGGTCCGACCTTCGCCTCGACCGTGGGGCTGTGTCTTTTCGCGGCGCACCCGCAGGACGAGTGGTGGGATTTCGACATTCCGGCCGAACGCTACCCGGCAAGGTCGCTGAAAAGAGCCCTCAAATGGTTCAAAGACAACTGGTAAACCGCAATATCCAGACCTTAAGTCGACATGCCGGGGACCAACCGGCAAAATTCCCCATATTTTGTGGGTAACTTGATATTTTTTCGTGACCTTGAGGCACACTGTGGGTAGAATCGGGGATAAGTCGGGTTCTGCTTCGATGCTTGGGGCAAAATGCAGGGGCCGGGCGTGAGAGTTAACGATAAAAAGCAGCGCGGCGCCGCTGCACCACAACAAGAAACGGCGGGACGTAAAATGGCTTTGAACCTGACAGTCAATGCGGAGCGCGAAGAACTTAAGCCGCGCATCACGGTTTTCGGCGTCGGTGGCGCCGGGGGCAATGCGGTCAATAACATGATCGACAAGAACCTCGAGGGCGTCGAATTCGTCGTCGCCAACACCGATGCGCAGGCGCTTCAGCAAAGCCGCGCGGGCAACAAGATCCAGATGGGTCTGAAAGTCACCGAAGGTCTGGGCGCGGGCGCCCGTCCCTCGGTCGGGGCCTCGGCGGCGGAAGAGTCGATCGAACAGATCGTCGACCATCTGGCCGGCGCGCATATGTGCTTCATCACTGCCGGGATGGGTGGCGGTACCGGCACCGGTGCGGCGCCGATCATCGCGCAGGCCGCGCGGGAGCTGGGTGTGCTGACCGTTGGCGTCGTCACTAAGCCCTTCCAGTTCGAAGGCAACAAGCGGATGAAGCAAGCCGAGGATGGCATCGAAGCCCTGCAGAAGGTCGTCGATACCCTCATCGTCATCCCGAACCAGAACCTGTTCCGGCTGGCCAACGAACGCACCACCTTCACCGAAGCCTTCGCGATGGCCGATGACGTGCTCTACCAGGGCGTCAAGGGGGTCACCGACCTCATGGTCCGCCCCGGCCTGATCAACCTCGACTTCGCCGACGTGCGCGCCGTGATGGACGAGATGGGCAAGGCGATGATGGGCACCGGCGAAGCCTCGGGCGACGACCGCGCGGTCCAGGCGGCTGAGAAGGCGATTGCCAACCCGCTGCTGGACGAGATCAGCCTCAATGGCGCCAAGGGTGTTCTGATCAACATCACCGGCGGCTATGACCTGACGCTGTTCGAACTGGACGAAGCCGCCAACATCATCCGCGAAAAGGTCGATCCGGACGCCAACATCATCGTCGGCTCCACCCTCGACACCTCGATGGAAGGCGTGCTGCGCGTTTCGGTCGTGGCCACCGGCATCGACATCAAGACCGCCAAGGCCGAAACCCCGATCGCGCGTCGCCCGATGCACGAGCCCCTGAAGCCGCAGCCGATGTCGCAGCCCGAGCCGCGCCAAGAAGTCCGCGCCGAAGTGCGCCGCGAAGCGCCGATGCCGCTGACCCAGCCGGTGGCCCAGCAGCCCGCTCCGGTCATGCCGGCCCCGGTGCAGCAGCATTACGAGGCCGAACCGGCCTATGAGCAGGAAGAGGACGAGATGCCGGCCCCGGCCTATCGCCCGCAGCCTGCCGCCGAACAGCGCCCGGCCCCGGCGCCGGCCCCGCGGGATGCCGATGCGGCCAACTTCATCGCGCCGCGTCCGCGCCCGATGGGCTCGCCCTCTCCGGAGGCCATGGCCCGCCTGCAGGCCGCCGTCAGCAAGGCTCCCGCCGCGCCGCAGATGGCCCGCAATTCCGCGCCGACCCAGAAGGCCGCCCCCAAGCCCGCCGAGCGCCCGCGTTTCGGCATCGGCAGCCTGATCAACCGGATGGCCGGCAGCCAGGCCGAGGCGATGCAGCCGAGCCGCGCCCAGCCGCCCGTCACCGCCTATGACGACGAGCCCGAGGCTTCCGCCGACCAGGACCGGATGGAGATTCCCGCCTTCCTGCGCCGTCAAGCCAACTGAAGCGCTTGTCTGACCGCTTGTAACAAAGCCTTAAGGCCCGGGGTTCGCCCCGGGCTTTTTCCATTCCAGTTCAACGGCTTACATGGCAAATACCTCTGTTACACTCCGTCACAAAGAGTGAGTTGAGATTGCTGCGTCTGCAACCTAAATTTGACAGCAAGGAATAGAGGGGCTTTCCCTCTTTGACACAAGCTGTAGAGCTATCGAGGTTAAGGTGCAAAATACCGTCAAATCCGCGGTGACCTTCAAGGGCTTCGGCCTGCACACGGGCAAGCCCGTGCGCATGACCGTGCGTCCGGCCCCGGTTGATCATGGCATCGCTTTCCGCCGCACCGACCTGACCTTTGGCGACGCGCTGATCGCGGCGCGCTGGGACACGGTCGTGCCCTCCAAACTGTGCACGCTGGTCGCCAATGACGACGGGGCTTCGGTCTCGACGATCGAACATATCATGGCGGCACTGGCCGGGCTTGCGATCAACAACGCGCTGATCGACATCGACGGGCCGGAAGTGCCGATCCTTGACGGTTCGGCCGCGCCCTTCGTGGCGGCGCTGCTGGCCAAGGGTGTGCAGGCGCAGAATGCGCCGTCGCGCGCGATCCGTGTCCTGCAGGCGGTCGAGGTCCGGGAGGGTGAGGCCGTGGCGCGGCTGGAGCCGGCCGAGATGCTGGAGATCGACTTCAGCATCGACTTCACCGATGCCGCCATCGGCAAGCAGGCCCGCCGTCTGAACATGTCCAACGGCGCCTTCGTGCGCGAGCTGAGTGATTCCCGCACCTTCTGCCGCAAGGCCGACGTGGACGAGATGCGCGCCCGTGGTCTGGCCCTGGGTGGCACGATGGACAATGCGGTGGTGTTCGACGGCGACCAGGTTCTGACGCCGGGCGGTCTGCGCCATGCCGACGAGCCGGTGCGCCACAAGATGCTGGATGCCCTGGGTGACCTTTCCCTCGCCGGCGCGCCGCTTTTGGCGCGTTACACCGGCAAACGGGCGGGCCATGCGCTGACCAACCGCCTGCTGCACAAGCTTTTCTCGACTCCCGGTGCTTTCGCCTTCGACGATTGCGACGATCTGGCGGGCGGAAAGCTGCCGGGGGTCGGGGTTCACCGGGGTGATCTGCCGCTTTGCGCATAACCGACCCACGCAACGGTGAAAGCCGTTTTGCGCCCCGGATTTTTCTGTGCTAGGACAGCCGTCAAGGATGGTCGGGCGACCGTAACGCCCGGCTGCGGTGGGTTGAGGATAGGCGAGACGATGGCAGTCGGAAGGGCGAGCGCAGCGCGTGGTCTTGGCATGGCGCTGATGATGGGCCTTCTCGTGGGCTGTGGCACTGGCAAGCCGCCGGAAGCCCCGATCGAGAGCTACACCGCAGAACAGCTGTACAAGAAGGGTGAAAACGTCCTCGTGACGCGGGGTCCGAAGGATTCCCTGACCTATTTCCAGGATGTCGAACGGCTTTACCCCTATACCGAATGGGCCAAGCGCGCGCTGATCATGCAGGCCTTCACGCTGCACAAGTCGCGCCAGTATGAAGAATCACGCGTCGCGGCACAGCGCTACATCGACACCTATCCCGCGGGCGAGGATATCGCCTACGCGCATTACCTCTTGGCCCTGTCCTATTACGACCAGATCGACGCCGTGGGCCGCGACCAGGGCCTGACCTTCCAGGCGCTGCAGGCGCTGCGCGTGGTGATCGAACAATATCCCAACAGCGAATATGCCAAATCGGCGATGCTGAAGTTCGATCTCGCCTTCGACCATCTGGCGGCGAAGGAAATGGAGATCGGGCGCTTCTACCTCAAGCAGGGCCATTACTCGGCCGCGATCAACCGCTTCCGTACCGTGGTGCAGGATTACCAGACCACCAGCCAGACCGCCGAGGCGCTGGAGCGTCTGGTCGAATGCTATCTGGCCCTGGGCCTGACCGACGAGGCGCAGACCGCCGGCGCCATCCTCGGCTACAACTACGAATCGAGCCCCTTCTACCTCGACGCCTTTGCCCAGCTGAAGAAGCAGGGCCTGGCACCCGAGGCGCGGGGCACCAGCTGGCTGTCGACGATCTACCGCCAGACCATCAAGGGCGAGTGGTTGTGACGCAGCCCACCGCGGACGACCATGCTACGCTCGCTTGATATCCGCGATGTGCTGATCATCGACCGGCTGGAGCTGAACTTTCAGCCCGGCCTCAATGTGCTGACCGGCGAGACCGGGGCGGGCAAGTCGATCCTGCTGGATGCGCTTGGCTTTGTGCTCGGCTGGCGGGGCAGGGCGGATCTGGTCCGTGCCGGGGCCGCGCAGGGCGAGGTTTCCGCCGTCTTCGACCTGCCGCCCGGCCATGCCGCCCGCGCCGTGCTGGAAGAGGCCGGGCTGGAGGTGGGAGACGAGCTGATCCTGCGCCGCACCAATTCGGCCGATGGCCGCAAGACGGCCTATGTCAACGACCGCCGCGCCTCGGGCGAGGTGCTGCGCGATCTGTCGGACACGCTGGTCGAACTGCACGGCCAGCACGACGACCGCGGCCTTTTGAACCCGCGCGGCCACAGGCTCTTGCTGGACAGTTTCGCCGGGCTCGACCTTTCGGGTCTGCGGCAGGCCTGGCGGGCCCGGGCCGATGCCCTGCGCCTTCTGGCCGACGCCGAGGCGCGTCTGGCCGCGATCCGCTCGGAAGAGGATTTCCTGCGCCATGCCGTGGCCGAGCTGAACAAGCTGGACCCCCAGGCCGGGGAAGAGGCCACGCTGGACACGGCCCGCCGCCAGATGCAGGCCGCGGCCCGCATCCGCGAGGATATCTCCCGCGCCTATGCCGTGCTGGAACAGGGCGCCGACCCTGCGATGCAGGACGCGCTGCGCTGGCTGAACGGCACCGCCGACAAGGCCGAGGGGCGGCTGGATGCCCCCCTCGCCGCACTGGAACGCGCGATGCTGGAACTGTCCGAGGCGCAGGCCGGGGTGGAAAGCTGCCTTGCCGCGCTGAATTTCGACGATGCGGCCTTGGAAAAGCTGGAGGAGCGGCTTTTTGCGATCCGCGCCCTGGCGCGCAAATACGGCGTGCTGCCCGATGACCTTGGTCCCCATGCCGGCACGCTGCGTGCGCGGCTGGAGGCGCTGGATGGCGGCGAGCGCGGGCTGATCAAGCTGAAACAGGCTGCAGCCCTCGCCGAGGCCGACTATGCCCGCCGCGCCGAGGCGATGTCCCAGGCCCGCCGCGCCGCAGGGGCGAAGCTTGACGCCGCGATGGCCGCCGAACTGGCGCCCCTGAAGATGGAGCGCGCGGTCTTCCGTACCGAGTTTACTGAAGGCCAGCCCGGTCCGGAGGGTCAGGACGAGGTCACCTTCACCGTGGCCACCAACCCCGGCGCACCGGCAGGACCGCTGAACCGCATCGCCTCGGGTGGCGAGCTCAGCCGGTTTCTTCTGGCGCTGAAGGTCTGCCTGACCGGGCAGACCCCCGGCCTGACCCTGATCTTCGACGAGATCGACCGTGGCGTCGGCGGCGCCACCGCCGATGCCGTGGGCCGCAGGCTGGCGCAGCTGTCGACCGGGGCGCAGGTGCTGGTCGTCACCCACTCGCCGCAGGTGGCGGCCCTTGGCGCGCATCACTGGCGGGTGGAAAAGCGGGTGGTGGAGGATATGACCCTTTCCACCGTGGTCCCCCTCGGCGATGACGCCCGGATCGAGGAGATCGCCCGCATGCTGGCCGGCGACACGATCACCGAGGCTGCGCGTGCCGCAGCCCGTTCGCTGCTAGCTGGTGGCTGAAAAGATCAGGTTGACCGCGCGCCAGCCTTCGGAGCGGGCGATCAGCACGGCGGTCAGCTGCGCGCCGAAGCGGGGCAATTCGCGGCCCCTTTCGTCGGTGGCCCCGCTGACCACGAACCTCTGCGTCAGCACCGCCCCACCCGGCCCCAGCGGGCGGACCCGCAGCTTGCCGGTCACCAGCCGGGCCGCGGCAAAGATCCCGGCGAACTCACCCGCAAAGGCCGCCTGTGCCTCCTTGGCACTTTCGACCATCGCGCCGGTCAGGCTCAGCACATCGGCATCCTCGACCAGCATGGCCGCCAGCGCCGCCGCATCCTGACGGCCAAAGGCCGCGGCGAAAGCCTTGGCGAAATCGTCCGGCGTGACGGCAGGCTGGCTCATGCCTTGGCCATCTGGCCCATGGCCGTGGCAAGGTCGCCATAGCCGGTAAAGCGCCGCTCGTAAGCGAGGCCAAGGCGGCGGGCGCAATCCTCGGCCTTGGCGTCCAGCGCGGGGTCATTGGTCTGGGCCTGATAGACCAGCTTGGTGTAATTGCCGAAATACATGTCGCGCAGTTGGGGGTGGCGGTCCAGCCCCATCGGCTTCCAGACAAATGCATCGAACTGGCGGACGAGGAAATCGGTCAGATAGAAGGCGGTGAACTCGTCCGGATGGGCGGCGAAGGTCGCGTTGCCTTCAAAAAACGAATAACAATGCGGGCCTTCCAGCATCTCCACGCCCAGATCCTTGCACTTTTGCTGCAAAAGCCCGCCGGTGCCGCAATCGGCATAGAGCACGAAGATCCGCGCATAGGCATCGCGGTTTTCCTCGACCACGCGGGCGACTTCATCGGTGATCTTCTCGGGGTAGAGGTGAAGCTTGGCCGGCAGGCATTGCAGGTCCATGTGGCGCCAGCCATTGACCCTGACCAGCGCCAGCACCTCATGCGCCAGGGCGCCACAGGCGATCAGGAGGATGCGACCCTGATGCCGGGCGGCCAGGCCGGCCTCGGTCAGGGTCGCATCATCGGGCAGGGCGGCGTCATCGGGCAGGGGGGGCAGGTCGGCCATGGGAACCTCTTTGGCGCAAGATGGGGTCCGGGCCGCCAAAAGCCAAGCGGCAAAACAAAACCCCGGGCGCGAAGGCCCGGGGTCGTGGCAGAAAGGGCCGGCCGATCAGGCGATCAGGCGTTGGGACGATTGTGCTTGCGCGCGACATAGGCCTTGGCGGTTTCGACGGCCACGGCGGCATCGCGGCAATAGGCATCCGCGCCGATTGCCTTGGAGAATTCCTCGTTCAGGGGCGCACCGCCGACCAGAACGATATAGTCGTCGCGCATGCCCTTTTCCTTCATCGTGTCGATCACGACTTTCATATAGGGCATGGTGGTGGTCAGAAGCGCCGACATGCCGAGGATATCGGGCTTTTCGGTTTCCAGCGCCTCGAGATACTTCTCGACCGAGTTGTTGATGCCCAGGTCTTTGACCTCGAAGCCGGCGCCTTCCATCATCATGCCGACAAGGTTCTTGCCGATGTCGTGGATGTCGCCCTTGACGGTACCGATGACCATCTTGCCCATGCGCGGCGCGCCGGTGGCGATCAACAGCGGCTTCAGGATGGCCATGCCGCCCTTCATCGCATTGGCGGCCAGCAGCACTTCCGGCACGAAGAGGATGCCATCGCGGAAGTCGGCGCCGACGATGGTCATGCCGGCGACCAGGGCCTTGGTCAGCGCATCATAGGGCGCCCAACCGCGCGAGATCAGGATGTTGACACCCTCCTCGATCTCTTCCTTCAGCCCGTCATAGAGGTCGTCATGCATCTGCAGGACAAGTTCATCATCGGACAGTTCAGACAGGATGATTTCGTCATCGTCGGCCATGCTGAGGCTCCTCTGGGCGTTTAGACGTCAATGGGGCCAAAGCCGGCGCACCACTTTTCCTTTAGCGACATGCCCCGGATGAAAGCCGACAGCAAGAGATGAGTTGCGACATTTTCAGGCAAGGAATGGCTTGTCCGATGCCGGGCGGCGGGATTAGCCTCATGGTCTCGGGTGTTGTGATGAGGGCTTGGGTTTGCGCGGTGCGATGGTGGTTCTGGCGGCTCTGCTTCTCGCTTCACCGGCGCGGGCCTATCTGACCAAGGTCACGGTCGGGATGCAGATCGAGGCCGGGTTCTACTGCGACTTCCCGACGGATCGCAGCGAACCCGCCCCTCACACGCAGGAGGGGAGAATCGGGCTTTACGAAAACCCCTTTCCGCTGGTGCATCTGGGCGATCTGGTGCCCGCGGCCCCCGGTATCGCCATCGGGATCAACGCAAGGCTGAGCGCCTTCACACCGGGCGAGATCCTGATCGTGCGCGCCCGGCGCATCGAGGACCCTTCCGGCGTCAATGTCTGGCAGATGCGGCTCCCCAGCGATGGACGTTTCTGGATCAGCACCTCCCCGCGTCAAGGCTACGGCTTGCCCTATGGCCATTACGAATTTTCGGTTCTGCGCGGGTTCAGCACGCTTCTGGTCTACGAGTTTCAGGTGATGCCGGTGGAGTTGGTGCCGGATCTGAAATCGCCCTGCCACGCCCAGCTGTCATGAGGGCTTGGCCGCGTTCGTGGAATGTTCTAATCTGGTGCGATGACCTCCAAGGACAGCAGCATCCTTCCCGGCCAAAGGCTGCGCGCGCGGGGCGCGGGCAGCAATGACACCGGGCGCTTTGAAGGCACCTCGCGGGTGGCCTATGATGACGGCTGGGATATCCCGGAGGAAGAGCATCTCGTGCGCACCGAGACCCGGATGGAAAACCCGCGCTCGGCCATCACCTACAACACCTCGCCCGATCTGCCCTTCGACCGTTCGATCAACCCCTATCGCGGCTGCGAACATGGCTGCATCTACTGCTTTGCCAGGCCGACCCATGCCTATCTGAACCTCTCGCCGGGGCTTGATTTCGAAACCCGGCTGGTGGCGCGGCCCGGCATCGGCAAGGTGCTGGAGCGCGAGCTGCGGTCGAAGTCCTACAAGGTCGCCACCATCGCCCTTGGCACCAACACCGACCCCTATCAGCCGATCGAGGCCGAATACCGCGTGATGCGCGAGGTGCTGGAGGTGCTTCTGGCCTTTCGGCACCCGGTGGCCATCACCACCAAGGGCACGCTGATCGAACGCGACCTGGACCTGTTGCGCCCCCTGGCCGAGGCCGGGCTGACGCGGGTCGGGATCTCGGTCACCACACTCGACGCCGACCTGTCCCGCAGGATGGAGCCGCGCGCTGCCAGCCCGAAGCGCCGGCTGGAGGTGATCCGCAGGCTCTCGCAGGCCGGGGTGCCGGTGCGGGTCATGGTGTCGCCCCTGATCCCGGGCCTGTCGGATCACGAGATGGAACCGATCCTCGACGCCGCGGCCGAGGCGGGGGCCGTGGCCGCAAGCTATATCAGCCTGCGCCTGCCGCGCGAGGTTTCGCCCCTGTTTCAAGACTGGCTGGCGGCGCATTACCCGGACCGGGCGGCCAAGGTGATGGCGCGGGTGCGCGAATTGCACGGCGGCAAGGATTACGATGCGACCTGGGGCCAAAGGTTCAAGGGGCAGGGGATCTGGGCCGCGCTGATGAAGCGGCGCTTTCATGTCGCACGCGCGCGGCTGGGCCTCGAAGGGCCGCTGCCGCCGCTGCGTACCGATCTGTTCAGATGCCCGGCGCGGGCGGGGGACCAACTCGACCTTGGTTTGTAGGATGGGCAATCTGCCCATCTTCCAGACCTCCGGAAGTCCCGAAGATGGGCAGATTGCCCATCCTACCTTTCCTCACACAAGGCCTAGCCGCGGCGCCCGCGGCGTTCGCGCTTGGGGTCGCCCGAGGTGTCACCCGTGCCATCCGAGGCCGAAGAGAAGGCCCCCAGCTTGGCCTGGATATCCTCCGGCCCGGGCTTCGGCCCTTTCGGCCGGCTCTCCAGCGCGGCGCGCATCGCGGCGAGGTGCTCTGGCATCGTCCCGCAGCAACCGCCGATGATCTTGACCCCGGAATCGCGGGCCAGAACGGCGTATTCGGCCATCAGTTCCGGCGTGCCATCGTAATGGATATGGCCTTCGTGGTACTTCGGAATGCCGGCATTGCCCTTGGCGATGATCGGGCGCGAGGTTCCTGTCGCCTCGAACCCCAGAACCGTGCGCATCAGGTCCGAGGCGCCCACGCCGCAATTGGCGCCAAAGGCGATCGGCGGATGCGGCAGCTTTTCGACCATCGCGGCGAGGCCCGATGAGGTGATCCCCATCATCGTCCGCCCGGCGGTGTCAAAGCTCATCGTGCCGGCCCAGGGCAGGCCCGCCTTCGTCGCGGCTTCGGCTGCGGCGGCATATTCCTCGAAGGCGGACATGGTCTCGATCCAGAGCACATCCGCGCCGCCTTCTTTCAGCGCCTCGGCCTGTTCCTGGAAGATCTCCACCGCCAGCTCATGGGTCATGCTGCCCATCGGCTGGAAAATCTCGCCGGTCGGACCCATCGAGCCCGCCACGACCACCGGGCGCCCGGCGGCATCGGCAATCTCGCGGCCAAGGCTGGCCGCAACGCGGTTCAGCTCGCGCACCTGGCCTTGCGCATTGTGCAGCTTCAGACGCGCCGCATTGCCGCCGAAGGAATTGGTCAGGAACAGATCCGACCCGGCATTGACCGCACCCCGGTAGAGGGTGCGGATATTGTCGGGCTTTTCGATGTTCCAGAACTCGGGCGGCTCGCCCGAGGAGAGGCCCATGTTGAACAGATTGGTCCCCGTGGCGCCATCGGCCAAAAGCCAGTCGCGCTCGGACAGAAGGCGGGACAGAAGATCCTGGGCCATGGGGCGTTCCTTGTTCAAGAGAGGGCCGTAAGTCGTCGGGCCGTGATCAGAGTTCGGTCATCAGCTGGGCTTTGGCGACGGGCAGCAGATCGGCCAGTTGCTTGCGCACCTCGTCGGCCGAGGCCTTGCCGGCCAGATCGCCCGCAACCTTGCGCACCACGTCTTCGGTGCCGGCCTCTTCGAAATCGGCGTTCACCACTTCCATCGCATAGGCGGCAGCCTCGTCGCCGGATTTGCCCATCAGGCCCGCGGCCCAGAGGCCAAGAAGCTTGTTGCGCCGCGCTTCGGCACGGAACTGCATTTCGGAATCATGGGCGAACTTGTTTTCAAAAGCATTGGCGCGGTCGTCGAATGTGGTCATGGTCTGGCCCTCGGCTGCACGTTTGTTTCCCCTTCCATATGCCTTTCGCAGGGCCTTACCGCAAGAGGAAGCCGCGGCATTTCCTGCCCCGCCGGGCTTCTGCCGGGGCTTGCGGGCCGTTCCGCCTTGCCGGGGGCCGGGTCATGGCATATAGCGCGCAATGAAGAGGGGCCGGCGCCTTGGGTGCCGCTCAGGGCAAGCGCGCGCCCCTCATGGGTTCGGAGCGTTCATGGCACGGCGCAAGAAGATTTACGAGGGCAAGGCGAAGATCCTTTACGAAGGGCCGGAGCCGGGCACGCTCGTGCAGTATTTCAAGGACGAGGGCGCCGCTGGCCCGACCGCGACCGAGGGCGAGAACCTCGCCTCGGAAGGCAAGGGCGTGCTCAACAACCGGCTGTCGGAATTCTTCATGGCCGGCCTGAACTCGATCGGGGTGCCGACGCATTTCATCCGCCGCATCAACATGCGCGAACAGCTGGTGCGCGAGGCCGAGATCGTGCCCCTGGAGGTTGTGGTGCGCAACTTTGCCGCCGGCGATCTGTCCAGCCGCCTGGGCATCCCCGAGGGTACGGCGCTGCCGCGACCGATCGTCGAATATTACTACAAGGATCCGCGGCTGAACGCGCCTCTGGTCTCGGAAGAGCATATCATCGCCTTCGGCTGGGCCAGCCAGCAGGATCTGGACGATATCATCGCACTGGCCTTGCGGGTGAACGACTTCCTCTCCGGCGTGATGCTGGGCGTCGGCATCCGCCTGGCCGATTTCCGCATCGAAGTGGGCCGGATCTGGGAGGGCGATTACATGCGCCTGATCGTGGCCGACGAGATCAGCCCCGACAGCTGCCGCCTCTGGGACCTGCGCCGCAGCGAAGGCGCGGCCTCGAGCCCGGAACCGGGGCCGCTGGCCGATGTCTATACCGAACTCGCGCGGCGTCTGGGGGTTCTGCCCTCCAACGTCACCCATGCGCCGAAACCGACCCTGATCAACTGAACCCGCCCATCCAACACCTCCGGAGGAATGAAATGAAAGCCCGTGTGACCGTCATGCTCAAGGCCGGGGTGCTGGATGTGCAGGGTGAGGCCGTGCGCTTTGCCTTGGGGACGCTGGGGTTTTCCGGGGTCAACGGGGTGCGCCAGGGCAAGGTGATCGAACTCGATCTGGCCGAGACCGACGAAGCTGCCGCCGAGGCCTCGGTCAAGGCGATGTGCGAGAAGCTCTTGGCCAATACGGTCATCGAAGGCTACAAGGTCGAGATCCTCTGACCAAGATGGGCGCATCGCCCATCCTGACTTGACCCTCGCGGCGCGATGCGGCACCCCTGTGCGAAACGGGGGAGGAACCTATGCGCGCCGCTGTGATCCGAGACTACAAGGCCGATCTGAGCCTTGAGACCGTGCCGGACCCGGTCTGCGAGCCGGATGGCGTCGTGGTCAAGGTGCTGGCCTGCGGCGTCTGCCGCAGCGACTGGCATGGTTGGGTCGGCGAACATCCCAAGGTCAAGCCCGGCGCCATTCCCGGCCATGAATATTCCGGCGAGGTGGTGGCGGTTGGCCCCCTTGCGCGCTGGCAGGTCGGCGACAGGATCATCGCGCCCTTCATCCTCGCCTGCGGCGAATGCCCCGAATGCCGCTCTGGCCAGACCACGACCTGCCGGGCGCAGCGTGTGCCGGGCTTTGGCGAGCCGGGGGCCTGGGCGGAATATGTCTCGGTGCCGCATGCCCATAACCTCACGCGCCTGCCCGATTTCCTGACGCCCACGCTGGCCGCGGGCCTCGGCTGCCGGGTGACCACGGCCTACCACGCCCTGACCGGCCGCGCCGCGATCCAGGCGGGCGAGTGGCTGGCCGTCCATGGCACCGGCGGCATCGGCCTCTCCGCCCTCTTGATCGGCAAGGCGCTCGGTGCCCGGGTCGTGGCGGTGGATGTGGTGCCCGAACGCCTGGCCCATGCCAGATCGCTCGGCGCCGAGGCGGCGATCAACGCCGCCGAAGGCGACACCGCCGCCCGCATCATCGAAGCCACCGGCGGCGGCGCCCATGTCTCGATCGAGGCCCTGGGGACCGAGGCCACCGTCAACGCCTCGATCGAATGCCTGCGCCCGCTCGGCCGCCATGTCCAGGTTGGCCTGCCCACCGGCCACACCGCGCGGATGACCGTCAACATGAACGCGGTCTACATGAAGCAGTTGGCACTTTACGGCACCCGCGGCATGCCGGCCTGGCGCTACCCGTCGCTTCTCTCGCTGATCGAGACTGGTGCTGTCGACGTCCGCCCCATCGTGGCGCGCGAGGTCAAACTCTCCGACGCCACGACCGAACTGCGCGCCTTCGGCGGCCCGATGCCGCCCGGTGTGGCGGTGATCACCGACCTTCTCGGCTGAACCCGCGCAAGAAGAATGAGTATTTGGGCAAAGCGCAATTCAGCGGCGCGCCCGAATACCCCTTCACCTTGACCCAAATATCCCACGGGTGGTCCGGAGGGTGTGAAATCCTCCGGGGGTGAGAAAAGTCACGACAGGTCAGGACCGGGCCAGAATTTTCGCAGAAAATTCGGGGCTCAGTGCCGGGCCGGCGCCTGATCGCGGGTCAGGTCATAGAAGCCATCCGCGCTCACCTTGGCCCAGTCGCCTGCCGTGCCATCTGGCCAGATCACTCGGACCTCGGCTTCCGTCGCGGCCCCAAGGCCAAAGTGCCACCAGCCGAGTTGCCCGCCGGCATGACCGCCGCCGCTGGTGATCTCGCGCTGCTGAACCGTGTCAGCGACCCGCACCTCGATCCAGCCGCCGATCGCGTCGCGGTTGGCACCCGGCTCATGCAGCGCCAGCTGCAGCCAGTGGCCGAGCTTCTCGCCATTGGTCCCTTCACCCGCATTGCGCCAGACCTGCGCGCCCTCGTTGCGGTTGACTACCACCAGATCCATCTGCCCGTCGCCGTTCAGATCCACCACCGAGGCGCCGCGCGATTGCCGCATGCTCGCCACCCCGGCCTTGTCGCCCGCCTCGTAGAAACTGCCATCCGGCTGGGCCAACATCAGGTTGTTGGGGTCCTTCATCGCGAAATCCGGCATGGCGGAGACATTGCCCTTGGCCACGAACAGATCCTGCCGCCCGTCGTTGTTCACATCCTGAAACTCGGCATGCCAGCCGGTCGAGGGGTGGATATCGCCGCCGGTATAGGGGCGCTGCGCAATCGCATGGCGGGCAAAGGCCACGTCCTTGAAGGTCGCCATATCAGGCTTGCCGGCGATAACCTGCATCTTGCTGTCGGCCATCGAGGTCAGGAAGTAATCCGGGTAGCCGTCGCCGTTCACATCGGAACTGGCAATCCCCATGCCCCAGATCTTCAGGGGCTTCCACCCCTCCGCCGCGGTGTAAAGCGCCGGTGGCTGGCCAGGGTTCACATGCCACATCTGCTCGGTGCCGCCCTTGTAATACTCGCGGTCGTTGGAGACGCGAAGCGAGGGCGTGCCCGAGCGGTTCCAGTCGGTGAACAGCATCGACAGGCTGCAATAGCTGGGCTTCAGGGGCAGCGCTGCCGCAAAGCCCGCGCCCTTCGCCCGATAAAGCGCATTGTCGGTGCAGGACCCCCAGGGGAAATCCTCCTGCAAGCGGTCGATATAGGTGCCGATGGCCAGCGTCGGCCAGCTTTGCCCCTTCTCCCAGGTGGCGGCGAAGGCGGTGGACCAGAGGTCGCGGCCGTCAAAGCCCCAGGCCTCGTTGGCGCGGTGGAAATGGCAATTGCCCTCGCCCTTCATCACGACATCCTCGCCCGAGCGCAGCACGACCAGATCCAGGATGCCGTCGCCGTCGATGTCCAGAGGATAGGCCCCGGTCACCCGGTCCATCTCGGCCCCCGAGGAAATAAGCGTGAACTTCAAGGCCCCGCCGATCGCACTATCGTTGCGGTAAAGCTTCGACGGCTCGGTGCCGCCGGCAAGGTAAAGCTCCGGCTTGCCATCGCCCGAACAGTCGAAGGCCGCGACCCCGCCGCCGGTCATGAACTGCCAGTCGCCCGCGTAATTGCTGGTGATGCCGGCGGTCTCGGTCTCGTCGATGAAGCGGGGGATGACGGGCGGGGGCAGGGCGGGGGCCGCCGGTGTTGCGATCGCGTTGGCCGGGCCCGTCACGGGTGCCGCGGAAGTGTCGGCCAGGGCAGGTGCCGGCAGCAGGGCAAGGGCGAGGATCAGCGGGCGCATGGTCACGCCCGCGTCTTCAGGGCAATCGCATAGCCCGCGATGCAGCGGCCCTGGACCTGGCCCTGTTCGATGGCATGGCGGAAATGGATGCCGCCATAGAGCCGCGAGATCGCCGCCTCGTTCGAAGCCGCAACGAAGCTCGGGAAATGCCGCAGGGGCGAGCCGTCCGGCGTCGGGCTTTCATCGGTGAAGTCGTAATTGTCGCCGAAAAGATGGGTCAGCAGCGCCGCCGCTGCCCCCGATTGCGTCGAATGGCCCGAAGGGTATTCCGGGAAGGGCGGCGTGGTCAGCATGGTCTCCCAGGTCGGGTCGATGACCTTCTTGATATAGGTCACCGGGCGGATCAGGTCATACTGGAACTTCGAGGCCCAGCAGCCGATGAAGGCATCGGCCATTGCAATCCCCATCCGGGCCAGCGCCTCGACATGGTCGGTCAGGCCCATCGCCTTCTCCGCCGCCGCCTGGTTCAGGATCGCGGTCCAGTGGCCGGGCGGGGTAAAGGACAGCATCGCATCGTCCGACCAGAAGCGCGCGATGGATTTCTGCTCGTCGCTCAGGGACTTGGAGGTCTGATAGACCTCCAGCGCCTCGGCATAGAAGGCCGAGCCCTTGTCCTCCGAGAAGGGCAGGGGCGGCGGCAGGGCGCAATTCTCGACGGCGGGCATGGCGAAGGGGCGGTTCTTGCCCCAGTCGGGCAGAAGCGGCGCCTGCTGCAGCACAATGGTCGAGGTCGGGCGCCAGTGCCCCGGCGCCGGGTTGAGGGTGAAGCTGCGCGGAAAGCCCATGTTGTCGATGACGGCGCCGCCGTCGCTGCGGCTCCAGTCCAGCACGGCCCGGGCCAGCGCGGCCCCATAGGCGCGGCTCGCCTCGACCACCGCCGGCGCCACCCCCGCCGCCGCTTGGTCGGTCAGCCGCTTGGTCAGGCTTTCCATCGCGTGCTGCCCGGTCGGCCCGGTGTTGGAGAAGAGGTCATGGATCAGCAGGTCCATCACCTGGTTGAGGATCACCGCCGTGTCATAATCCTGCCCCGCCATCCGCGGCGGCAGGGCGTCCAGTCCGTGCAACTGCCCGACGAGGCTTTTCAGCGTCGCATCGCCGCTGGCCAGCGCCTCGAAATTCGCCACGCCCAGATAGGCGAGGGTCCGGCTGGCCACCGGCGGCGTATAGGTCGGCGTATGGCGCACCAGTTCCAGCGCCAGCTTGTACCAGGTCTCCAGCACCTTCTGCGCCACGGCACCCCGGTCTGCCGCCTCGGCGCGCAGAGATCCGGTTCCGCCCAGCAAGGCCAAGGCCACGCCGGCCCTCAGAAATTCGCGACGCAGCATCCCCCCGCACCCCCCATTTGCTCTTTGCCCAAATACTCCGGGGTCCGGGGCAGAGCCCCGGGGCCCGCGACAGGCGCAGGTCCCCGGTTCTGTTCCTGCCTCAGACGAAGCGGTTCCAGAGGTTCTCGAGCCGCTCCTGACGGCCGGATTTCGGCTGCGGTTCCAGCCCTTCGGTGGTGACGCGGGCGGCGGCCTCGGCCAGCCCGCCCTTCAGCATCGCCTGTGCGGCCGGGGTCTGCCAGCCAGCGTAACGCTCGTCACGGGCCTTCTCGAGGCTGCCGTCTTCCAAGAGGGCGGCAGCGGCCTTCAGCGCGCGGGCGCAGGTGTCCATGCCGCCGACATGGCCGAGGATCAGATCCTCGGGGTCGAGCGACTGGCGGCGGATCTTGGCGTCGAAGTTGGTGCCGCCGGTGTGCAAGCCGCCGTTCTTCAGCACCTCGTAATAGGCCAGCGCCATTTCCGGGGTGTTGTTGGGGAACTGGTCGGTGTCCCAGCCGGACTGGTAGTCGTTCCGGTTCATGTCGATCGAGCCGAGGATGCCAAGCGCCGAGGCCAGCGCCAGTTCATGCTCGAAGGAGTGCCCGGCCAGGATCGCATGGCCCTGTTCGATGTTCAGCTTCACTTCCTTTTCCAGCCCGAACTGGACGAGGAAGCCGTAGACCGTTGCCACGTCATAGTCATACTGGTGCTTGGACGGCTCCTGCGGCTTCGGCTCGATCAGGATCGTGCCCTTGAAGCCGATCTTGTGCTTGTATTCCACCACCTGCTGCAGGAAGCGCCCGGCGTGCTCGCGCTCGGCCTTGAGGTCGGTGTTGAGCAGGGTCTCATAGCCCTCGCGCCCGCCCCAGAGGACGTAGTTGGCGCCGTTCAGCTTGTGGGTCGCATCCATGTTCGCCTTCACCGTGGCGGCGGCATAGGCGTAGACGTCCGGATCGGGGTTGGTCGCCGCCCCCGACATCCAGCGCCGGTTGGAGAACATGTTGGCCGTGCCCCACAGAAGCTGCGTCTTGTGGCTGGCCTGCTTCTCACCAAGGTAATCGACCACGGCTTCGAGGTTGCGGGTGCTTTCCTTGAAGGTGGCACCTTCGGGGCGCACATCGGCGTCGTGGAAGCAGTAGAAGGGCGCGTTCAGGATGTCGAACATCTCAAACGCCACATCGGCCTTCAGCTTGGCCAGTTCCAGCGTCTCGCCGAACCAGGGGCGCAGCAGGGTCTGGCCGCCGAAGGGGTCATGGCCCTGATACGCGAAGGAGTGCCAATAGGCGACGCCAAAGCGCAGATGGTCCTCCATCCGCTTGCCCATGACGATCTCGTCGGGGTTGTAATGGCGGAAGGCATATTCATTGGTGCTGTCCGGGCCTTCATAGGTGACAGCGGGGATGTTCTTGAAAAAATCGGTCATGGCGTCCTCAGTGACTTAGGTTCTGGATCGCGGCTTGCGCTGCGCGGTATCGGGCATGACCGGCGTCGAAGGCGGCGGTCAGGCTGGTGTCGGGGTTGATGGTGCGGGCGATGGGCGGCATGGTGGCGATCTCTGCCCCGGCGCCGGTGGCGGCCATCATGCCAAGGCGCGCAGCGCCGAGCGCGCCGCCAAAGTCACCGGCGGCCGGCACCAGCACCGGGCAATCCAGCGCCGTGGCAATCGCCTTCAGCCAGTAGTCCGAGCGCGAGCCGCCACCGACGGCGAGCAGGGTCTCCAGCTTGGTCCCGGTGGCGGCCAGCGCATCGCGGCTGTCGCGGAAGGCGAAGGTGACGCCCTCCAGCACGGCGCGGGTGCCGGCGGCACGGTCGGTCTGGTGTTCCAGCCCGATCAGCGCGCCGCGAATGGCGCTGTCGTTCAAAGGCGTGCGCTCGCCGCCGAGATAGGGCAGGAACAGCGCCTTGCCGGGGGCTTGCAGGGGGCCGACCTCGCCGGTCAGGGTGGCGGCATCCTGGCCCACGAGCTTGGCATACCAGTTCAGGGCATCGGTGGCGGCCAGGATCACGCCCATCTGGTGCCAGGTGTTGGGCAGGGCATGGCAGAAGGTATGGACAGCGGTGGCCGGGTCCGGCTGATAGCCGTCATTGGCCGCAAAAAGCACGCCCGAGGTGCCGAGCGAGACGAAAGCCTGTCCCGCCTTGACCACGCCGACGCCGACGCCCGAGGCCGCATTGTCGCCGCCGCCGCCCGCCACGACCACGGCCTTGGGCAGGCCCCAGCGCCCGGCCAGTTCGCCGCGCAGGTTGCCCGAAACCTGCGAGCCTTCGACCAGCCGGGGCATCTGCCCGCGCGAAAGGCCGGTGGCCTGTAACAGATCGTCCGACCAGTCGCGCTTGCCGGTGTCGAGCCAGGCGGTGCCCGCGGCATCCGACATCTCGCCCACATGTTCGCCGGTCAGCCAGAGCCGCAGGTAATCTTTCGGCAGCAGGACCTTGGCGACCTTGTCCCAGATGGCCGGCTCATGCCGGCGCACCCAGACGAGTTTCGGCGCGGTGAAGCCCGGAAACACGATATTGCCGGTCAGGCGGCGGAAGATCGGGTCATCGTCGAGTTCCGCCGCTTCCTCGTGCGAACGGGTGTCGTTCCACAGGATGCAGGGGCGCAGCACGTCATCGGCGGCATCGAGCAGGGTCGCCCCATGCATATGGCCCGAAAGCCCGATGCCGCGCACCGACCCCAGCCCGAAGGCGGCAAGCTTGTCCATCACCGCCTCGGCGGCGGTGATCCAGCTGTCGGGGGCCTGCTCGCTCCAGCCCTCATGCGGGCGTTCGACGGTCAGGGGGGAGGTGGCTTCCGCCAGCACCTTCTGATCGTCGTTGATGAGAATGCCCTTGAGGCCCGACGTGCCGAGGTCCAGTCCGATATACATCACAAAGCCTTTGCCGGTTTCTTGCCGAGGATGATCATCCCCAGGATATCCTCGTCGGTCACCTCGTCGACATTCACCGTGCCGACCAGTTGGCCGTTCTTCATCACCGAGGCGCGGTCGCAGAGCTTCATGACGTTGTGGATGTCATGCTCGATCAGGAAGATGCCGAGGCCCTGCGCCTTCAGCTCCTCGATCAGGTCCGAAACCATCTGCGTCTCGTGCGGGCCGAGGGCGGCGGTCGGTTCGTCCATGATCAGGATCTTGGCGTTGAAATAGACCGCGCGGGCGATGGCGACCGACTGGCGCTGCCCGCCCGACAGGGCCGAGACCGGAACGTTGAACTTGCGGAAGTTCGGGTTGAGACGGCCCATGATCTTGCGCGTCTCGGCCTCCATCGCGCTTTCATCGAGGAAACCGCGTGCCGAGACCAGTTCCCGCCCGAGAAAGAGGTTCGAGGCGGCGTCCAGATTGTCAGCCAGCGCGAGGGTCTGGTAGATCGTCTCGATGTTCTGGGCGCGGGCGTCGCGCGGGTTGTTGATCTCGACCTCCTGGCCGTTGATCAGGATCTGGCCGCTGTCGGCCTTGTAGGCGCCCGACAGGCATTTGATCAGGGTGGACTTGCCGGCGCCGTTGTGACCCAAGAGGCCCACGACCTCGCCGGGGTGCAGGTCGATCGTGACGTGATCGACCGCCTTGATCCCGCCGAACGCGATCGAGATGTCGCGCATCTCGACCAGCGGGGTGCCTTTGACGTGTTGTGCCATGATACGCCCCTTACTTGGTTTTGCTGCGGTAGATGTTGTCGACATAGACGGCCACGACGAGGACCGCGCCGACCACCATGCTCTGGATCGCGGTGTCAAAGCCGATCAGCACCATGCCGGTGCGCAGGCTTTCCATGACGAGCGCGCCGAGGATCGCGCCGTAGATCGTGCCGACACCACCGGCCAGCGAGGTGCCGCCGATGACCGCCGCCGCGATGACGTAAAGCTCGTCCGAGACGCCAAGCGCGTTGGTGGCCGAGTTCAGGCGGGCCGAGGAGACCACCGCCGAAAGCCCGGTCAACATCCCCATCAGCGCATAGATCCGCACCAGCATCCACTTGGTGTTGATGCCGGCGAGGGCCGCAGCCTCGGGGTTGCCGCCGATCGCAAAGACATAGCGGCCAAAGCGGGTGCGGGTCATCAGGAAGGTCATGGCGAGGCCGACGAAGGCCAGGAGAAGCACCGGGATCGCATAGCCGTGGCTGATGAACAGGCCTTCCGGCGGCACGGTGATGTTGTTGGCGGCCGCATAGTTCTTCACGATGCCGACCGGCCAGGGGTAGGAGTTCACCAGGAGCGTCGCCCCGAGGATCAGCCCGCAGCCGACCACGGCCATCAGCGTCTCGGCCCAGACCGGGCGCAGCGCGAACTGGTGCTTCTGCCGGTTGGCCCGGCCCGAGCGCATCATCAACAGAACGCCGATGCAGCCGATGATGCCGACTATCCAGCTGCCCCAGAAGCCGATGGCGCCATAGGGCCCGCCGCCCAGCAGGGCAAAATCCGCATCGACCGGCGAGATGGTCTTGCCATTGGCGACCAGGAAAGCCGCGCCGCGGAAGAACATCAGGCCGCCCAAGGTGACGATGAAGGAGGGGATGCCGCGATAGGCGATCAGCCAGCCATTGGCCGCCCCGACCACAAGCCCCAGCAACATGCCGACGATGACCGTGATCACCCAGATCATCGGATGGCCAAGGCCAAGATACTGCGGCAGGATATTGACCTGCAGCACGCCCATGATCATCGCGGTGAAGCCCAGCACTGAACCGACCGACAGGTCGATGTTGCGGGTGACGATGATCAGCACCATCCCCGTCGCCATGATCCCGATCGAGGAGGTCTGGACCGACAGGTTCCACAGGTTGCGCGGCGTCAGGAACGAACCGCCGTCACGGAAGATCACGCCGTAGAAGTGAAAGCCAAGCCAGATCGCCAGCAGCGCGCCGGCCATGCCCAGAAGGCGGGTGTCGATCTCGGTGGCTTTCAGGAAACGCTGGACGGGGTGGGCATGGGTGTCGCTGGCACCCAGCGGGGTGGTCGGTCGGGTATGATCGCTCATGCGCTCATCCTCCTCTTGGTCGGACCATTGAAACGATGTATTTTCATGTGGCAGGGCATGGCATGGTGCCGCGGCGTCCTGCTTCGGGCTGCTTGTCCGGATCCCAAACCCGGATCAGCCCTGGAAAAGGCAGACCGGCGCCACCCGAAGATGGCGCCGGGGATCAGGCGCAAGCCTTACTTGCAGGCGGCCACGTCGGGCAGGGCGCCTTCGCAGGCCTCGGCCTTGGTGATGTAGCCCGCGTCGATGGCGAGGTTCAGCGTGTCCTTGGTCAGCGCGGTCGGCGTCAGCAGGATCGCGTTCATCTCGACCTTCTTCGGGCCGTCCGAGAACTTGGTCACACCGGCGATCTTGTCCATCGTGGTGCCCTCGCCCAGGGCAGCGGCGATCTCGCCGGCAGCCTTGCCAAGCGCGCGGCTGTCTTTCCAGACCGAAACGGTCTGGGTGCCACGCGCCACGCGGTTGATGGCGGCCTTGTCGCCGTCCTGACCGCCCAACGGAACCGTCAGGCCCTGCGCGGCCAGAGCGGCAGCAGCGCCACCGGCCATGCCGTCGTTCTCAGCCAGAACCGCATCGACCTTGTTGTCGTTGGCGGTGAGGATCTGCTCCATGTTCTTCTGGGCATTCTCCGGCTTCCAGCCGTCCGAGAACGACTCGCCGACGATCTTGATGTCGCCCGACTTCACCGCATCGCCGATGACCGACATCATGCCCTGCAGCAGGAAGCCGGCGTTCGGGTCGCCCGCATCGCCCTTGATGATGGCATAATTGCCCTTGGGCTGGGCCTTCATCACTTCGGTGGCGATGATCTTGCCGACGCCGATGTTGTCGAAGGTCAGATAGAAGGTGCGGTTGTCTTCGATCAGGCGGTCATAGCCGATGACCGGAATGCCTTCGGCAGCGGCCTTCTCGATGGCCGGCCCGATGGCGTCCTTGTCCCAGGCGTTGATGACCAGCACATTGGCGCCCTGCGAAATCAGCGCGTCGACGTCATTGAGCTGCTTTTCCGACGAAGACTGTGCGTCAGCGGAAATATAGGTGTCGCCCGCCGCTTCGATGGCGGCCTTGATGGCGGCTTCGTCAATTTTCCAGCGCTCTTCCTGGAACGAAGCCCAGGACACGCCGATCTTTTTGCCACCCGCGTAAGCAGCGGTGGAAAGGCTCGTTGCGGCCAGAAGTGCGACCAAAAGTACCTTACGCATTTAAATCCTCCCATGGATGCGGCCAGCGTATGGCCGTCCCCGCAGATTCGCCGGGACTGAGCGGAAATTGCCGCTAATAAATTCAGTTGTCAAAATAAAATTGATGCGCCAATCTGTGTGAGGCACGATTTCGGGCGAAATCGTTGCTGCATCGCGGCAATTATGGCAGGAAAGGTGACCGAAGGCGCTTGCTTTCGTTCGGAATGTGAATAAATGCGCAGGCCAGAGTCCGGATCATCTGAGGAGGAGCTGCGGCAGGGCTGCGGCCCGCTGATCGCGGCCTGGTCCGAACAGATGCGCCCGCTGCGCCAGCAGATCTTCGACCGGATTCGCGCCCTGGGGCTGATCGCCCGGGTGCAGCTGGCCAAGGACATCGGTGTCAGCCCCGCCACGGTGACCACGATCACCTCGGAGCTGATCGAGGCCGGCCTGATCGAGGAAGTGGCCGCCCCGCGCGAGACCGAAAGCGGCCGTGGCCGCCCGGCGGTGGCCCTGGGCGTGCGAGGGGCCGCGCATCACGTCGTGGGCATGAAGCTTTCGGACCGCGAACATACCGCCGTTGTGGTGGATTTCGCCGGCAACATGCTGGCCGATGACGTGATTGCGCGCGAGCCGGGCCCGACCACGCTGGCCGAGATGCTGGACGCGATCGAGATCCTTCTGGACCGGGTCTGCGCCAAGGCCGGGATCGGCCGCGCCGCGCTGTCGGGGATCGGCGTCGGCGTGCCCGGCTTCATCGACCATGCCGAGGGGATGGTGCACTGGTCTTCCACCCTGACCGAACGCGCCGTGCCGCTGGCCGCCGCCGCCCAGGCCCGCACCGGCCTGCCGGTCTATATCGACAATGACGCCAATATGGTGGCCCTGGCCGAGCTCTGGTTCGGCGCCGGGCGCAGCCTGCCGGATTTCGCCGTGGTGACGATCGAGCATGGCGTCGGCATGGGCTTCGTGATGAACCACCGGATCTACCGCGGCGCGCAGCGGCTGGGGCTGGAACTGGGGCACACCAAGGTGCAGCTCGACGGCGCGCTCTGCCGCTGCGGCCAGCGGGGCTGTCTCGAGGCCTATGTCGCCGACTATGCCCTGGCGCGCGAGGCGATGACGGCGCTGAACCTCAACCACCAGCAAAGCCCCTCGGTGCCGGTGCTCTTGGAGAGCCTCTACCAGCATGCCAAGGCGGGCAATGCCACGGCCCGCTCGATCTTCCGCCGGGCCGGGCGCTATCTGGCGTTGGGACTTGCCAATGTGGTCAACCTCTTCGACCCGGCGCTGATCATCCTGTCGGGCGAGCGGATGAAATACGACTACCTCTATGCCGCCGAAACCCTGGCCGAGATGCGCGACCTCGTCATCAACTCCGGCCGCCCGCAGCCGCCGATCGAGATCCACGCCTGGGGCGACCTGCTCTGGGCCCATGGCGCCGCCGCCCTGGCCCTGTCGGCGGTCAGCGAACGCGCCCTGACCGGGCAACGCGACATCGCGGCGCAATAGGGGAAGATGGGCAGATTGCCCATCCTACCGTTTACCGCAAGCGCAAGGCCTGCCTGTAGGATGGGCAATGTGCCCATCTTCCAGGGTCAGACGACCTGATAACCGGCCGCCGCCATGACGCGGTGCAGCTCCTTGTTGCCCTTGGTCGACCATTCCAGCGGCGGGGCCTTCTTCGGGTCCTGCTCGGCCTCGACCACGAACCAGCCCTCATAACCATAGGAGGCCAGCCGCTTCACGATCGCCTCGAAATCCAGCGAACCGTCGCCGGGCACGGTGAAGGCGCCCTTCACCACGGCGTCGAGGAAGCTTTCCTTGCTGCGGTCCAGCGCATTGATCACCTCCATCCGCACGTCCTTGGTATGGACATGGGTGATGCGGGCGTGGTGGTTGTCGATGGCGCGCAGGACATCGCCGCCGGCAAAGGCCAGGTGGCCGGCATCGAACAGCAGCGGGATGCCCGCGCCGGAGTGCTTCATGAAGAGGTCAAGCTCCGGTTCCGTCTCGATCACCGCGGCCATGTGGTGGTGATAGGAGAGCGGCATGCCCTGCTCGGCGCACCATTCGCCAAACTTGGTCATGTTGCGGGCATAGGTCCTGATCTGATCCTCGTCCAGCTTCGGCTTGGTCGAGAGCGGTTTGGAGCGGTCGCCCTGAACCGAGCGCGCCACTTCGCCATAGACGATGCAGGGCGCCTTGGCGGCAATGAAGAGATCCATCTGAGCGCGGATGCGGTCCTTGTTCTCCTCGATATCGCCTTCCAGCACGGTGCCAGAGAACCAGCCGCCGCAGACCGAGATGCCATATTTGGCAAGGATCGGCCCCAGCTCGTTGATATTCATCGGAAACCGCCGCCCGGTCTCCATCCCCGTATAGCCGGCGACCGAGGCCTGGCGCAGGCACTCTTCCAGGCTCACATCATCGGAGAGTTCGACCAGATCGTCGTTCCACCAGCAGATCGGGGAAATCCCCAGTTTGGCTTTTAGCATCGCATCACCTTTGGGTTTGGCTTTGGCCCGGGGTAGCGAAAACGGCGATTCTGGGCAAGGGGTTTGGAATAAATATTCCAAAATAGGCGAAAGATGTCTGTTCCATTTCATCGGTGCGCCTGAGCCCGACTGCGGAGGGTCTCACACCCTTCCGCGGCGCCGCAAACCGCTTCACGCCCCTTTGGAGTATTGGCGCAGAGAGCAAGGGGATCGGCGGGGCTTGCATCGGCGGGGGAGCGACCTATGCTCGGCAATCCCACCTTCAGGAGACCGCCATGACCGCACCGCTTCGTCCGATTGCCCAGATCATTGCCAGCGAGATCGGGGCGGCGCCGGGGCAGGTGCAGGCGGCGGTGGAGCTGTTGGACGGCGGGGCCACGGTGCCTTTCATCGCGCGTTATCGCAAGGAAGTGACCGGCGGGCTGGACGACACGCAGCTGCGCAACCTCGCGGAAAGGCTGGTCTATCTGCGCGAATTGCAGGCGCGGCGCGAGGCGATTGCCGCCTCGATCACCGAACAGGGCAAGATGACCGATGCCCTGGCCAAGGCGATTGCCGCTTCGGTGACCAAGGCCGAGCTCGAGGACCTTTACCTGCCCTACAAGCCCAAGCGCCGCACCAAGGCGATGATCGCGCGCGAGCTTGGGCTGCAGGGGCTTTACGAGGCGATCCTGGCGGACCGGGCGGCAGAGCCCGCGGCGCTGGCGGCAGCTTACGTCAAGGAAGGTGTCGCCGATGCCAAGGCCGCGCTGGAAGGCGCGCGGGATATTCTGGCCGAGGGGCTTTCGGAGGATGCGGCCCTGCTGGGCCGCCTGCGCAGCCATATGAAGCAGGTGGCGCGTCTGGTCGCCAAAGGCGTGGCGGGCAAGGAGGTCGAGGGGGCCAAATTCTCGGATTACTTCGCGCATTCCGAGGTCTGGGCCACGGCGCCCTCGCATCGGGTCCTGGCCATGCTGCGCGGTCAGAACGAGGGCTTCCTGTCTTTGGACATCGAGGTCGATCCCGAGGCGCCCAAGGGCGAAAGCCCCTGCGAGCGGGCCTGCGGGGCGGCGGCGGGGGCCTCGGGGCGCGGCCCGGGCGACGCCTGGCTGCGCGAGGCCGCGGCCTGGGCCTGGAGGATCAAGCTGCGCACCAGCCTGACGCTGGACCTGATGGGCGAGATGCGCGAGCGGGCCGAGGCCGAGGCGATCAGGGTTTTTGCGCGGAACCTGAAGGATCTGCTGCTGGCGGCTCCTGCCGGCGGCAAGGCCACGATGGGCCTCGACCCCGGCATTCGGACCGGGGTGAAGGTGGCGGTGGTCGATGCGACGGGCAAGGTTCTGGCGACTGACACGGTCTATCCCTTCCAGCCGAAGAATGAACTCCGCGCCGCCCAGGTCACCCTGGCGCGGCTGATCGGGGCGCATGGGGTCAAGCTGATCTCGATCGGCAATGGCACGGCCAGCCGCGAGACGGAAAAGCTGGTGGCCGACATGCTGGCTGTCCTGCCGGGGGAGAAGCCGGTCAAGGTGATCGTCAGCGAGGCGGGGGCCTCGGTCTATTCGGCCTCCGAGCTGGCGGCCAAGGAGTTCCCCGATCTGGACGTCTCCCTGCGCGGTGCGGTCAGCATCGCGCGGCGCCTGCAGGACCCGCTGGCGGAACTGGTCAAGATCGAGCCCAAGGCGATCGGCGTCGGGCAATATCAGCATGATGTCGACCAGAGCCGCCTTGGCCGCAGCCTGGGCGAGGTGGTCGAAGATGCGGTGAACGCCGTGGGGGTGGATCTCAACACCGCCTCGGCGCCGCTTCTGGCGCGGGTCTCGGGCCTTTCGGCGGGCCTGGCCGGGGCGATCGTGGCGCACCGCGATGCCAACGGGCCGTTCAAAAGCCGCAAGGATCTGCTGAAGGTGGCGCGGCTGGGGCCGAAGGCCTATGAACAGGCGGCGGGGTTCCTGCGCATCCAGGGCGGGGCGGAGCCGCTGGATGCCTCGTCCGTCCACCCGGAAGCCTATGACGTGGCGCGCAAGATCGTGGCGGCCTGCGGGCGCGATATCCGGGCGATCATGGGGGATAGTGCGGCGCTGGCGCGGCTGGAGCCGCGGCAATTCGTCGACGCGCGGTTTGGTCTGCCGACGGTGAAGGACATCCTGGCCGAGTTGGAAAAGCCCGGCCGCGACCCACGGCCCGAGTTCCGCACCGCGACCTTTGCCGAAGGGGTCAACGAGATCAAGGATCTGAAGCCGGGGATGCTGCTGGAAGGCACGGTGACCAATGTGGCTGCCTTCGGCGCTTTCGTCGATATCGGGGTGCATCAGGATGGTCTGGTGCATGTGAGCCAGTTGGCCGACCGCTTCGTGAAGGACCCGCATGAGGTGGTCAAGGCGGGCGATGTCGTGCAGGTCCGCGTGGTCGAGGTCGATGTGGTGAGGAAGCGCATCGCCCTGACCATGAAGAAGGACTCCGGCGAGGCGCGCGAACAGCTGCGCGAACGAGGCGCACCGCCGGCCAAGGGAAAACCGGGGCCGATGCAGGCCGCACCCAAGGCTGCGCCTGCCACCGGCGGAGCCTTCGCCGAAGCCTTGAAGGGGAAGTTCAACCGAAGCTGAGGGCAGGCGGCCGGGCGCTTCGGCTTTTGCCGGGGCGCCACGAATTTTCGACGAAAATTCGAGAGTTGCGAATTTTCTGCGAAAATTCCGGAGAGATTTTCGCAGAAAATCTGAAGCCTAAATCTTCGCAGAAGATTTGTGGCTCAACCGGCAGAGCCGCCCACGGTCAGCCCGCCGATCATCAGCGTCGGCTGACCCACGCCCACCGGCACCCATTGCCCGGCCTTGCCGCAATTGCCGATGCCGGGGTCAAGCTTCAGGTCATTGCCGATGGCGCGGATATGTTTCAGCGCGGTCGCCCCGTCGCCGATCAGCGTGGCCCCCTTCACCGGCGCGCCGATCACCCCGTTCTTCACCCGGTAGGCCTCGGTGCAGGAGAAGACGAACTTCCCGTTGGTGATATCGACCTGACCACCGCCGAAGCCGACGGCATAGATCCCGTCCTTCAAGGATGCCACGATGCTGTCCGGGCTGTCATTTCCGGCCAGCATATAGGTGTTGGTCATCCGCGGCATCGGGATATGGGCATAGCTTTCGCGCCGCCCGTTGCCGGTGGCGGCCACGCCCATCAGCCGGGCGTTCTGGCGGTCCTGCATATAGCCCACCAGCACGCCATCCTCGATCAGGACGTTCTTGCCCGAAGGCGTGCCCTCATCATCGACCGAGATCGAGCCGCGCCGGTCGGGGATCGTGCCATCGTCCAGCACCGTGACGCCCTTGGCGGCGATCTGCTGCCCCATCAGCCCGGCGAAGGCCGAGGTCTGCTTGCGGTTGAAGTCGCCTTCCAGCCCATGGCCGATCGCCTCGTGCAACAGGATGCCCGGCCAGCCTGGCCCTAGGACCACATCCATCATCCCCGCGGGCGCCGGCTCGGCCCGCAGGTTGACCAGCGCGATCCGCAAGGCCTCGCGGATCTGGGCCTGCCAGAAGGCCGGCGCCAGAAGCTGGGCCAGACCATGCCGCCCACCGCCGCCGGTGCCGCCCTGTTCGCGCTTGCCGTTCTCCTCGACCACGACCGAGACATTCATCCGCGCAATCGGCCGGATGTCGGACAGGCGCAAGCCTTCAGGGCGCAGGATCTCAACCTCCTGCAAGCCGGCGGCCAGGGTGGCCGAGACCTGGATCACCCGCGGGTCGAGCGCCCGGGCATAGGCGTCGATCTCTTTCAGGATGTCGATCTTGGCGGCGAAGACCGCATCGGCCATCGGGTCGGCATCGCTGTAAAGCTTCAGATTGGTGCCCTTGGGGGGCGGCGCCAGCACGCCGCCGCCATCGCCCACCGCCAGGCGCGTCGTCTCGGAGGCGCGCTTCATCGCACTTTCCGAGATTTCGGTGGCATGGGCATAGCCTGCGACCTCGCCCCTGACCGCGCGCAGGCCGAAACCTTCCGAGGCATCATAGCTCGCCGTCTTGATCCGGCGGTCGTCCAGCACGATGGCCTCGGACCGGCGGCGTTCAAGGAACAGCTCGCCATCATCGGCGCCCGCCGTCGCATCGCGCAGGATGCGCAGGGCGGCTGCTTCGTCGAGGTGGGTCTCAAACGGGCGGAAGGGGGCATCGGTCATGTCGGGGGGCTTTCGATAGGGTCACCCAAACCTAGGCGCTGCGGGGACAGGCTGCAAGGCGGGGTGTTTCACTTCCCCTTGGGGTCAATTCGGGGGGGGGGGCAGTTCCGGGAGGTTACTTCAGCGTGCGGATGATGAACTGCGCCTCGCGCTGCCAGACATCGCGGGCGGCGATGATCTCGTGGCCGCGGCCGGGCAGGGGGAGGAAGGTCTTGGGCTCCACCGCCGCCGCAAACAACTCCTGCCCCGAGGCATAGGGGACGACCTGATCCGCCGTGCCGTGCTGGATGAAGAGGGGGGCATGGATGGCGGCGATATGGTCGATCGACAGGAACTTGTCCTTCATCAGAAGACCGACCGGCAGATAGGGGAAGCGCCCCTTGGCCACCTCCAGCGTCGAGGCATAGGGCGCGTCGAGCACGACCGCGCCGACCGATCCCGCAGGCAGCCGGGCTGCCAGTTGCACCGCCACCCCGGTGCCGAGGGATTCGCCCACCAGCACGATCCGCCCCGGCGCCGTGCGGGCGGCGAGCCAGTCGTAGGCGGTGCGGGCATCGGAAAGGAGACCCGCCTCGCTGATCTGGCCGCCGCTGCCGCCAAAGCCGCGATAGGACAGGAACGCCGCGCCGAACCCGCGCGACTGGTAATAGGCCAGCCGCGGGGCGCGGTCGGCGATCGTGCCGGCATTGCCTTGAAAGAACAGAAGACTCGGCCGACCCGGGGCAGGGGCCGCATACCACAGGACGAGGTTCACGCCGTCCGGGGCCACCAGCCGCTCCACCGTGACGTGACGCAGGCCGACGCTGGCGGGCGCGGGGTTGTCATGGCCCGGCTGGTACTGGATCTGGCGCTGGCAGGCGTAAAGCCCGGCGAGCGAAAAGACGTAGAACAGCAGGATCATCCGCGCCAGCCGCCGCAGAATGCGCCGCGCAAACCACATCACAAATACCGAGGCCAGGGGAAATTCCTTTCGGGGGGCTTGAAACCGATGCAAAGGCAACACCTTCCGCATCACTTTCTCTTGTCGTAGCCCCTCTAATATGGTTTCAGAGGACGCAGAAACAACGGGATTCTGCCTGTCTCTCGGGCACGTCCTAAAAGGCGGCGGGACAGCCGCGCATGGAACGGGAACTGAACATGAGTCTTCTCACCCCCCTTCGCGGTCTTTCGTCTCTGGCGCTGACCCTGGGCACGGCCTCGGTGACGGCCTTGACCCTGGCCGGCGCGGCCTCGGCCGAGGCTCTGCAGGAAATCGGCGTGCCGCATCCGGCCGGAATCGGCTTCCAGCCGGCTGCGACCCCCATCGCCGTCCAGGCCCAGGGGCTGGAAAGCATGATCATGTGGATCATCGGGGCGATCACGCTCTTCGTCTGCGCGCTTCTGCTCTTCGTCATCCTGCGCTTCAATTCCAAGGCCAACCCGACCCCGGCCAAGTTCACCCACAACACGCCGATCGAAGTGGCATGGACGCTGATCCCGGTCGTGATCCTGGTCTTCATCGGCTCCTTCTCGCTGCCGGCGCTGTTCGACCAGATGGAGATTCCGAAGTCGGACCTGACCATCAAGGTCACCGGCAACCAGTGGTACTGGAACTACGCCTATCCCGAGGCCAATGTCTCCTTCGACTCCGTCAAGCTGGAGAAAGAGGACCTTGCGGCCAATGGCTACAAGGAAAGCGACTATCTTCTGGCCGTCGACAACCCGCTGGTCGTTCCGGTGAACGCCATCGTCAAGGTCGAGATGACCGGCGCCGACGTGATCCACGCCTGGGCCGTGCCGGCCTTCGCCGTGATGCACTCTGCCGTGCCGGGCCGCCTGGGCGAGACCTGGTTCAAGGCGACGCAGGAAGGCATCTACTTCGGCCAGTGCACCACGCTTTGCGGCCAGGGCCATGCCTATATGCCGATCGAAGTGAAGGTCGTCAGCCAAGAGGCCTATGACAAGTGGCTCGAAGGCGCCAAGACCGGAAATTACCAGCTGGCCTCGAACTGAGGCGCTGTACCATAACGCTGGCGAGAGGCCCCCTTCTGACGAGAGATCGTCGTGCGGGGGCCTTCGTTCTTGCAGGCTCTGAGGTGAACGCATGACCGACATCCAGTCTTTTGGCGAGCAGACGGCCGGTGACCGGGTCGAGGCGGGCGCCGCCGAGCCGGGCTTTTCCGACTTCGTGCAGCTGTTGAAGCCGCGCGTCATGTCGCTGGTCGTCTTCACCGCGCTGGTCGGCATGATCGTGGCACCCACGCAGCTGCCGCCGGTCGCGGCCTTCACCGCCATCCTGTTCATCGCCCTCGGCGCCGGCGCCTCGGGCGCTTTGAACATGTGGTGGGATGCCGATATCGACGTGGTGATGAAGCGCACCGCCAGGCGCCCGATCCCCGCGGGCCGCATCCAGCCGGGCGAGGCGCTGGGGCTGGGGGTGACCCTCTCGGTCGCCTCGGTCATCATGCTGTGGCTGGCGACCAACCTCGTCGCGGCGGCTTTGCTGGCCTTCACCATCTTCTTCTATGTCGTGGTCTATTCGATGTGGCTGAAGCGGTCGACGCCGCAGAACATCGTGATCGGCGGTGCTGCGGGGGCTTTCCCGCCGATGATCGGCTGGGCGGCGGCGACGGGTTCGGTCTCGCTCGAGGCGTGCCTGATGTTCATGCTGATCTTCATGTGGACCCCGCCGCACTTCTGGGCGCTGGCCCTCTTCATGAAGGAAGATTACGCCAGCGCCGGCGTGCCGATGCTGACCGTGACCCATGGCCGCAAGGCGACGCGCCGGCACATCATGGTCTACACGATCCTTCTGGCCCCCTTCGCGCTGGCCTTGGGCTTCACCTCGATCGGCGGGCCGGTGTATCTGGCGACAGCCGTCGTCTTGAACCTCGGCTTCCTTTACGGCGCCTGGGCGATCCTGCGCCGCGATGAGGACATGGCTTCGGCCGACAAGTACAAGGTCGAGAAGAAGGTCTTCACCTTCTCGCTCCTCTACCTCTTCCTGCATTTCGTGGCGCTCTTTGCCGAGGCGGTGCTGCATGGCCTTGGACTGGGAGCCTGGTGATGTCCTTCAAACCTGACCACGAACTGCATGGCCGCCGCCTGTCGCGCAATGTCGGCGTCGGCGTGGCGCTGGCGGCTTTCGTCATCCTCTCCTTCTTCCTGACGGTCGAGAAGGTGACCCATGGCGACCCGATGCATGCGATCCAGGGCAAGGGCGCCGTCAACCCCGACGGCACGCCGATCGTGCCCTCGAACACCCCGGTGCAGGATCTGAACTGATGTCCGAGATGACCCCCCAGAAGCGGACGGCAGCCTGGCTGGCGCTGGTGGCGCTGGTCATGGTCAGCCTGTCCTTCGTGGCCGTGCCCTTCTATTCCTGGTTCTGCAAGACCACCGGCTTTGGCGGCACGACTTCGGTCGCCAAACATGCCCCGGCAGAGCCCTTGGACCAGACGGTGAAGGTGCGCTTCGACGCCTCCAAGGACCGCGACATGCCCTGGACCTTCAAGCCCTTGCAGACCTCGATGACGCTGCGGATCGGCGAGACGGGGCTGGCCTTCTACGAGGCCTCCAACCCGACCGATCATGTCGTGGCCGGGCAGGCGAGCTACAATGTCACGCCGGATGCGGCGGGCGGCTATTTCACCAAGATCGCCTGTTTCTGCTTCACCGCGCAGATCCTGAAGCCCGGCGAGACCGTGCAGATGCCGGTGACCTTCTACGTCGACCCTGCCATCGTGAAGGACCGCGAGGGCAAATATGTCAACGAGATCACGCTGTCTTACACTTTCCACCAAATACCGCTGGATGTGGCAGAGGCGGCTCTTGCCCCTGACGCCTCCAAGCCCGTAAACTGAACCAGAAGAAACGAGGGAGCCCAAGCGATGGCAGACCACGCCCACGCCAAGAACCACGACTACCACATTCTGCCACCGTCGATCTGGCCCTTTGCGGGCGCCTTCTCGGCCTTCGTCATGCTGTTCGGCATGGTGATCTGGATGAACCACGGCTCGACGACCCGTGGCACGCCCTTCATCGGGCTGATCGGCCTGCTGGGTGTCTTGTACACCATGTATGGCTGGTGGTCTGCCGTGATCCACGAGGCCAATACCGGCGACCATACCCCGGTCGTCCGCATCGGCCTGCGCTATGGCTTCATCATGTTCATCATGTCGGAAGTCATGTTCTTTGCCGCCTGGTTCTGGACCTTCTTCAAGCACCGCATGTATCCGATGGTCCCGACCGTCGATGCGAGCGGCGCCACCGTCTGGCCGCAGTCGCCCGTCGTCGACGGCGTCTGGCCGCCGGCCGGGATCGAGATGTTCGACCCCTGGCACCTTCCGATCATCAACACGCTGATCCTGCTCTGCTCGGGCGCTGCCGCGACCTGGGCGCACCATGCGCTGGTCCATGACAACAACAACCGCCGCGACATGAAACAGGGCCTGATCCTGGCCGTGATCCTCGGCGTCATGTTCACCTTCTTCCAGGCCTACGAATATGCCCATGCCGGTTTCGGCTTTGCCGGCAACATCTACGGCGCCTCTTTCTTCATGGCGACCGGCTTCCATGGCGCGCATGTGATCATCGGCTCGATCTTCCTGCTGATCTGCCTGATCCGCACCTATCAGGGCGACTTCACCCCCGAGGCCCATATCGGCTTTGAGGCGGCGGCCTGGTACTGGCACTTCGTGGACGTGGTCTGGCTGTTCCTCTTCGCCGCCGTCTATGTCTGGGGCGCTGCCTGATCCAGCGGCGATCTGCCTGGACGCGCCGGGAGGGTTTCACACCCTCCCGGACCCTCCCGTGGGATATTTGGGGACCAATGAAGGGGGGCGCGGTTTCTGGCGCCCCCCTTTCCTTTGGAGAAGATGATGCGGCGGATGATCGGACCTTTGCTGGTGGGTGTGATCGGGGTCTTGATCCTGATCTCGCTGGGTGTCTGGCAGCTGGAGCGGCTGAGTTGGAAAGAGGCCAAGATCGCGGCGATCGAGGCGATGCTGGTGCAGACGCCGGTGACTTTGCCGCAAGTGGTGACGATGGAGGCCGACCGCTACCGCGGGGTCACGCTGACCGGGCGCTATACCGGCGAGGCGGCCTTCAAGCTGGACAGTCTGGCCGACCGCGGCCCGGGCAAGCGGGTGATCGCGGTCTTTGCCACGCCGGAGGGGCGACGCGTGCTGGTCGACCGCGGCATCTGGCTGGACGGCACGATCGCGACGCCCGGCCTGGCGCATGATGCCGTGGTGGCCGGCAACCTCGACTGGCCGCAGGAGGCCGACAGCTACACCCCGCCGCCGGATCAGAAGACCGGCCTCTGGTTTGCGCGGGACGTTGCGGCGATGGCCGCCGCCTTGCGGACCGAGCCCACACTTATTGTCGCGCGTGTGCCGACCGGTGACGGGATCATACCGGTGCCTCTGGACACTTCGGCTATTCCCAACGACCACTGGCAATATGCGATGACGTGGTTTTCCCTCGCGATCGTCTGGTTCGTGATGACAGTCTTTCTGTTGTGGCGTATCAGACAGCAAAGTTCGAAGGCGGCATGATGCGATATATCTCTACCCGGGGGACCGCTCCGGTCCTGAATTTCGGCGAAGCCATGATGACGGGGCTGGCACGGGACGGGGGGCTTTATGTGCCCCAGTCGGTGCCGGTCTTCACCAAGGCGGCCTTTGCGGCCCTGGCCGGGCGGCCCTATGAGGAAATCGCCTTCGCCGTGATGAAGCCCTTCATGGGCAATACCTTCCGCGACGACGAATTCCGCGGCCTGATCGCCAAGGCCTATGCGGGCTTCGGCCATCCGGCCCGCGCGCCGCTGAAGCAGCTGGCGCCGAACCATTTCCTGCTGGAGCTGTTCCACGGCCCGACCCTGGCCTTCAAGGACTTCGCCATGCAGCTCATCGGGCAGATGATGCAAGCGGCGCTGGCCCGCAGCGGCGAGCGGATCACCATCGTGGGTGCGACCTCGGGCGATACCGGCTCGGCCGCGATCGAGGCGTTCCGGGGCCTGGCCAATGTCGATGTCTTCATCCTCTTCCCGCATGGCCGCGTCTCCGAGGTGCAGCGCCGCCAGATGACGACGCCGACCGAATCCAATGTCCATGCCCTGGCGATGGATGGCGATTTCGACGATTGCCAGGCCCGGGTGAAGGACATGTTCAACGACTTCGCCTTCCGCGAGGATGTGCGGCTGGCCGGGGTCAACTCGATCAACTGGGCGCGGGTGCTGGCGCAGGTGGTCTATTACGTCTCCTCGGCGCTGAGCCTTGGCGCGCCGGAGCGGGCGGTCAGCTTCACCGTGCCGACCGGCAATTTCGGCGACATCTTCGCAGGCTATATCGCGCGCGCGATGGGGCTGCCGATCAAGCAGCTGGTGATCGCCACCAACCAGAACGACATCCTCGACCGCGCCCTGCGCAGCGGCATCTACGAGACGAACGGGGTGAAACCCTCGATCTCGCCCTCGATGGACATTCAGGTCTCCTCCAACTTCGAGCGCGCCCTCTTCGACGCCTATGGCCGCGACGGCGCGGCGGTGGCGGCGCTGATGGAAGAGCTGAAGACCGGCGGATTCCGGATCAGCCAGGGCGCCTTGCAGATGCTGCGCAGCACCTTCGCCTCGGGCCGCTGTTCGGAGGCCGAGACCTCGGCCACGATCAAATGGACCCAGGCCGCGACGGGCGAGCTTCTGTGCCCGCACGGTGCCGTGGGGGTGAAGGTGGCCGAGGAGCATCTGGGCGCCGCCCCGATGATCACGCTGGCCACCGCCCATCCGGCCAAGTTCCCCGATGCGGTCGAGGCGGCCTCGGGCATCCGTCCGGCGCTGCCGGCGCGGATGGCCGACCTGTTCCAGAAGCCGGAACGGGTCACAAGAGTGCCCAATGACCTTGGCGCGCTGCAATCTCTGGTCCGCGAAAGGATCGCCCTTTGACTCAACGCCTGACGACGCTCGACAATGGCCTGAGGATCGTGACCGAGGATATGCCGGGGCTGAAATCCGCCTCGGCGGGGATCTGGGTCACGGCGGGTGGAAGGCACGAGCGGCCCGAACAGAACGGCATCGCGCATTTTTTGGAACATATGGCCTTCAAGGGCACCGAGCGGCGGACCTCCTTGCAGATTGCCGAGGAGATCGAGGATGTGGGCGGCTATATCAACGCCTATACCTCGCGCGAGATGACGGCCTATTACGCCCGCGTGCTGCAGAATGACGTCGGGCTGGCGCTGGATGTGATCGGGGATATCGTTCTGAACCCGGTCTTCAACGACAGCGATATCGAGACCGAGCGCCATGTGATCCTGCAGGAAATCGGCCAGGCGCTGGACACGCCCGATGACATCGTCTTCGACTGGCTGCAGGAGGCCTCCTATCCGGGGCAAAGCTTTGGCCGCACCATCCTCGGGCCGGAGGAGCGGGTCTCGGGCTTTGGCCGCAAGGATCTGCAGGGCTTCGTGGCCGAGCGTTATGCGCCGGGCCAGATGATCCTCTCGGCGGCGGGGGCGGTGGACCATGACGCCATCGTGGCCCAGGCCCGCGCCATGTTCGGCGGCATCGCGGCGCGCGGCGAGCTTGGCTATGAGACGGCGCGCTTCGCGGGCACCGAGCGGCGCGAGGTCAAGGATCTGGAGCAGGTCCACTTCGCCCTGGCGCTGGATGCGCCGGGCTATCGCCATCCGGATGTCCATACCGCCCAGGTCTATGCCACCGCGATGGGCGGCGGCATGTCGAGCCGCCTGTTCCAGAAGATCCGCGAGGAGCGGGGCCTCTGCTATTCGATCTTCGCCCAGGCCGGGGCTTACGAAGATGCCGGGCAGATGACGATCTATGCCGGGACTTCGGAGGACGAGATCGGCGATCTGGCGACGCTCACCATCGACGAGATGAAGCGCGCCGCCGAGGACATGTCGGAGGCCGAGGTCGCCCGCGCCCGGGCCCAGATCAAGGCCGGGATGCTGATGGGGCTGGAAAGCCCGTCCTCGCGGGCCGAGCGGATCGCGCGGCTTCTGGCAATCTATGGCCGGGTGCCCGATGTCGACGAGGTCGTGGCACGGATCGATGCGGTGACCACCGCCGATGTCCGCCGCTTTGGCGAGAGCCTGTTGCAGGCCGGGACGGCCCTGGCGCTTTACGGCCCCGTGGCGGCCGCGCCGGGGCTGGAGGCCTTGCAGGAAAGGCTGCGCGCCTGATGTTTGGCCTGCACAAGAAGCCGAGGATCGAGACCGAACGGATGACGCTGCGCCTGCCGGCGCATCAGGATTACCGGCAATGGGCGGCGCTCCGGGCGATCTCGAACGACCATCTGGTGCAATGGGAGCCGGTGCGGGCGCCCGACCATCTGACCCGCAAGGCCTTTACCAACCGAGTCTATTGGGCGGGAAGGGCCGAGGTGCAGGGCACGGCGCTGGCGCTGATGCTGATCCGGCGCGAGGACAATCTGCTGATCGGGGCGATCACGCTGGACAATATCCGACGCGGCCCGGTGCAGGCGGGCACGCTCGGCTACTGGATCGGCGCGCCTTTCGCGCGGCAGGGCTATATGCGCGAGGCGATCCAGTCGGTGGTCCATTACGCCTTCCAGGTGATGGACCTGAGCCGGATCGAAGCCGCCTGCCTGCCGGAAAACGCCCCCTCGCGCGGGGTGCTGGAAAAGACCGGCTTCAAATACGAGGGCGTGGCGCAGAGCTATCTGCAGATCAACGGGCGCTGGCGCAACCATGTGCTCTACTCCAACCTGCGGCACGACCGGCGCGGCAAGACCGAGACGGGCTGAGGCGACAGGTTCTGGTAGCCGGGGGCTTTGCCCCCGGACCCCCAGGATATTTATGGACCAATGAAAGGGGCAGGGGTGGAGCCTTTGATCCTGATGCTGCGCGGGGTGAATGTCGGGGGCCGCAACCGCCTGCCGATGGAGGATTTTCGCGCTCTGCTGAAGGGTCTGGGCCTGTCGCAGGTGCAGAGTTTCATCCAGAGCGGCAATGCCGTGGCTCTCGGCATCCGAACCGGGCTGGAGGCGCGGGTCGGCGCGGCGCTGGCGGCCCATGGCATCGCGACCCCGGTCTTTGTGCTGGGGCTGGAGGAGATGGCCGCGGTCCTGGCCGCCAACCCTTTCGCGGCAGAAGGGGCGGTCGATGGCGCCAAGGTGCATATCCTGTTCCTGAAGCCCGGTGCCGTGCTGTTGCCCGGCCTCGAGGCGCTGGCGACCGCGGGCGAGCGGTTCCATCTGACGGAGGCCGCGCTTTACCTGCACACGCCGCAGGGCTTTGGCACCTCGGTCCTTGCGGCCAAGCTGGCGCGCCACCTCAAGGGCGAGGCGACGGGCCGCAACCAGCGCTCGGCCGAGGCGATCCTGGCTCTGGCCCGCTCCGTGACGCCGATGACGGGAACGTGACCGCCGCGGCGGCGCGCGTCGTGGCAGGGTTTGCCCATGCGGTGGCTTCTGGCGCTTTTCCTTCTGATGCCCTTGATGGCGCGGGCCGAGACCCCGCGCTCGGACTGCGTGGCGCTGGCCGACAGCGGGCAGGTCACCTTCGTGCGTTATGGCGCGCCCCTGCCCGAGGGCGAGGTGCGCATCCGCTACCTTGGCCATGCGATGTTTGCGCTGCAGACCCCGGGCGGGTTGATGGCGATCACCGATTACAACGGCAAGACCGGCAACCGCGACGTGGTGCCGCAGATCGTCACGATGAACAACTACCATGACACGCATTACACCGATCACCCCGACCCGCGCATCCCGGTCGTGATCCGGGGCTGGGGGCCGCCGGGCCAACCCGCCGCCATCGACCTCGACCTGGGCGAGTTGCGCATCCGCAACGTGACCTCTGACCTGCGCGGGCCCTTTGGCGAGGGCGCGCGGCAGGATGGCAATTCGATCTTCATCTTCGAGGTGGCGGGGCTGTGCCTCGTCCATCTGGGGCACCTGCATCAGATCCTCAGCCCGCAGCAGAGGGCGGCGATCGGCCGGGTCGATGTGCTGATGGTGCCGGTGGACGGCGAATATACCATGTCGCAGGCGGCGATTGCCGGGGTGACGCGGTCGCTCCACCCCCGGCTGGTCCTGCCGATGCATTGGTTCACGCCCGAGGTTCTGGCCCAATACCTCGCCGATCTGCAGCCCGATTACCCGGTCCGTAGGCCTGCCAGCGCCGAGATCACCGTCTCGCGCGCCAGTTTGCCGGCGACGCCCGAGGCGGTGGTGCTGACGCCCGCACCTTTCCCGTGATGCTTTCCCCTCCGGCCATCTGCCGTTAAGACGGGGGCAAGGAGACCTGCCATGCTCAACCCCGCCGATCCCGCCTTCCTGAATGACCTCGAGGGCCAGCTGCCGCCCGGCACCCTGCGCCCTGCCGAGCCGCGTTACCTGGAAGAGCCGCGCGGCAAGTGGAAGGGCCAGGCGGCGGCGGCGGCCTGCCCGGCCTCGACCGAGGAGGTCGCCGTGATCCTGCGCGCCTGTGGTGCGGCAAGGGTCGGCGTCGTGCCCTGGGGCGGCGGCACCGGGCTTGTCGGGGCGCAGGTGATGACCGAGGGGCCCCTGCCACTTCTGTTGTCGCTGGAGCGGATGAACCGGGTCCGCGGCGTCTACCCGCAGGAGAATGTGCTGCTGGCCGAGGCCGGGGTGATCCTCGCCGATGTCCACAAGGCGGCCGAGGCGGCGGGCCGGCTCTTCCCCTTGACGCTGGCAAGCCAGGGTTCGGCCCGGATCGGCGGCAATTTGGCCACCAATGCCGGCGGGGTCAACGTGCTGCGCTACGGCAATGCGCGCGAGCTTTGTCTCGGGCTCGAGGCGGTTCTGCCCGATGGCAGCATCTGGCACGGGCTGAAGCGGCTGAGGAAGGACAACACCGGCTATGACCTGCGCGGGTTGCTGATCGGGGCCGAGGGCACCTTGGGCGTCATCACCGCGGCCAGCCTGCGGCTGTTCCCGATCCCCAAGGCCGAGGGTGCGGCCCTGATGGTGGTGCGCGATCCCGCGGCGGCGCTGACGCTGCTGGCGCTTGCGCAGGCGCAGCTTGGCCCGGCGGTTTCGGCTTTCGAGCTGATCTCGGGCATGGGGCTGACCTTCCTGGCCGAGACCCTGCCGCAGATCCGCCAGCCCTTTGCCGAGGTGCCGGAGTGGATGGTGCTGGTCGATGTCGGCCTGTCGGAGGGCGACCCGCAAGAGGCGCTGACAACGCTCTTCGCCGCAGCCCTGGACGAGGGCCTCGTCTCGGACGGGATCATCGCGCAATCGGGCGCACAGCGCGCGAGCCTCTGGGAGCTGCGCGAGACGATCCCGCTGGCCAACCGGGCGGTGGGTTCGGTCTCGAGCCACGACATCTCGCTGCCCCTCGGCGAGATTGCCGCTTTCATCCGCGATGCCGGGCCGGAACTGGCGCGGCTTGGCGATTGGCGGATCAACTGCTTCGGCCATCTCGGCGACGGCAACCTGCATTACAACGTCTTCCCGCCCAAGGGCCTGAAGCCCGCCGCCTTCAAGGCGATGACCGGCCCGGTGCAGGATCTGGTCCATGCCATGGTCGTGGCGCGCGGCGGCTCGTTCAGCGCCGAACATGGCCTTGGCCGCCTCAAGGTGGCGGATCTGGAGCGTTACGGCGACCCCGCCAAACTTGCCGCGATGCGGGCGATCAAGGCAGCGCTCGACCCGCAGGGCATCATGAACCCCGGCGCCGTGCTGCGCTGACCCTTGCCCTTTCATCCAGACGGAAATATCCCCGGGAGGGTCTGGGAGGGCAGGCAGCCCTCCCAGCCTTTGGGAAGCAGGCCATCCTGTCAGACCGCAGCCTTCCCAAAACGCCGCACGCCCTGCCGGAGAAACCGACAGGGCGCTGGGGTGGGGTAGGTGGGTCACGTGTTGCAAGCAGCGCCCATCCGATCGGGTGAACCGGACAAGACTGGTTTATGCCGATTCGGGTTAGCAAATGGTAAACGCCCCTCGACAGGCGCCGGGCCTCAGCGCCGCGTCCAGCTCAGCGCATGGCGCCCGGGGCCGGTGCTGGCGAGGATCAGCAGGCCGCCGGCGATCGACCAGTTCTTCACCATGATCGTCACCTGCCAAGGATCGGCGCGCAGCTGCCAGTGGAAATAGCTGGTGAAGATGCAATAGCCCGCCATCACCAGCGCCCAGATCGGCACGAAAGGCCCGAAGATCAACCCAAGGCCCGCGATCAGGTCGAACACGGCCACCGGCCAGACCAGCGCCTCTGGCAGGCCGATCCCGGCCAGCATCCGCATCACCGGCGCCGGATCGGTGACCTTCTGCACCGCGCCGCCGAAGAACAGGATCGCGATCAGCATCCGGCCGATGAGATTGCCAAGGTCTTTCATGCCCCAAGGCTGACAGAGCGCCCCCCGCCCGGCAAGCCGGGGCCTCATGTCGCGCTTCACTTCCGCGTGTGGGGCGGCACAGCCTCAGATCCCGTCAAAGGCGCAAAGCGCGTGGACCTCCATGCCCATCGCCTCCAGCTTCTTACGGCCACCCAGTTCGGGCAGGTCGACCACGAAGGCGCAGCCGATGACTTGCGCGCCCAGCCGCTCGATCAGGCGGATGCCGGCCTCGGCGGTGCCGCCGGTGGCCAGCAGGTCATCGACCAGCAGGACCTTCTCGCCCGGCAGCATCGCATCGTCATGCACTTCGACCACCGCCTCGCCATATTCCAGCTTGTAAGCCTGAGAGATGGTCTGCCCCGGCAGCTTGCCCTTCTTGCGGATCGGCACGAAGCCGGTCGAAAGCTGATGCGCCACCGCCCCGCCGAGGATGAAGCCCCGCGCCTCCAGTCCCGCCACCTTGTCGATGCGCAAACCGGCATAGGGCGCCAGCAACTGGTCCACGCACATCCGAAAGCCGCGCGGATCGGCGAAAAGCGTTGTGACATCGCGGAAGAGGATGCCCTCATGCGGGAAATCCACGATGGTGCGGATGTAATCTTTCACACTCTTGGCGGCGGCGGGCTTTTGCATCGGAGGTCCTCAGATCAGGTCGGGTTTCGATACCATGAGCCAGAAGATCGCCACAAGCGCCGCAAAGGCGGGAAACCCCAGCGCCACCCAGATCCGGTAAAGGCGGCGCGCAGGCGCGGGCACCGGGCCATCGGCCGGGGCGGCGCGGCAGAGATCGCGGATGCGCAGTTGCAGATGGACGACCGGGGCCCAGGCGGCAAAGGCGATCAGGTACAGCGCATAGGCCGCCAGAAGCCAGGGCGCGGTCGGGGAGAACCCGGTCAGATGGATCAGCCAGAGCCCGGTCAGCGGCTGGATCACGCCCGCCGGCGTGGTGAAGAGCCAATCCGCCATCACCACGCCCGCAGCCGTCTGCGCGACCTGTCCCGCCGTGCCCCGCCGCATCACCCAGACCATCTGGAAGGCCGTGCCGATCCCGGTGCCGAACAGTACGGTCGAGGACAGGATATGCAGCCATTTGGCGGTGGCATAAGCGTCCATCACCGCTCCTCCGCCAGGGAGAGATGGGTCAGGATCAGGGCAAGGATCGGCAGGTTCTTCAAAAGCCCGCCGAAAGGGTCAAGCCAGAGGCCGGGGGCGAGGCGCGTCAGCCCGACCGTATAGCCACCCACCAGCGCCAACTGCGCCAGGGCGACCGCGCGCGGTCTCAGGTCGCGGAGCAGCGCCCAGGCCAGCGCCAGATCCAGCAGGCCAAAGGCGCGGGCGAGCCAGAGCGGGGCATGCACCATCGGAAAGCTCTCGGGCGGCAGCAGCAGCCCCAGAAGCCCCGAGACCAGCCAGAGCAGCGCGAGTGTCAACCGGATGAGCGGCTTGATCAGGTAAAGCCGCGCCTGCCAGAGGTCCTGCGTGCCCGCAGGCCGGGCGAGGGTGAACGCCGTCACCCCCCGCGCCGGATTGCCCGCCGCCGGATTGTCTAGGCCCGGGTGGCTCAGCACGCCCCGCGTCAACTGCGCCACGGCGGTGGCCGAGATCGGCCCGAGGCGGAGCGCATCGCCAAGCCGCCCCGCCGCCCACGCCAGAGGCAGCGGCACCCGCACCACCGGCTGATCGCGCAGCCCCAGCCAGCGGCGCAGCAGCAGGGTCAGGTCCTTCAGCGTGATCACCTCCGGCCCGCCGACCTCGTGCAGGCCGGGGGTGCCCAGAAGGGAAAGGGCGCGCGCTGCCAGATCCGCGGCATGGATCGGGTTGAACAGCTGGCGGCCGTCGCCCACGACCAGGGTGGCTAAGGGCAGGGCGGCAAAGGCGCGCAGGGCGCTCGACCCGCCATAGGAGGTGTCGGCCAGCACGAGGCCGGGGCGCAGGATGGCATGGCCCGCAAACAGCGCCTCGGATTCCCGGCGCCAGCGGGCGAAGGGTGTGTCGGCCTCGATCCCGATGGCCGAGATCAGGAGGGCGCGGGCATCGGGGCCAAGCGCCGCCAGCGCTGCGGCGGGGGCCGCGACATGGACGGCGCGGAACTGCGCCTCGGTCCCGGTCAGCAGGCCCGCGGCGTCGATCAGGTCGGCGCCCATGAGATGCGGGCGCCAGAAGGCGGGATCGTGGGTGGCGGGGTCGGTCAGGTCGGCCTTCAGCGTGGCAAAGCCCATCCGGGCCAGCCGCTCGGGCCTGCGGGCCTGGGCCAGCACCTCCACCCCCCGGGCGCGCAGGTGAAAGGCGATGTGGCGGCCGATGAAGCCATCGGCGCCGAGCAGAAGCACCCGGCTGACCGGGTGCGCCACCTTAAAGCACCCGGCCCGCCACGGCGTCGAGCCGGGCCAGAAGGTCGGGGTCACGCTTGGCCGGCGCGGTCATCAGGGCATGGGTCAGGGCGCGGTCGCAGCCGCAGGGGCAGGGCGTGGGACGCGCGGCCAGATGCTCGGGCAGGCCCGCCACCAGAGCGCGCGCCTTGTCGGCATTGGCGGTCAGGGTCGCGATGACCTGGGCCACATCGACCGCGCCATGGCCCTCGTGCCAGCAGTCGTAATCGGTGACCATGGCGACGGAGGCATAGCAGATCTCGGCCTCCCGCGCGAGTTTGGCCTCGGGCATGCCGGTCATCCCGATCACATCGGCGCCCCATTGCCGGTAAAGCCGGCTCTCGGCGCGGGTGGAAAATTGCGGCCCTTCCATCGCCAGATAGGTCGCCTCGCGGTGCAGGGTGATGCCCGCCCCTTCGGCGGCCTTGGCCACCGCCGCGCCCAGCCTTGCGCAGGTCGGATCGGCCAGCGAGACATGGGCGACGCAGCCCGGGCCGAAGAAGCTCTTCTCCCGCGCGAAGCTGCGGTCGATATATTGGTCGACCAGCACGAAATCCCCCGGCTTGTAGTCGAGCCTGAGGCTCCCCACCGCCGAGACCGCGATGATATCGGTGCAGCCGAGCCGCTTCAGCGCATCGATATTGGCGCGGTAGGGCACGGAGGTGGGCGTGTGGACATGGCCCCGCCCGTGACGCGGCAGGAAGGCCATGGCCTGACCTTTGATCCGCCCGGTCAGAACCTCGTCCGAGGGGGCGCCCCAGGGGGTGGTGACCGAGAGCCATTGCGGCTCCTCGATCTCGCCCAGCTGATAGACCCCCGAGCCGCCGATCACGCCGATCCTGGGGGTGACTTGGGGGGGCATGGCGGTCTCCTTGGGGTTGCTTGGCCCGAGGGTAGGGGAGGGCACGGCGGGAGTCTATCGCCTCTGCCCCGGTGAGGGCGGGATTTTGCGGCGGGGGTGAAGTTTTGGGCGAGGGAGTGTGAAAAGGCACGGGCTTTGCACGCGTGCAAGGTTAGGTAAGTGGTTGGTATGGCGTGGTTTTGTGAATTTTCTTCACGTTTTGTTAACCGTGGCACGGGTCCGGATCATGGTTCTTCACGCAAAGCGGCCATTGCGTTTGGCGCAACGCGCAGGCGTTTCATCTTGGCGACAGGGATGTCCACATGATCAGCGCGGCGGCGGGCGCATCAAAGCTTTGGCGTCGGGGCGGGGCATGGCCTAGGCTGGGCCTTGGCAGGCAGAGGAGGCAAGGCGGAATGGACAGGATGCTGGCTCAGGTGCGGGCGGCTTTTGCCGGGGTGGCGGCGGCGGAGCCCTTTCTGGCCGATTGGCCCGATATCGGGCCGCGGCGGGAGGTTGCGCCGGTCTCGCTGCCGGTCTGCCGCTGGCTGGAGGGGATGACGGGCTCCGGTGTGGCAGAAGGCGATGAGGCGGCGGGCGCAGGCGAAGGGGGCGCGGCCTTCGGTGCGGCGGTGGCGGGGGCGCTGGCCGCGATCCGCCAGGCGGCGCCGGGCCTGCGCTGGCAGCAGACCTATGGCGCCGCGGATTTCGGGGCGGATTTCCTGCAGGCCTATGGCTGGTGCGAGTTCATCGGGCTTCGTGGCCCGCTGGCCAGCGAGAAGATCGCCTGTGGGGTGCTGCTTCTGGGGCCGGGCGTGACCTATCCCGCCCATGCCCATGCCGCCGAAGAGGTCTATCTGCCGATCCATGGCGTGGCGGAATGGCAGCAGGGCGACCGGCCCTTTGCGCCGGTGCCGGTGGGCCAGGCCATCCACCACGCGCCCTGGGTGCCCCATGCGATGCGGGTCGGGGCAGAGCCTCTGGCGGCGCTCTACCTCTGGCGCGGCGGCGATCTGGCGGCGAAATCGGTGATCCTGGGGAAATAGGGCACGCGGGCTGACCCGCGCGCGTCGGGTCTGGATTAAGTCGGGCCTAGATGAAGGTGATCAGGCTGGCATGGGCGGCATCGACCCCCACCAGCAGGATCGTATCCCCGGCGGTCCCGTAATGCACGGTCGTGTCATGGCCCACCGTGGTCACGGTATGGGCGAGGCCGGGGGCGAGGTCGATCTTGTCCTCGGCGGTGTTGAAGCCGGTGACGCGGTCATGCCCGTCGCCCTGCACAAAGACGAAAGTGTCGAGGCCGGACCCACCCGCCATCGTGTCATCGCCGGTGCCGCCGTTCAGCCGGTCTGCATTGTTGCCGCCGGACAGCACATCCGCCCCGCTGCCGCCCAGCAGCGTGTCATTGCCGTTGCCCCCCTCCAGCGTGTCGCGGCCGAGGCCGCCGCTGGCGTAATCCTTGCCATCGCCGAGGAAGACGTGGTCATTGCCGCCCCCGGTCAGGAACCGGTCATTGCCGCTGAGGTTGACTGGAATCCCGTCGCCCGATTTCGAGGTGGAGAGCAGGATGTCCTGCCCGGCATTGCCGTGGTATGTCCAGCCGAGGCCGTAGAACAGGTTCTCCAGCGCGGCGCTGTCGGTATGGGTCAGCTCTGCCTGAATGGCGTTGCTCAGGGTCAAGGCATTCATGTGAAAGCCGGTGAGGGCGGCCACCTGTTGCCCGTTGGAGAAGGCGTCGAGTTCGGTCAGGGTGCCGCCGGTCAGATAGTAATTGCCCGCCGTGCCACCATGGGTGATCCCGGTGCCGCGCACGATGAAGCTGGCCGATCCGCCGGTCGACAGGTCCACCTCGGTCGATGTGACATGGGTGATGGTCGAAAAGAGCGTCGCCCCGTCGATGAAGCCGAAGACCTGGGCAATGCTGCTGGAGAAACCGGCGGAAAAGGTCACGGTGGGCATCAAAAACTCCCTTGGGTTTGCAAATGACTTTGGCCGAGGCTAGCCGGAGATCTGCGGTTTGCCCAGCGAATTTGCCCGGAAAGTGTCCTGCGAAGGTCCGGTCCGCGTCAGCGCGGCCGGTCGAGCGGCAGAAGCTCGGTGATGACGGCATAGTCCTTGTAGCCGAGCCTGGTCATCGGGCGCACCTTGGTCAGGTCGAAGCGGCCGTTGCTGAGGTATTCGTCGCGGATATGGACGCCGGTGACGGTGCCGATGATCAGGAAATCCGCGCCGCCTTCCAGCGCGACGACCTGCTGCAGGCGGCATTCCAGCGTGGCGGGAGAGAGGGCGACGCGCGGGCAGTCGATGGTGGTGCATTCGGCCTTCTCGACCGCGGCATGGGCGAACTCGTCCACCCCGCGCGGCAGATGGGCGGAGGTGGCGTTCATCTGGTGCCAGAGCGGTTCGCTGACCATGTTGGTGGAAAAGACGCCGGTGTCCTCGATGTTGCGCAGGGAATCCTTGCGGTCGCAGGCGAAGATGACCTGGGGCGGGGTATAGGCCACGGCGTTGAAGAAGGAATAGGGGGCGAGGTTGTCGCCGAAGGCGCCGCGGGTCGCGATCCAGCCGATCGGGCGCGGGGCGACGATGGCGTTGAAGGGCGAATGCGGCAGGCCGTGTCCGTCGGAGGGTCGGTAAAACATGGGAGCCTTTCAGGTGTTTGGCCGAAGCTTAGGCGCGGAGGGGGCAAAGCGGAAGGGGGCCTCCGGCCGGACGGGGCGGGCGATAAATCGCCACGCCTTTCCGGGCCGGGCCTTGTGCCGGCCGCGTGGCGGGAATGGGCGGCGCGAACCGATTTGATCCTGACATGTGACCATGTTACCCGCGTTTCCAGATGATTCTGTCGCGAGCCCCGGAGGCGCCTTGTACCAGCTGGAAGAAGAGACCGAGGCCGACTGGTGGGAGGTGGAGGCGCTTTACGACCTGTGCTTTTCGCCGGGGCGGACGGCCCTGTCCTCCTACCGCCTGCGCGACGGGGTGCCGACGGTGGCCGCCCTCTGCCTGATCCTGCGCGAGGATGGCGTGCTGGTGGCGGCGATCCGCTACTGGCCGGCGGAGGTGGGGGGCGAGGATGTCCTGCTCCTCGGCCCGGTCGCGGTGCACCCGACCCATCAGGGCGAGGGTCTGGGCGGGCTCTTGATGAACGAAAGCCTGACCGAGGCGCGGCGCCTTGGCTGGGAACGGGTGATGCTGGTGGGCGATGAACCCTATTACCGCCGCTTCGGCTTCAAGAAGCTGGAAGGCGTGGTGATGCCGCCGCCGACCAATCCCGACCGGGTGCTCGGCCTCGCGCTGAAGGCGGGCGCCTGGGACAAGGTGCGCGGCCAGGTGACCAAGGCCACCGGCGCCTGACCCCGCATCCAGCGGCGCGCGCCAGGGCGCGCAAGCCCTTGAGGTCGCCGGCGCGGCCAGGGCCGCTTCGGCTCCGCAAAGCCTCCGGTGGGGATATTTGCCTCGGGTGAAAGGGGGCGCTGCCGCGCTTTCCCTTGCTCTTTGCCCAAATACTCCCGCCGGAGGCGCCTTCGCCTGAGCCGGTTGGCCGCAGGCCAGAGGCGAGGACCTGGCTTGCGCCGCAGGCGCGCCTTTGGATCGGGAGGGGGCCGCGCGGGTGGGGCTTTGCCTTTGGCGGGAGGCACCCCATATTCAGGACATGACCCAGGACCTTCCCGCCCTTCCGTCGCATGACCTTGACCTTGAAGTCACCGCTCTCGCCTTCGACCAGGCGCGGCTGGAGCGGTCGCTTGTCGCGCGCAGCCGCACGCTGGGTGCCGGGATCGAGGCGCAATGGGCGCGGTTGCCCATGCGCTTGCGCTCCGAGGTCGAGGCGCAGGTCGCCCAGGCCTTGCGGGTGGGTCTCGGCATTGCCGGCAAGGCGCCGCAGCTGGGGCGCCGGGGGCATCGCTGGCTTCTCATCGCCTCGGGCGCGGCCGGGGGTGCGGTCGGGCTCGCGGGCGCCATGGCCGAGATGCCGGTGGCGCTGATCCTTTTCCTGCAGGCGATCCGGCAGGAGGCGCGGGCGGCCGGGCTGGACCCGGACCGCGAGGGCGTGCGCCTCGCCACGCTGGACATCCTGTCGCGCGGCAAGGCGGTCGGGGCCGAGGCGGCGCTGGACCCGGCCTTCATCTCGGGCCGGTTGGCGCTGGCCGGGCCGACCCTCTCGGGCTGGATCGCGCGGGCCGCGCCGCGGCTGGTGCCGGTGCTGGGTCAGCGGCTTGCGGCCTCGGCGGTGCCGGTGGTCGGGGCGCTGGGCGGGGCGGTGATGAATGCGGCCTGGCTTGACCATTACCGCAAGCTTGCCCGCATCCGCTTTCGCCTGATGGTTCTGGCCGAGCATCATGGGGCCGAGGCGGTTCTGGCGGCTTTCGCCCGGGCGCAGGGTCTGCCCAGCACACGGTGATCCGGTCTGCCGCCGGGGCGCCTCGCTGCAAGGCTGGGAGGGCTGGCGGCCCTCCCAGACCCTCCCGCGGATATTTTGTCTGGATGAAGGGGGGCGAAGGGGCTTTGCAGGGGCGGCGGATTGTGATACTTAGCGGTATGGCTAAGTATGAACCTGACCTTTCCCTGATCTTTCAGGCCCTGTCGGACCCGACGCGGCGGGCGATGCTGGCGCGGATCGGCAAAGGCGCGGTGCCGGTCGGCGATCTGGCGCGGCCCACCGGGCTCGCCCTGCCCACCGTGATGCGGCATCTCGGCGTGCTGGAGGCGGCGGCGCTGATCACCAGCGAGAAGTCCGGGCGGGTGCGCTATTGCCGGGCGGTGCCGGAAACCCTCGCCGGGGCGATGGACTGGATGGCCGAGCAGCGCGCCCTCTGGGAGGCGCGGACTGACCGGCTGGAGGATTATGTGGCGCGTCTGATGGTGGAGGGAGAGCATGAGCAATGAGATGGACCTGACCCGCGATCTGCGGGTCGAGCGGGTGATCGCAGCACCGCCGGCGCTGATCTGGCGCTGTCTGGTCGAGGCGCCGCTCCTCCGGCGCTGGTGGGTGCCCGCGCCGGTCGAGGTGGCCGATCTGGTGATCGAGCCTTTCCCCGGCGGGCGGTTCTTCACCCATATGATCCTGCCCGAGGGCGCCGAACACCGGGTCGAGATGATGGTCTTGCGCGCCGATCCGGGCGCGCGGCTGGTCTTCACCGACCTGATGACCCAGGGCTTTCGCCCCGTCGCCGAACCGATGTTCGGCTTTGCCGCCGAGATCACCCTGAACGCCACCGCGGGCGGCACCGCCTATGCCGCCACCGCCCGCCATGCCCGCGCCCCCGATGCGGCGCGCCACCGCGAGATGGGCTTTCACGACGGCTGGGGCACGGTGGCCGATCAGCTTGCCGCCCTCGCCGTCACGCTTTGACCTCGAATTTCAGACCCCAGGACGGATTGCATGATGACCCAACTTGACCCCGACCTTGACCTTGAGATCGTCCGCGACATCAAGGCGCCGCGCGCCCTGCTCTGGACCTGCTGGACCGACCCGAAGCATCTGCCGCACTGGTTTGTCCCGAAACCGCACAAGGTCGTGGCCTGCGATCTGGACCTGCGGCCCGGCGGCGCCTGCAATACGACCTTCGACGTCGACGGCACAATGATGGAGAACAACGGCGTCTATCTGGAGGTGATCCCGGGCGAAAAGCTTGTCTTCACCGACACTTATCAGGCCGGCTGGAAGCCCATGCCAGACCCCTTCATGACCGCCATCATCACCTTCGAGGACCGCGAACCCGGCGTCACCCGCTACCGCGCCGTGGTGCGGCATCGCACGAAGGAGGCCGCGGCCTCGCATGCCAAGATGGGCTTCTTCGACGGTTGGGGCACGGTCGCAGGCCAGCTTGAGGCCTATGCGCAGGAGATCGGGGCGCGGCAGATGACGATTTCGCGGATCATCAAGGCGCCGGCCGCCACGATCCTGCGCTGCTGGACCGATCCCGCGATCCTGCCCAAATGGTTCGGGCCCGAAGGCTATACCTGCACCACCAAGGAGATCGACCTGCGCGAGGGCGGCGTCTGGCGCTTTGACATGGTGGGCGAGGGCAGGACCTGGCCCAACCGCCACCGCTATCAGGTGATGCGCGAGGACCGGATCGAGTTCCTGATGGATGCCGATGCCGAGGGCGCGCCGATGGAGGTGGTCGTTGTGCTGACCCCAGAGGCGGGCGGCACGCGGATCACCCAGACCATCACCTTCCCCGATGCCGCGGGCCGCGAGGCGGCGAAAGGCTACGGGGCCGAGGCAAAGGGGCTGGAGACTTTGGGCAAATTGGCCGCCGTCGCCGAGCGGCTTTGACTTTTCAATCCCGCCTTGCGGGGCTAGCCTTGCGGCCAACAAAGGATGGCCGCGATGAATGCCGAGAACCCCAAGACCGTTTACCTGAAAGACTATCAACCCTTCAGCCATGTCATCCGGGGGGTCAGCCTGACCTTCCGGCTGGCGCCCAAGGCGACCCGGGTGCTGGCGAAGCTCGATATCGCGCCCAACCCGGCGCGGGGGGCGGGGCTTGACCTGCGGCTGGATGGCGAGGGGCTGAAGCTGATCTCGGCCGCCATCGCCGGCCGGGTGCTGGAGGTGGTACCGGACGACACCGGGCTGACCCTGCCTGCAGCATTGCTGCCCGAGGGCGATTTCACGCTGGAAACCGAGGTCGAGATCGCGCCGGAAGGGAATTTCGCGCTGGAAGGCCTTTACATGTCGAACGGCATGTATTGCACCCAATGCGAGGCGCAGGGCTTTCGCCACATCACCTTCTACCCCGACCGCCCCGATGTGATGGCGCCCTTCAAGGTGCGGATCGAGGCCGATCTGCCGGTGCTTCTGTCCAACGGCAACCCGGTCGGCAGTGGTCCGGGCTGGGCGGAATGGGACGATCCCTGGCCGAAACCGGCCTATCTTTTCGCGCTGGTCGCGGGCGATCTGGTGGCGCATCCCGACCGCTTCACCACCATGTCGGGGCGGGATGTGGAGTTGAACATCTATGTCCGCAAGGGCGACGAGACGCGCTGCGCCTATGCGATGGACAGCCTGATCCGCTCGATGAAATGGGATGAAGAGGTTTACGGCCGCGAATACGACTTGGACATTTTCAACATTGTGGCGGTCGATGACTTCAATATGGGGGCTATGGAGAACAAGGGGTTGAATATTTTCAACTCCAAGCTGGTTCTGGCGAGCCCTGAGACGGCCACGGACGACGATTACAACCGCATCGAGGGCGTGATCGCGCATGAGTATTTCCACAACTGGACCGGCAACAGGATCACCTGCCGCGACTGGTTCCAGCTGTGCCTGAAAGAGGGGCTGACGGTCTTTCGTGACCAGCAGTTCACCGGCGACATGCGCAGCCAGCCTGTGAAGCGGATCGAAGACGTGCTGACGCTCCGCGCCCGCCAGTTCCGCGAGGATGGTGGCCCCCTGGCCCATGCCGTCCGCCCGGAAAGCTTTGTCGAGATCAACAATTTCTACACCGCCACGGTCTATGAAAAGGGCGCGGAAGTCATCGGGATGCTGAAGCTGCTGGTGGGGGAAGCGGGCTATGCCAAGGCGCTGGACCTCTACTTCACCCGCCACGACGGCCATGCCGCGACGATCGAGGATTGGCTCAAGGTCTTCGAGGATGCGACGGGCCGCGATCTGACCCAGTTCAAGCGCTGGTATTCCCAGGCCGGAACGCCGCGTGTGGCGGTGGCCGAAGAGTGGCTGGCCGACAGCGGCACCTTCCGCCTGCGGCTCAGCCAGACCAACCCGCCGACGCCCGGCCAGCCGGAAAAGGAGGCCAAGGTCATTCCGGTGGCGGTGGGCCTCCTCAACCCCAATGGCGACGAGGTGGTGCCGACGACGGTGCTGGAACTGACCGAAGCCGTGCAAAGCTTTGAATTCACCGGGCTCGCCAGCCGTCCCACAGCCTCGATCCTGCGCGGCTTCTCGGCGCCGGTGGTGCTGGAACGCGAGGTGCCGGCCGAGGAGCGCGCCTTCCTTCTGGCGCATGACACCGACAGCTTCAACCGCTGGGAGGCGGGGCGTTCGCTGGCCAAGGAGGTGCTGATGGGCAAGGCCGCGCCGGGGCTGTTGCTCGACGGGCTGGCGCGGGTGGCGCTGGACGAGAGCCTCGATCCGGCCTTCCGGGCGCTGACGCTGCGGATGCCGACCGATGACGACATGGCGGCGACGCTGGCGGCGGCGGGTGCGGTGCCCGACCCCGAGGCCATCCGCGCGGCGCGGCGCGGGCTGCACAAGGCCCTGGCCGAGACGCTGGCGCCGAGCCTTGCCGCCCTCGCGGCCCCGGTCGGCGGCGCCTTCAGCCCCGATGCGGGCCAGGCGGGGGCGCGGGCCTTGCGGCTGGCGGCTTTGGGCCTGCAGGCGCGGCTGGATCTGGCGCCGGTGGTGGCGGCCAACCGGGCTTCCACCAACATGACCGAAGAGATCGGCACACTGGCCATCCTGCTCGACAATGGCGCGGGAGAGGCCGAGGTCGCCGGTTTCGAGGCGCGCTGGAAGGCCGAGCGTCTGGTGATGGACAAGTGGTTCGGATTGCAGATCCTCTGCGCCGCCCCCGATCAGGCGGCCGCGGTCACCGAAAGGCTGACCCAGCATCCGCTTTTCGACTGGAAGAACCCCAACCGCTTCCGCTCGGTCATCGGCGCCCTGTCGGGCAATCATGCCGGCTTCCACCACGCCTCGGGCGCGGGCTACCGGCTGCTCGCGGACTGGCTGATCAAACTGGACCCGCTCAACCCGCAGACCGCGGCGCGGATGTCGACGGCCTTCGAGACCTGGCCGCGCTACGACGCGGACCGCCAGGCGCTCATCAAGGCCGAACTGGCCCGGATCGCCGCCACCCCCGGCCTCAGCCGCGATCTGGGCGAGATGGTCGGGCGCATGGCGGGATAAACCTGCGGTTGACCGAATGGCCCGGCCCTGACTAGGCTGGGCCAAAGATCGATGGAGATTTCGGTGCCGTTCATTTTGGGTGTGTTGGCTGCTGCTGCGGCCGTGTATTTCTGGCTCAACCGGGCGCGCAACGCGGCCCATATGGCCGATGATATGGCCAATATGGCGCAGGATGTCATGGGCGCCGCCCGCCGCTTTGGCTTTCGCCGCAGGGCCAATGTGCATCCGGTGGACTCGCTCGACGATGCCAATGTCGCGGTGGCGGCGCTTGCCATCGGCTTTCTGGAACTGGGCGGCCTGCCGCGCGCCGAACAGCTGGACGCGCTGACCATCAGCCTGCAGGCGCGGCTGGGGCAAAGCCATGGCCAGGCCAAAGAGGCGCTGGTTCTGGGCCGCTGGCTGGTGGGCGAATGTGGCGGCCCGCAGCCTGCGATTGACCGTCTGGCGCGGCGCTTGTGGCGGATGAAGGCGATGGATGCCTTCGAGCCTTTGATACTGGTATGGAAGGACGTGATGGCCGGTGGCGACGGCAGCTGGAGCCCGCGTCAGAAAGAAGCGCTTGAGGCCATCAAGCGGGTTTTTCGCGTCACCTGACCGCAGGGCCCATCGCCGGCGTGCCGCGGATCACGGCTGGCAATAGGCCTGGCTGCGGGTCCAGGAGGCGATGGCGGCGCGGTTGCGGGCCGAGGACCAGGGGCCCCAGTCGCGGGCGATGCCGCGGTTGCCTTTGCCGGCGACCATGTTGTCGCGCGCGACATGCGGGGCCACGATATCCACCGCGCAGGAGAGGTTGGCCGAGCCGTCCTTCAGCCCGGCGGCCGAATTGGCATCGCAGCCGTAAAGCCGCGCGGTCGGGACCGAGATCTGCATCAGGCCGACATAGCGGCCCTTGCCGCCCACCGCCGCCTGGTTGAAGCCGCTTTCGTACTTGGCCGTGGCCGAGAGCAAGCCCACCCAGAAGGCGCGGCGTTCGTCCACCGAGGCGCTTTCGTAGCCCGGGCAATAGACCTCGATATCGGCGGGCACGGTGCCGGTCAGTTCGGAATCATGTGCCGCCACCTGAACGAGCGCGTCCTTGGTCCAGTTGGACGCGTGGGGAAGGTGATCCCAGCGCATCGCGGGCAAGGGGGCCGGAATCTTCTTGGCATTCGCCTCGATCGGAGCCGAGAGAAGGGCCAGGGAAAGCGCCAGCAGGGTCAGGGGAATGCGTCTCATTGGTCCGTTGGGCTGCCGTCGCGGTGCGTGCGACCTGAGGCTTTTGCAGGTGCGAATCGGATTCGCCAACCTTGCGGTTCCCGGCCCCCTTGATTCTCGGCAGGTTTCCGCCGCCATTGGCCCTTGAACCGCTGGCCGCCGAACCCTAAAAGGTCCCTTCAACCGCGCCGGATTTCTGGAGGCTTCGATGCTCGACCTGACCTATACCACCCCTGCGCCCAAGGTGATTGCCGGGGCGAAATCGGATTGGGAGCTGGTGATCGGGATGGAAATCCACGCTCAGGTCGCCTCCAATTCCAAGCTGTTTTCCGGCGCCTCGACCCAGGTGGGCGCCGAGCCCAATGCCAATGTCGCCTTCGTGGATGCCGCGATGCCGGGGATGCTGCCGGTGATCAACGAGTTCTGCGTCGAACAGGCGGTGCGGTCCGGCCTGGGCCTGAAGGCGAAGATCAACCTGCGCTCGGCCTTCGACCGCAAGAACTATTTCTACCCCGACCTGCCGCAGGGCTATCAGATTTCCCAGCTGTACCACCCCATCGTGGGCGAGGGCGAAGTGCTGGTCGAAATGGGCCCCGGCGTCGCCCGTCTGGTGCGGATCGAGCGCATCCACCTGGAGCAGGACGCCGGGAAAAGCATCCATGACATGGACCCCGCCATGTCCTTCGTCGATTTCAACCGCACCGGCGTCGCCCTGATGGAGATCGTCAGCCGTCCCGACATCCGCGGGCCGGAGGAGGCTGCGGCCTATGTGTCCAAGCTGCGGCAGATCCTGCGCTACTTGGGCACCTGTGATGGCAATATGCAGAACGGCAATTTGCGCGCCGACGTCAACGTCTCGATCTGCAAGCCCGGCCAGTATGAGAAATACCAGGCGACGCAGGATTTCAGCCACCTCGGCACGCGCTGCGAGATCAAGAACATGAACTCGCTGCGGTTCATCCAGCAGGCCATCGACTACGAGGCCCGCCGTCAGATCGCCATCGTCGAGGATGGCGGCACGGTCCTGCAGGAGACCCGGCTGTACGACCCCGACAAGGGCGAGACGCGCTCGATGCGGTCCAAGGAAGAGGCGCATGATTACCGCTACTTCCCGGACCCCGACCTGCTGCCCTTGGAGATCGAGCAGGCCTGGGTCGACGACATCGCCGCCACCATGCCGGAACTGCCCGATGCCAAGAAGGCCCGCTTCATGGCCGACTTCGGCTTGACCGATTACGACGCCAATGTGCTGACCGCCGAACTGGACTCGGGTGCTTTCTTCGAGGCGGTGGCCAAGGGGCGCGATGGCAAGATCGCGGCCAACTGGGTGATCAACGAGCTGTTCGGGCGGCTCAACAAGGAAGGCAAGAGCATCGCGGAAACCCCGGTTTCGGCAGGACAATTGGGCGGTGTGCTGGATCTGATCGGCTCGGGCGAAATCTCGGGCAAGATGGCCAAGGACCTGTTCGAGATCCTGTGGACCGAAGGCGGCGATCCGGCGGAGCAGGCGGCCAAGCATGGCATGAAGCAGGTCACCGACATGGGCGCCATCGAGGCGGCGCTGGATGCGCTGATCGCGGGCAACCCCGATCAGGTGGCGAAAGCCAAGGTCAATGCCAAGCTGGCGGGCTGGTTCACCGGGCAGGTGTTGAAAGCCACCGGGGGCAAGGCCAATCCGGCGGTGGTCAACGCGCTGGTGGCGCAGAAGCTCGGGCTTTAGGGCCGGCGCTTCAGGGCTGACGTTTCACAGGAAGCCCGGCGCGCTCGCGTCGGGCTTTTTCAGCTGCGCTTGAAGAAGGACGAGGTGTAAAGCGCCAGCGCCGCCCAGATCATCGGGAAGGCGATCATCTGCGCCACACCGAAGCCTTCGTGGAAGACCAGAATGGCGATCAGCAGGATCATCGTGGGTGCGATATACTGCATGATGCCGATGGTCGACAGCCGCAAGCCCTTGGCACCATTGGCGTAAAGCATCAGGGGCACCGCGGTGACAAAGCCGCTGCAGGCCAGAAGCACGGTGTCGGACATGGTGGCGCCAAAGTGGTTCTGCCCATGGGCCGCCAGCCAGATCATGTAGCCGAGCGCGATGGGCGTCAGGATCATGATCTCGAGCAGGAAGCCCTGGTTGGCGCCGATCGGCAGGCGGCGCTTGAGATAGGCGTAAAAGCCCCAGGTCACGGTGAGGGTGAGCGAGATCAAGGGCAGCTTGCCCGCCTCGATGGTCAGAAGTGCGACGGCTGCAGCGGCCAGACCCACGGCAACCCATTGCCGCGGCGTCATCTTCTCGCCCAGCAGGGTGGCGCCGAGGAAGACCGAGAAGAGCGGGTTGATGTAATAGCCAAGGGCGGTGTCGAGCGCGTGGCCGGCGCCGATGGCCCAGACATAGATCCCCCAGTTGACCGAAATCAGCGCCGCGGTGGCAGCTCCCATGGCCAGCATCCGCGGCTGCTTCAGCAGGGCCAGGATGCCGCCCAGCTCGCCGCGGAACAGAAGGACGAGGGCGGCGATCGGCAGGCTCCAGACCACGCGGTGGGCGATGACCTCGGTCGGCAGGATATGGGCCACGGCCTTCATGTAAAACGGCAGGAAACCCCAAAGCAGATAGGCTGAAAGGGCGAAGGCAAAGCCGCGGGGCGTGTCGGAGTTCTGGGTCATGGCGGCGGTTTAGCCGACGGCGCCGGGGCGCACCAATCCAATCTTGTAAGGATACAGGGCGCCGCTACCGCAGGCGGCGCGCCAGATAGCCGCGGGTGAAGCGGGCATAGCCTGCGGCGGTCACCTTCAGGTGGCTGCGGATCTCCTGATGCAGGGCGGGCAGCTGGTGGAAGGGCACGGCGGGGTAGGCGTGATGCTCGACATGGTAGGGCATGTTCCAGGCCACAAAGCGCACGATCCGGTTGGTGAAGGTGGTGCGGGTATTCTCCAGCATATTGGCGACGAAGGGGCAGTCGCCATGTTCGGCCAGAAGGTAGAGCCGCAGGAAGGGCTGGCCGAGGAGGACCGGCAGCACCCAGAGCCACAGGAGCAGCGGCGTGAAGACCAGGCTGAGCGCGGCGAGGGCGTAAAGCGCCAGCATGATGCGCGCCTCGCGCTTGATCCGGGGCATTGCGTTGGCGGGCAGGTAGGGCGCCGCGACGCGGCCAAGGGCCAGGTTGAAGGTCAGCTTCGCTTCGGCGGTCCAGTAGGGCAGGCCCGAGACATGCCAGACCCAGGGCCAGAGGCCCTGCGGCTTTGCGCCCTCCAGCTCGGGGTCCTGGCCGGGCAGGTTGGTGAAGCGGTGATGGGCGAGGTGGAAGTAGCGGAACCACTCGAATGGCAGGATCAGCACCAGCCCGCAGGCGCGGCCCACCCAATCGTTGAGGCGCGCATCGGCAAAGGGCGTGCGGTGGGTCGCCTCATGTTCCAGCGTGAAGAGAAAGACCAGAAGAATGCCCTGCGCCACCAGAGCCAGCGGCCAGAGCGGGGTCCAGAGGATCATGGCGGAGGTGAGGGCAATCGCCGCCAGATGCCCCGCCAGATGCCAGAGCCCGCGCGCGGTGGAGGCGCGGGTCAGGCTCTCGCGCAGGGCGGGCGGCAGGCTGGCGATCAGGGATTTGTGGTCATGCTCCATGGGCGGAGGTTAGCCACGCGCGGACCCCGGCTGCAAGGCCTGTCGCGGCAGAGCGCCGATCCGGGGATTTCCGGCGAAAGCAAAGGATTGCCGGGCGGGGTTGATCTGCTATCTGAGAGGTGCCGCGTGAAGGCGCATCCTTTGGGGGTTTGGGGTTCATGGAACATTGTCTGATCATCGGCGCCGGGCTGACCGGGGCTGCGCTGGCCTATGAGCTGAGCCTTGGCGGGGCACGGGTCACCGTGCTGGAGGCGGGGATGCAGGCGGCGTCGCAGGCCTCGGGGCGGTCCTTCGGCTGGATCAACGCAAGCTTTGCGCTGAACGCCGCGCATCACGCACTGCGGGTGGAGGGGATCGCGGCGCATCACCGGCTGGAGGTGCGGCTGGCCAACCAGATGCCGGAACCCCTGTGGGACTGGCCCGGCTGCCTCTGGTGGGAGAAGGAGGGCGCGGCGCTGGATGCGATGGCCGAGGGGCTGCTGGCGCAGGGCTATGAGACTCAGGTCCTGGACCGCGCGGAGGTGGCGCAGCGCGAGCCGGCGCTGGCCGCACCGCCCGAGCGGGCGCTGTTCTTCCCGCAGGAGGGCGCGGTGGACCCGGCGGGCCTGACGCGGGTCCTGCTCGCGGCCGCGGCGGCGCGCGGGGCAGAGGTCTATTTCGGGCTGGGCGCCAGCGCGCTGGTCGAAACCGGCGGCGTCGTCACCGGCGCCCTGACGGCGGGCGGGGTGATCGCGGCGGATCAGGTGATCGTCGCGGCGGGGACCGGGGCGGCGGCGCTGTTGGCCGGGGTGGGCCGGGTGCTGCCGATGCTGCCGCGACCGGGGATGATCCTGACCACCCAACCGGTGCCGCGCATTCTGCACCATGTGCTGGGCATGCCGGGCCAGGATCTGCGCCAGGACCGGATGGGCCGCCTGATCATGCCGCTCGCCACCAACCACCAAGCCGACCCGACCGAGACCGCGCCGGAAGATCCGCAGGCCCTGGTGGCGGAAAGCCTCGCCCGGTTGAACGGGCTCTTCACCGGCAAGAGCTTTGCCGCCGAGCAGGTGGCCCTGGCCTGGCGCCCGGTGCCGGGCGACGGGCTGCCGGCGGTGGGCCGCGTGGCACCCGGGCTCTGGCTTGCCGTCATGCATTCCGGCATCACCCTGGCCCCGGTCGTGGCCGAGCTTCTGACGTCGGAGATCCTCGGCGGGCAGGCGGCGCCCCTGCTTGCCAGCTTTGCGCCGGGGCGGTTCTGGGCCTGACACCGGGTGCCTCTGCCCGGCGCCGGGGGGCTTCGCGCCCCCCGGACCCCCCGCGGAGTATTTTCAAAGGAGCAAGGGAAAGCGGGGCCCCCCATTTGCTCCTTTGCAAATACTCCCGCCGGAGGCTCTTGGGTTGGGCCGGGGCGGGCGGGTGAAATGAAAAACGGCGCGCTTTGGGGGCGCGCCGTTTGACCTTGGGCAGGGGCTGCGATCAGGCCTTCAGGATCGAGCGGCCGGCATAGGTGCCGATGTCGCCCAGCATTTCGTCGATGCGGATCAGCTGGTTGTACTTGGCCAGACGGTCCGAGCGCGACAGCGAGCCGGTCTTGATCTGGCCGCAGTTGGTGGCGACGGCGAGGTCGGCGATCGTGCTGTCCTCGGTCTCGCCCGAGCGGTGGCTCATCACGTTGGTATAGCCGGCGCGGTGGGCCATATCGACGGCGGAGAGCGTCTCGGTCAGGGAGCCGATCTGGTTGACCTTCACCAGCATCGAATTGGCGCAGCCCTGCTTGATGCCCATTTCCAGGCGCTTGGGGTTGGTCACGAAGAGGTCATCGCCGACCAGCTGGACCTTCTTGCCAAGCGTGTCGGTCAAGAGCTTCCAGCCCGCCCAGTCATCCTCGGAACAGCCGTCCTCGATCGAGATGATCGGGTAGTCGGCGGCGAGGCCAGCGAGGAAGGCCACGTTCTCTTCGATGGTCAGCGACTTGCCTTCGCCCTTCATCTCGTAGCGGCCGCCCTTGAAATACTCGGTCGCGGCGCAGTCGAGGGCGAGGTAGATGTCCTCACCCGGGCGGTAGCCGGCCTTTTCGATGGATTTCAGAATGAAATCAAGCGCCACGCGGGCGGAGCTGAGGTTCGGCGCGAAGCCGCCCTCGTCGCCGATCCCGGTGTTGTGGCCGGCGGCCTGCAGCTCTTTCTTCAGGGTGTGGAAGACTTCCGAGCCCATGCGGATCGCCTCGCGGACATTGTCCGCGCCGACCGGCATGATCATGAATTCCTGGATGTCGATCGGGTTGTCGGCATGTTCGCCGCCGTTGATGATGTTCATCATCGGGACCGGCAGCACACGGGCCGAGGTGCCGCCGATGTAGCGGTACAGCGGCTGGCCGGTGAATTCGGCGGCGGCCTTGGCCACGGCGAGCGAGACGCCGAGGATGGCATTCGCGCCGAGGCGGCCCTTGTTCGGGGTGCCGTCCAGCTCGATCATGGTGAGGTCGATGCCGACCTGTTCGGTCGCATCAAAGCCGATGATGGCTTCGGCCAGCTCGCCATTGACGGCCTCGACCGCCTCCAGCACGCCCTTGCCCATGTAGCGCGACTTGTCGCCGTCGCGGCGCTCCACCGCCTCATGCGCGCCCGTCGAGGCGCCCGAGGGGACGGCAGCGCGGCCCATCGCGCCGCTTTCAAGGATCACATCCACCTCGACGGTGGGGTTGCCGCGGCTGTCAAGGATCTCGCGGGCGTGAATGTCGACGATCGTGCTCATGGATATCTCCGATGGCGGAAGGGTGCTCTCCCGACCTCCTTTAGCTGGGCTTTGCCATCAGGGAAAGTCTTCTGGCGCCTCAGGCCGCATTTCGCCGCTGCTGTGCGGCACGGGCACGTTCGCGGGCGAAGGAGTAGAGGCCGGAGCCGATGATGACGGCGGCGCCGACCAGGGTCAGAAGGTCGGGCACCTCGGCGAAGACGAGGACGCCGATGGCGATGCCGAAGACGAGGCGGGTGTAGCGGAAGGGGGCCACGACCGAAACTTCGCCAGTCCTACTGGCGGCGGTGATCGCCCAGTAACCGGTCGTGCCGAAGACCACGGTGCCGACCAGCATCAGCGCCTGCATCGGTTCGGGCATCACCGGCGTCTCAAACGCCATCATGCCGAGGCCCATCAGCGTGACCGAGGCGACCCCCCAGGCCGAGACCTGGGTGGTTGAAACCTCTGCCGGGATGGCGCGCGAGGCGAGGTCGCGCAGTCCAAGCCCCGCCACCGTGACCAGAACCCACAAAGCCTCGGGGCGAAATCCGTCGAGGCCGGGCTTGATCACCAGAAGCACGCCGGCGAAGCCCACGGAAATCGCCGTCCAGCGCCGCCAGCCGACCTTTTCCCCCATGAAGAGCGCCGCCCCCATCGTCACCGCCAAGGGCATCGCCTGCAGCACCGCCGAGACGGTGGCGAGCGGGATCGCCGCCAGCGCCGAGATGAAGGCGAAGGTGCCCACCATCTCGCCAAGATTGCGCGCCACGACCCAGGGGTGAAAGACGGCGGGGCTGACGGTGCGCTTGCCCTCGGCGCGGGCGAGGCCGCTGAAGAAGACCCAGGAGAAGATGCAGGTCACGAAGAGGATTTCGCCCGTCGGCAGGCCGCGGGCGGCAAGCTTGAGGAACATGTCCTCGGCCGAGAACAGCGCCATCGAGCCGGCCATCAACCCGATGCCGCGCAGGTTATGCCGGGAACCGGCCGAGGAATTGACGGCTTTCATGCAGGATCGGCGTCCTTGCGGACCGGCACGCCCAAAAGCTCCAGCCGGTGGCCGATCAGCCGATAGCCGAGGCGGGCGGCGATCTTTTCCTGCAGGGCCTCGATCTCGGGGTCGACGAATTCGATGACCTGACCGGAGTTCACGTCGATCAGGTGGTCGTGATGGTCGCGCTCGGCGTCTTCATAGCGGGCGCGGCCGTCGCCGAACTCCAGCCGGTCGAGGATGCCGGCCTCTTCGAAGAGCTTCACCGTGCGGTAGACGGTGGCGAGCGAGATGCGCGGGTCGAGTTTCGCGGCGCGCTGGTGCAGCTCTTCGACATCGGGGTGATCCTCGGCCTCGCCCACGACGCGGGCCACGACGCGGCGCTGTTCGGTCATGCGCAGGCCGCGGCTTTCACAACGGGCAATGATGTCGGCCATGACGCTGCCTTTCCGATGGGGCGGGGTTGCGGCGGCTTTAGTGGAAAGCGGCCCTGCCTGCCAGTGGCTTGATGGCGCAGGCGCGCGTTCGGGCAGGTTTTGCCGGATGCGGATTGCCGGTTGACCCTGCTGCGGGGGCCGGAAAGGGTGGCGCCACAGCAAGGGAGAGTCGCGATGCGCAAGGACAGGATGGACGGCATTGGCATTGCGGCGCTTCTGGGTGTGGCCCTGGTGCTGGCCTTCAACCAGATCGTGATCAAGCTGGTCAGCCACGGGCTGCAGCCGGTCTTCATGGCGGGGCTGCGTTCGGCGCTGGCGGTGGTCTTCGTTGGCGGCTGGCTCTGGTATCGCGGGCTGCTCGGGCGGGTGCGGCTTTCCGACCTCGGGCCGGGCCTCTTGATCGGGGTGATCTTCGCGGTGGAGTTCCTGGGGTTGTTCGTGGCGCTGGACCTGACCACGGTCGGGCATGCCTCGCTCATCATGTATTCGATGCCGCTGTGGATGGGAATTCTGGGCCATTTCTTCCTGCCGGGCGAGCGGGCGACGCGGGTCAAGGCGCTGGGCCTGGCGCTGGCCTTCGCGGGCACCGGCTGGGCGATTTCGGCGCGGGGCGGGGCCAATGCGGGGCAGGTAAGCTGGCTGGGGGATTTCTGTGCGCTTCTGGGCGCCTGGGGCTGGGCGGGCACGGCCTTTGTCGCGCGCAAGTCGCGGCTGCGGCTGGCGGGACCGGAGGCGCAGCTGTTCTGGATGGTACTCGTCTCGGCCCCGGTGCTGCTGATCGCTTCGCCCTTCTTCGGCCCGCTGATCCGCGACGTGACGCCCATGGACTGGGTCTGGCTGGTGCTGCAGGCGCTTGTCGTCGTCTCGGGCGGGTTTGTCACATGGCTGTGGCTTTTGTCGGTCTATCCTGCCTCGACCGTGGCCTCGTTTTCCTTCCTGACACCGATCCTTGCGATCCTGCTCGGGCATCTGGTCTTTGGTGAGTCGCTGTCCCTGACGCTTCTTGCCGCGGCGGTGCTGGTCTCTGGGGGCATCATCCTGATCAACCGCAGGGCAGGGTGAGGGCGCAGAATCAAGCCCGACCCGTTGTGGTGCAAACTTGTCCCCGGCGCCAAACGCGGCGCCTGCTTGGGAAATAGGCCCCCTGTCCCCAGAGCCGGGAATTTCATCCACGGGTTTGTCCACAGGAAGAGGCCCTCGTGCAAAAGCGCCACAGTTAGACGGGGTCTTGGCGTCAAGCACAAAATATAGCGCGAATGCGCAATAAATCCGTTGCTGCATCCCAGATCTTGCGGCAGTTTGTGGAGGTCGAGGCCAAGCCGGGAAACAGGCGGCGCCGCGACGGGGACAGGTTCAAAACGAAAAACCTCTGACAGGGGAACGCGCCCGGGACTGGGCGTGATCGGTTCTGTTGTGCCGTCCCCCTGGCGTTGAAAAACAAGGAGTGATGGGGCAGATGAAGATCGAGCGGAAATTTACTTCGGCAGACACCGGCGCCTATGGGGCCATGTCCTTCCAGCTGACCACCTCGGAGATCCGCAATCCCGATGGCAAGATCGTCTTCCGCAACGATGCGGTCGAGGTCCCCGAGGGCTGGAGCCAGGTCGCGGCCGACGTGCTCGCCCAGAAGTATTTCCGCAAGGCCGGCATCCCCGCCGTCACCAAGCGCGTGCCCGAAAAGGGCGTTCCGCGCTTCCTTGAACGCCATGTCCCCGATCAGGAGGCGCTGGAGCAGCTGCCCGCCGAAAAGCGCTATGTCGGCGAGACCTCGGCCAAGCAGGTCTTCGACCGTCTGGTCGGCGCCTGGACCTATTGGGGCTGGAAGGGCGGCTATTTCACCACCGAGGCCGATGCCAAGGCCTATTACGACGAGATGCGCTTCATGCTGGCGCGTCAGATGGGCGCGCCGAACTCGCCCCAGTGGTTCAACACCGGGCTGCACTGGGCCTACGGCATCGACGGCCCGAGCCAGGGCCACTATTACGTCGATTACAAGACCGGCAAGCTGACCAAATCGGACAGCGCCTATGAACATCCCCAGCCGCATGCCTGCTTCATCCAGTCGGTCCGCGATGATCTGGTCGGCGATGGCGGCATCATGGACCTTTGGGTCCGCGAGGCGCGTCTTTTCAAATACGGTTCGGGCACCGGCACCAACTTCTCCTCCCTCCGCGGGGAAGGGGAGAAGCTGTCGGGCGGCGGCAAATCCTCGGGCCTGATGGGATTCCTCAAGATCGGCGACCGGGCGGCGGGGGCGATCAAGTCGGGCGGCACCACGCGGCGCGCGGCCAAGATGGTGATCTGCGACATGGATCACCCCGATGTCGAAGCCTTCATCAACTGGAAGGTGATCGAGGAGCAGAAGGTGGCCTCGCTGGTCGCAGGCTCCAAGGCGCATGAGGCGCGGCTGAACGAGATCTTCGCGGCGATCCGCCAGTGGGATGGTTCGTCCGAGGATTCGGTGGACCCGGTCAAGAACCCGGCCCTGAAGGCGGCGATCAAGGCGGCCAAGAAGGCGATGATCCCCGACACCTATACCTTCCGCATCCTGCAATATGCGAAGCAAGGCTTCACCAGCATCGAATTCCCGACCTACGACACCGACTGGGATTCCGAGGCCTATATGACGGTTTCGGGCCAGAACTCGAACAACTCGGTCCGCGTCACCGATGCCTTCCTGAAGGCGGTCAAGGACGACCAACCCTGGGAGCTGATCCGCCGCACCGATGGCAAGGTCGCCAAGACCGTCTCGGCGCGCGAGCTGTGGGACCAGATCGGCCATGCCGCCTGGGCCTGCGCCGATCCCGGCATCCAGTTCCACGACACGGTCAACGCCTGGCACACCTGCCCGGAAGATGGCCCGATCCGGGGGTCCAACCCCTGCTCGGAATACATGTTCCTTGACGATACGGCCTGCAACCTCGCCTCGATGAACCTCTTGACCTTCCAGAAGAACGCCAAGTTCGATGCGGAAGCCTATATCCATGCCTGCCGTCTCTGGACGATCACGCTGGAAATCTCGGTGATGATGGCGCAGTTCCCGTCCAAGGAAATCGCGCAGCTGTCCTATGACTTCCGCACGCTGGGCCTTGGCTATGCCAATATCGGCGGCCTGTTGATGAACATGGGCCTTGGCTATGACTCCAAGGAAGGCCGCGCACTTTGCGGTGCCTTGACCGCGCTGATGACCGGGATCGCCTATGCCACCTCGGCCGAGATGGCCAAGGAACTGGGCGCCTTCCCCTCCTATGGCCGCAACGCCGCCCATATGCTGCGGGTGATCCGCAACCACCGCGCTGCCGCCCATGGGACTGGCGCTTACGAGGGGCTGAACGTCGATCCGGTCACCCTGGATCACCGCAACTGCCCCGACCAGACCCTGGTCGCCCTGGCGAAATCCGCCTGGGACGAGGCCTTGGCCCTGGGCGAGGTCAACGGCTTCCGCAACGCGCAGACCACGGTCATCGCGCCGACCGGCACCATCGGTCTGGTGATGGACTGCGACACCACCGGGATCGAGCCCGACTTCGCGCTGGTCAAGTTCAAGAAACTGGCCGGGGGCGGTTACTTCAAGATCATCAACCAGTCGGTGCCGGGTGCCTTGGAAACCCTCGGCTACCCCTCGCACCAGATCGCCGAGATGGTGGCCTATGCGGTGGGCCACGGCTCCATCGCGCAGGCGCCGGCGATCAACACCACCTCTCTCATCGGCCATGGCTTTGGTCCGCGCGAGCTGGAGAAGATCGAAGCCGCGCTGCCGACCGCCTTCGACATCCGCTTCGTCTTCAACCAGTGGACGCTGGGCGAGGATTTCTGCAAGGGCACGCTCGGCATCCCCGCCGACAAGCTGCTGGACCCGTCGTTTGACCTGCTGCGCCACCTCGGCTTCACCAAGGCGCAGATCGACGCCTGCAACGACCATGTCTGCGGCACCATGACGCTGGAAGGCGCGCCGTTCCTGAAGCCGCACCATTACAACGTCTTCGACTGCGCCAATCCCTGCGGCAAGAAGGGCAAGCGCTATCTGAGCGTTGACAGCCATATCTACATGATGGCGGCGGCGCAGAGCTTCATCTCGGGCGCGATTTCCAAGACGATCAACATGCCCAATTCGGCTTCCATCGCCGAGACGCTGGCGGCTTACGAGCTGTCGCACAGCCTCGGCATCAAGGCCAACGCGCTTTACCGCGACGGGTCCAAGCTGTCGCAACCGCTCGCCTCGGCGCTGATCGAGGATGACGAAGAGGCCGAGGAAGTGCTCGCCTCCGGTTCGGCGCAGGAAAAGGCCGCGGTTCTGGCCGAGAAGATCGTCGAGAAGATCATCATCAAGGAAGTCATCCGCACCAACCGCGAGAAGCTGCCGGAACGCCGCAAGGGCTATACCCAGAAGGCCATCGTCGGCGGCCACAAGGTTTACCTGCGCACCGGCGAATATGGCGACGGGCGGCTGGGCGAGATCTTCATCGACATGCACAAGGAAGGTGCGGGCTTCCGCGCCATGATGAACAACTTCGCCATCGCGATCTCGGTCGGCCTGCAATACGGCGTGCCGCTGGAGGAATATGTCGAGGCCTTCACCTTCACTCGCTTTGAACCGGCGGGCATGGTGCAGGGCAATGACAGCGTGAAGAACGCCACTTCGATCCTGGATTATATCTTCCGGGAACTGGCGATCTCCTACCTCGACCGCACCGATCTGGCGCATGTCAAACCCACCGGCCACAGCTTCGACGATCTGGGTCGCGGCGATGACGAGGGCAAGCGCAACATTGCGGAAGTGTCCGAGCAGGCCGCCAATCGCGGGCTGGAGGTGATCAAGCAGATCTCCTCGACCGGATACCTTCGCAAGCGCGTGCCGCAGGAACTGGTGGTGCTGCAGGGCGGCATGGGGATGACCGGCTTTTCCGGCATGGGGCTTGGCGATGGCGCCTCGGCGCTGGACCTGCTGATCCCCGAGACGCGGATGGCCTCGGGTGGCGGGTCCAGCACGGCGCTGGCCTCTGGCACGGTGGGCATCGACCAGCGGGTCAAGGCCAAGATGCAGGGCTATGAGGGCGATCCCTGTGGCGAATGCGGCAACTACACGCTGGTGCGCAACGGCACCTGCATGAAGTGCAACACCTGCGGCGGAACCAGCGGCTGTAGCTGAGGCGGGGCCTCTGGCCGCTGCAACAGGCGAAAAAAACCGGCGCGGATCACTCCGCGCCGGTTTTTTACTTGCTGGCCGGGCCCGTACTCGGCTCAGACGCTGATCAACTGGGTCAGGGCGGCTTGCAGGGCCTCGGTGGAATAGGGTTTGCGGACCACGGGCACCTTGCGCAGCGGTTCGGGGATCATCACGCTGTCGCCATAGCCGGTGGCAAAGACGAAGGGCACCTCGCGGCGCAACAGCTCCTGCGCCACCTCGAGCGAGGTCGAGCCGGAACCGAGGTTGAAGTCGAGCACCGCCAGATCCGGCGTCTTGGCCGCGATCCGCTTCATCGCCTCGGCCGCGGTGGCCACCGTGGTCAGATCGCGCGCGCCAAGGCCGCGCAGCATCTCTTCGGCATCCAGCGCGATCACCAGCTGATCTTCGACCAGCAGGATGGATTTGCTTTCAAAGTCGACGGGCGTCTCGGACATGGGGGTCATGTGGGGCGTCACTTTATGCTTGGCGATATGGGTGCTGATGAATTTGGCGGGAATGGTGATATGGGCCTCGGCGCCGCCCGGCGCATAGGTGATCTCGCTGGTGCCCTGCAGGTCGTAAGGCACGCTGCGGGTGAGCAGGATCGAGCCGAAGCCCGAGCGTTCCGGGGTCTTGACCGGCGGGCCATTGCTTTCGCGCCAGCTGAGCGCGCAGTCGCCATTGGCGAGGCGTTCGAAGCTGATATCCAGCCGCCCGGTCCGGGTGGAGAGGCTGCCGTATTTGGCGGCATTGGTCGCCAGTTCATGCACGACCAGCGCCATGACCGAATAGGCCTGGGCATCAAGGCCCAGATCCTCGCCGGTCAGGACGATCTGTTCGCTGCGATAGGGCGACAGCTCTGCCGAAAGCAGCTGCACCAGGCTGCCGCCGCCATCGGCGCGCACGATCTGGTCATGGGCATGCGACAGGGCCTGAATCCGCCCCTTGAGGACCTGGACATAGGCCTCCAGAGTCTCACCCTCGGCGGTGGGATGGCCGATCAGCGACTTGATCAGGGCGAGGATGTTCTTGACGCGGTGGTTCAGCTCGTCATGCAGGACGCGCTGGCGCACCTCGGCCTTCTTGCGTTCGCTGGCCAGCACCTCGTTGTGGCGCAGGATCACCTCGCGCAGGCCCAGCAGGATCGCATCGGCGACGTTGCGTTGATCCTCGCTCCATTCGTCGGACTGGCCCTCGACCGTCTCTTTCCAGATCGCAAAGCTCTTGCGCGGGGTCAGCCGGTCGCCCAGCGGGCCGGTCTCATAGGTCTTGGTCGGATCGCCGCCCCATTCCAGCGTCTGGACCTTTTCCTTGCGGAAGTAGAAGAGAAAATCCTTCGGCACCACCGACAGCGGGATCGAGAGCATGCCGGCCGCCGCGGCCGCGAAGGCGCGGGCCCCGGGCAGTTCGGCGGGCAGGGAATGGGTCGCATGGATGCGGGGCGTGCCGCCGGCCACGGCAAGCGCGGTGAGGTCGGCAAGCGCCTCGGGCGGCGGCGTGGCGCCCTTGCCCGACCAGCTGCCATTGATCCAGAGGCCGATGCCGTCGCAGGGGATCAGCCCGGCCAGATCGTCCAGATGGTCGCGCAGGAAGCTTTCGGCATCGGCCTGGGCGGACATATGCGCCAGAAGGCTGTCCAGCGCGCTGCGGGTGCGCAGCGTCGTTTCGGCCCGGCGGCGGTGGTGCAGCGCGGTGAGGTGCAGCGAGAGGAAATCGGTATATATCTCTGCCGCCACCCTTTGCGCCTGGGTCAGGGTCTTGCGGCTGTAATGGTGGCAGGCGACCATGCCCCAAAGCTCGCCCCCCACGATGACCGACAGCGACATCGAGGCGCCGACCCCCATGTTGCGCAGATATTCCAGATGGATCGGCGAGACCGAGCGCAGATGGGCATAGGACAGGTCCAGCCTTTGGCCTTCGGCGTCCACCTCGGGCAGGATCGGGCTGAAGGGGCCCTGGGCATCGGCGATCACCCGGATCGTGTTGCGCAGGTAGAGCGCGCGGGCCTGCTGGGGGATGTCGGCGGCGGGAAAATGCTGGCCGAGGAAGGATTCAAGCTAGGGCCGCTTGGCCTCGCCGATCACCTTGCCCGAGCCGTCGGGCGCGAACTGGTAGAGCATGACCCGGTCATAGCCGAAAAGCGTCTGCAGATAGAGCGGCATCCGCTTGGCCAGCGTGGGCACCTCGGTCAGCAGCAGGGTCCGCTCGATCAGCGCGCGCACCATGTCGAGCGCCGATCCCGCGTCATCGGGGCCGACCGGTTCGAACTCCATGATCCGGTTGTCCTGATGCATGTGGACGGCCACATCGAAGGCGCCCTTGCCGTTGATGTCGGCGATCCGGACCAGGCCGGGGCGGCGGGCGTTGGTGGATTTCGACACGGCATTCATCAGATCATGCGCCACGGTGCCGCCCAGAAGCCCGTGGACCTCTTGCCCGAGCGGGGCTGCGGACAGGCCCAGCATCGCCGCCGCATTGGCCGAACAGCGCACCACGACGCGGCCATCGCGCCCGGCCACCAGCATGCAGCCATGGTCCTGAATCCGCCCCGGCGTGTGGATCGGCTCGCGGTCGCAGTTGGTCAGATTAACGCTCGAATTCGGCACAGGCGGCCTCCCCGGCAGAAATGGCGATGTCGAAGATCTGGCCCGCACCGGCAATGGCCGCGTTCAGATCAAAGGGTTCTACCCTGTCGAGGAAGCCCAGGAAAGCCGCCCAGCGGTCGGGCGACCCTGTCTGAAGGGACAGGTGCCGCGCGCCAAAGCCCGCGTCAAAGCCAAGCGCCAGCGCGTCCTTGCGCAGCACCGCCGCGCCAAGCGCCGAACCTTCCAGCACATAAAGCGCGCCGATCGTGGCGGAAGGGTTGGTCAGGGCAGGGCGGGGCAGCGGGGCCGGGCAGGCCTCCACCGCCAGATCGCGGCAATCGAGCGTGAGGGGCGCCACGAGGTCGAGCGGCAGAAGGCCTGTGTCCAGATAGGCCGGGGCGGTCAGTGCGGGTTCAACGGCGGTGCGGAAGGACAGCGTGCTTTGCAGATAGGCCAGATAGCTGCGGCGATCGGTGAAACGCCCGATCAGGGCGTCGAGCAGGCGGTGCTTTTCGTTCGTGGCGGCTCGCAGGCCTCGCCGTCTGTCGTTCAAGTTTCACCACCTAATGTCACTGCCAGACCTTGCCCCGCGCTAACCGGGGACAAAAGCAGCCGTCTGTTGTCGTTGTAGTCCAAGCCTGAACCGATGCGCGAAGCCGCATGAGGGAAAAACCAAGAAGCCCGCCTCCGGTTCCATAGCTCATTAAACTTTTATCCGTCTGTCGATTCGCTCCGCTCCGCCTGAAATTCTTTCCGGATGGTAAATGCGTGACCGCGCTGCCGCGGTCCAAAAAGGAACCGGGCGCGGCTGGGGTCAGCCGCGCCCGGTGGAATCAGGGTCGCAAGGGTCCTCAGACGAGGTCGGTGCGCCCGGCGTTCATCACCTTGGTCCAGGCGGCGACGAAGTCACCGACGAAGCGGCCCTCGGCGTCGTCGCAGGCATAGACCTCGGCAATCGCGCGCAGTTGCGAGTTCGAGCCGAAGACGAGGTCGGCGCGGGTGCCGGTCCATTTCACCGCACCGGTGGCGCGGTCGCGGCCCTCGAAGACTTGGGTCGAGCCGTCGACCGGGGTCCAGACCGTGCCCATGTCGACCAGGTTGACGAAGAAGTCATTGGTCAGGCTGCCGGGACGGCTGGTGAAGACGCCATGCTTGGTCTGGCCATGGTTGGTGTCCAGCACGCGCAGGCCACCGACCAGCGCGGTCATCTCGGGCGCGCTCAGCGTCAGAAGCTGGGCACGGTCGATCAGCAGCTCTTCGGCGGAGACCGAGTATTCCTTCTTGAGATAGTTGCGGAAGCCATCGGCCACCGGTTCCATCGCAGCAAATGAATGCGCGTCGGTCTGTTCCTGGGTCGCATCGGTGCGGCCCGGGACGAAGGGCACCGTCACGTCATGGCCGGCGGCCTTGGCTGCGGCCTCGATCGCGGCGGAACCGCCCAGAACGATCAGATCGGCCAACGAGACCTTCTTCGGGCCCGAGCCGTTGTAGCCGGCCTGAATGCCACCCAGAATGGCCAGAACCTTGGTCAGTTGGGCGGGCTGGTTGGCCTCCCAATCCTTTTGCGGGGCCAGACGGATGCGGGCGCCATTGGCCCCGCCGCGCTTGTCCGAACCCCGGAAGGTCGAGGCCGAGGCCCAGGCGGTGGAGACCAGCTCCGAGATCGTGAGGCCCGAGCCGAGGATCGTGGCCTTCAGCGCTTCGATGTCGCCCGCCTCGATCAGGGGCGCGTCGACCGGGGGAACCGGGTCCTGCCAGATCAGATCCTCTGCCGGGACAAGCGGGCCGAGGTACAGGACTTTCGGCCCCATGTCGCGGTGGGTCAGCTTGAACCAGGCGCGGGCGAAGGCATCGGCGAAGGCCGCCGGGTCTTCCAGGAAGCGGCGTGCGATCGGGCCATAGATCGGGTCGAACTTCATCGCCATATCCGCCGTCGTCATCATCGGCGGATGCTTCAGCGAGGGGTCATGCGCATCGACCACCAGATCTTCCGGCTCGCAGTTGACGGGGTGCCATTGCTTGGCGCCCGCCGGGCTGCGGCCCAGAGCCCAGTCGTATTTGAAGAGCACTTTCAGGTAGCCGAGGTCCCAGGTGGTGGGATTGGGCTTCCAGGCGCCTTCGATGCCCGAACCGGTGGTGTGGATGCCGATGCCGGTGCCGAAGGCGTTCTTCCAGCCAAGGCCCATCTGTTCGATGCCCGCCGCTTCCGGCTCGCGCCCGACGAGGGCCGGATCGCCCGCGCCATGCGCCTTGCCGAAGGTATGGCCGCCGGCGGTCAGCGCCACGGTCTCTTCATCGTTCATCGCCATCCGGGCAAAGGTCTCGCGGATGTCGCGGCCCGAGGCGACCGGGTCGGGGTTGCCGTCCGGGCCTTCGGGGTTGACGTAGATCAGGCCCATCTGCACGGCGGCCAGCGGGTCTTCCAGATCGCGGTCGCCGGAATAGCGGCTGTCGGGCTTGTCCGAGGTGGCCAGCCATTCGGTCTCGCCGCCCCAGTAGATGTCCTCCTCCGGTTCCCAGACGTCGGTGCGCCCGCCGCCGAAGCCGAAGGTCTTGAAGCCCATCGATTCCATCGCGGCATTGCCGGCCAGGATGATCAGGTCGGCCCAGGACAGCGCCGCGCCATACTTGCGCTTGATCGGCCAGAGCAGGCGGCGCGCCTTGTCGAGGTTGACGTTATCCGGCCAGGAGTTCAGCGGCGCAAAACGTTGGGTGCCATGACCCGCACCACCGCGGCCGTCGCCGGTCCGGTAGGTCCCGGCCGAGTGCCAGGCCATGCGGACGAACAGCGGGCCGTAATGGCCCCAGTCGGCCGGCCACCAGGGCTGCGACTGGGTCATCAGGGCGTAAAGATCCTGACGGACGGCTTCCAGATCAAGCGCCTTGAAGGCCTCGGCATAGTCGAAAGCCTCGCCCATCGGATTGCCGCGGACATTATTCTGGTGCAAAACCTTGAGGTTAAGCTGGTTCGGCCACCAATCGCGGTTGGAGCGTGCCCCAAAGGTCGCCTGTTTGGCTGTGCCGTGCAGAACCGGGCATTTCGTGCCGCTGGCTGAATCGTTTCCGTCCATCTTGGTCTCCCATCATCTGGTTTTTGCCGGGACCCCGAATCGCGCCGGGGCCGGCTTTTGGGTGTTTGGCCGCGTAAAACAAGCCGGTCCGGTTGGGGGATTCCGGCCTTCGACCTTCCGCCCCGCCCCATGTTGCCAAGACCCTATCAAACCGCGGCGATTGGTATAAGTTGTATTTTCTGATTGTAACGATAAGGTACAGTTATGAGCAACCTGACGCTGAAACAGCTGCGCTACTTCGAGGCACTGGCGGCGCAGGGGCATTTCGGGCGCGCGGCAGAGACCTGCGCCATCTCGCAGCCGGCTTTGTCGATGCAGATCAAGGAGCTTGAAGAGATCCTGCGCACCGAGCTGTTCGAGCGGGGGGCGCGGCAGGTCCGGCTGACCGGCTTTGGCGAGGCCTTCGCGATCCGGGCGCGCGGCATCCTGCGCGCGGTGGACGAGCTGGAGGATCTGGCCCGCGCCGCGCAGGACCAGCTGGTGGGACGCCTACGGATCGGCGTCATCCCGACGATTGCGCCCTATCTTCTGCCGACGATCATCGCCAACCTGACCCGCAGCCATGCCGAACTCGACATCCATGTCCGCGAATCGCTGACCTCGAAGCTTTTGCTGGAACTGGCGGCGGGGCGGCTTGACACCGCCATCGTGGCGCTGCCAGTCTCGGAACCCTCGCTGACCGAGACGGCGCTGTTTTCCGAGGATTTCGTGCTGGTCCGCCCGGCCGAGGATGCCTGCAAGCCGGTGCCCAACCGCGAGATGCTGCGCGAGATGCGGCTTTTGCTTCTGGAGGAGGGGCATTGCTTTCGCGATCAGGCCCTGTCCTTCTGCAGCATGAGCACTGCCCAGCCGCGCGAGATGATGGACGGCTCCTCGCTGACGACGCTGGTGCAGATGGTCGGCGCCGGCATCGGCGTGACGCTGATCCCCGAGATGGCGGTGGCGGTGGAAACCCGTTCGGCGAAGGTCTCGGTCGCGCGGTTCAAGGGCACCCAGCCCTCGCGCAGCATCGGGATGATCTGGCGCAAGTCCAGCCCGCTGGTCAAACAGCTGACCCAGATCGCCGAAGTGGTCCGCCGCTCGGCCGAGGCTTTGCAGCAGACCCAGGCGCTTTAGCCGCCACTGGACGGGGCGGTGCTTTTTTTCGATACTTGCCTCGACTTCCGCGACGGAAATCCCAGATCGTCGCGTAGAATGCTGCAAGTGCACAAGCTTGCCCGCAGAGCCTTTGCGCCCGGCCGCCTTTTGGCTCTGCCATGCGGGGGGGCACGGCAGGCGAGGGCCCGGGTCAGCCGGGGTGAGCTAGAACCGGGAAGGTATGGAAAGTGATGAAGGATCTTTGGCGCGCGGCGCGGGTGGCCAATCTTCTGGCCGGGGTGGTCGCGGTCCTGATGGCCGGGGGGCCGGCGCTGGCGCAGACCCCGCCGGGCGGGGCGGGCGGGCCGGCCACGGTGGGTGTGCTTGCGATGCATCCGCAGAAAGTGCCGCAGGTCTTCACCCTGCCGGGACGGGCGATCGCCTATGAACAGGTCGGCATAAGGCCCCGGGTCGGCGGTGTGATCACCAAGATCCTTTACGAGCCGGGCAAGAAACTCGCCGTCGGCACGCCGCTGTTCCAGCTTGACGATGCCAGCTACCGCGCCGCCGTCCTGTCGGCCGAGGCGGCGCTGGCCAAGGCGCAGGCGGCCTTGCCGGTGGCGCAGGCCGCCAATGACCGGGCGATCAAGCTGCTGGGTTCGGGCTACAGCCAGGCCGAGGTCGAAGGCTATGCTGCCGCCCTGGCCGAGGCGCAGGCCGATGTGCAGGCCGCGCAATCCACCCTCGACTACGCCCGCACCGAACTGTCCTGGACCACGGTGGCCAGCCCGATCGAGGGCGTGGCCGAGGTGGCCAGCGTCTCGGTCGGCGACCTCGTCTCGGCGGGGCAGGCCGATGCGCTGACCACGGTCACACGGCTTGACCCGATCGACGTGGTGATGCTGGAAACCAGCGCCCGGATGCTGACCATCCGCGGCGAGATCCGCGACGGCACGATCAGCCGCAACCAGGAGCTGACCGCCAACCTGACGCTGGAAAACGGCGAGACCTACAAGGGCAAGGGCACGCTCGTGGCCCCCAGCGCCTCGGTCTCGACCACGACGGGCAGCGTCGACATCCGCTTCCGCTTTGAAAACCCCCTGGCTGAGATCCTGCCCGGCATGTTCGTGCGCGGCTCGGTCGAGCTCGGGACGATCGAAGCCTTCCTCGTGCCGCAGCGCGCCGCGACCCGGGCGCCCGATGGCAGCCTGACGGCTTTCGTGGTCGGCGCCGACAACAAGGCCGCGCAGGTGACCCTGACCGGCAATGGCAGCTATCAGAACGCCTGGATCGTGACGTCGGGCCTGAAGGACGGCGATCAGCTGGTGCTGGACGGGCTGAAGACGATGCGCGCGGGCATGGCGCTTAAACCGGTGCCGGCCAGCCTCGATGCCGATGGGCTGGTGAAGGATGATGCGGCGGCGGCCTCTGCCGCCCCCGCCGCCACGCCGCCCGCCGATGCGGCGCCCAAGAAGGCGGCGGATTGAGCCCATGGCGCATTTTTTCATTCACCGCCCGGTCTTTGCCTGGGTTCTGGCCATCGTGGTCATGCTGGGCGGGGCCTTCGGGCTGACCAGCCTGCCCATCTCGCAATATCCCAATATCGCGCCCACCACGGTGCGGGTTTCGGCCACCTATACCGGCGCTTCGGCCGAAACGGTGGAAAACTCGGTCACGACGATCCTGGAAAACGGGCTGACCGGGCTGGACGGGCTGACCTACATGACCTCGACCTCGTCCGAGGGCAGCGCCAGCATCTCCCTGACCTTCGACGACACGGTCAACCCCGATCTGGCGCAGGTCCAGGTGCAGAACAAGCTGCAGCTGGTGCAATCCTCGTTGCCGCAGACGGTGCAGACGGCGGGGATCAGGGTGACGCGCTCGACCTCCTCGATCCTGATGGTCGGGGCGGTGATCGCGGACAATGGCGCCTATAGCTCGGTCCAGCTTGGCGATATCCTGTCCAACACGATCCAGGACCCGGTGACCCGCACCGAGGGCGTCGGCTCGATCAACAGCTTCGGCACGCTTTACGCGATGCGGATCTGGCTCGATCCGGTCAAGCTGATGAAATACCAGCTGACCGCCACCGATGTGACGACCGCGGTGGCAGCGCAGAACACCAATGTGACGGTCGGCGCGCTCGGCTCCTTGCCCGCGACGCAGGGCCAGCAGCTGAACGTGACCCTGAGCGCGCAGTCGCAGCTTTCCAGTGTGGGCGAGTTCGAGAAGATCCTGCTCAAGACCAATGTCGACGGTTCCGCGGTCTTTCTGGGCGACGTGGCAAGGGTCGAGATCGCCGAGCGCGATTTCGGCACCGTGTCGCGCTACAACGGTCAGGCGGCGGCGGGCTTTGGCGTCAACCTTGCCACCGGGGCCAATGCGGTCGACACCGCCGCCGCCGTGCGTGCGACGATTGCCAAGCTGAGCTCCGCCCTGCCGGCCGGGGTCAGCGTGGTCTTCCCCTATGACACCTCGCCCTTCGTCGAGGAATCGATCACCCAAGTCTACCACACCCTGGCCGAGGCGATTGCCCTGGTCTTCCTCGTGCTTCTGGTCTTCCTGCAAAGCTGGCGCGCCACGGTGATCCCGACCATCGCCGTGCCCATCGTGCTTCTGGGCACCTTCGGCATCCTGTCGCTGTTCGGCATGTCGATCAACACGCTGACCATGTTCGCGCTGGTGCTGGCAATCGGCCTTCTGGTCGATGACGCCATCGTCGTCGTCGAAAACGTCGAGCGGGTGATGAAGGAAGAGGGGCTCGGCCCGGTCGAGGCCACCGAGAAGAGCATGAGCGAGATTTCCAGCGCCCTTGTCGGCATCGTGCTGGTCCTTTCGGCGGTGTTCCTGCCGATGGCCTTGATGAGCGGCTCGACCGGGGTGATCTACCGGCAATTCTCGGTCACCATCATCTCGGCCATGGGGCTGTCGCTGCTGGTCGCGCTGATCCTGACCCCGGCGATGTGCGCCTCGCTCTTGCGGCCCGGCGGGCATGAGCCGCGCTTTGCCCCGGCGCGCTGGTTCAACCGCGGCCTCGGCGGGCTGACCACCGGGTACGTCGGCACGGTCGGGCGCTTCGTGCGGCGGCCTTTGCGGATGCTGGTGGTGCTGGCGGCGGTGATCGGCGGGCTGGCGCTGGTCTATGACCGGCTGCCGACCTCCTTCCTGCCGCAGGAGGATCAGGGCGTGCTGATGGCGATGGTCCAGCTGCCCGAGGGCGCGACCCAGGTCCAGACCAAGGAAGCCGTGGCGCAGATCGAGCAGTTCTTCCTCAAGGACGAGGCCAAGACCGTCAAATCGGTCTTCGGGGTCCTGGGCTTCAGCTTTGGCGGCAGCGGGCAGAACAGCGCGATGCTCTTCATCCGGCTGAAGGATTACAGCGAGCGTCCGGGTCTGGATGCCGCGAGCCTGGCCCTGCGCGCCAACATGCATTTTGCCAGCAACCGGATGGGGCAGGTCTTCTTCCTGCAGCCACCGGCTATCCAGGGCATGGGCACCTCCTCGGGCTTCACGATGGAGCTGATCGACCAGTCGGGCAACGGCACCCAGGCCCTGGTCGATGCCGCCAACACGCTGGTCGCCAATGCCAAGGCCGATGGGCGGGTGACCGGCCTGCGCGGCAATGACGACGCGAAGAAGCCCGCGCTGAAGCTGAACATCGACGCCCAGAAGGCCGAGGCTTTCGGGCTGACGCTGTCGGATGTGAATTCGATGCTTTCGACCATCTTTTCCGGGCGTTACGTCAATGACTTCACCCTGAATGGCAAGTTGCGCAACGTGGTCGTCCAGGGCGATGCGCCCTACCGGATGCAGCCGCAGGACGTGGGCGACTGGTATGCCCGCAATGCCAGTGGCGAGATGGTGCCCTTCGATGCCTTCATGACGCAAAGCTGGGAACAGGTCTCGCCGCAGCTGCTGCGCTATGGCGGCACGCGGGCCCTGGAGATTTCCGGCTCTCCGGCGCCGGGGGTCAGTTCGGGCACCGCGATGGAGGCGATGGAGGAGATGGTGGCGGCCCTGCCGGGCGGTTATGGCGCGGCCTGGACGGGGCTGTCCTATCAGGAACGGCTCGCCGGCAACCAGGAGCCTTTGCTCTACAGCCTCTCCGCCATCATCGTCTTCCTCTGCCTTGCGGCGCTGTATGAAAGCTGGGCGGTGCCCTTCGCGGTCATGCTGGCGGTGCCGATCGGGGTTCTGGGGGCGCTGGTCGCGGCCAAGGTCTTCGGCCAGTCCAACGATGTCTATTTCAAGGTCGGGTTGCTGACGACCATCGGCCTTGCCGCGCGCAACGCGATCCTGATCGTCGAATTCGCGCAGGAGCAGCACAAGAAAGGCATGGACCTGGCCGAGGCGATCAAGATCGCCGCCCGCCAGCGTCTGCGGCCGATCCTGATGACCTCGCTGGCCTTCATGCTGGGCATCCTGCCTCTGGCGATTGCTACCGGGGCCGGGGCTGCGGCGCAACGCTCGATCGGGATCGGTATGCTGGGGGGGATCACCTTCTCGGCCCTGTTCGGGCTGCTGATGATCCCGTCGTTCTACGTCGCCGTCCTGCGGTTGACCCAATTCAAGAAAACGAAGAAAGCCTGAACATGCAGCCGATCCTCCTGACAGCCCTCTTCGCGCTGGGCGCCTGTGCCGCGGTCGGACCGAACTTCCAAAGCCCGCAGATCGCCCTGCCGGGGCAGTTTGCCGGGTCCGGTGCGGCAGCCAATCCCCTGCAGCGCCAAAGCCAGTGGTGGCAGTCCTACCACGATGCCACCCTCTCGGCCCTGATCGAGCGGGGCTTGCGGCAGAGCCTGGATGTGCAGCTGGCGATGGAGCGGGTGCGGGCGGCCCAGGCCACCCTGCGCACCACCGGGGTCAATGCCGCGCTGGACGGGACCTATACCGTGACCCCGCAGCGGCAGGGCACCGAGGGCGCCGGCGCGCAAGGCGCCAGCCCCCAGACCCTGAACGCCGGGCTGGTGCTGGACCTCTTCGGCGGGTTGCGCCGGGCGCGCGAGGGCGCCGGCGCCGGGCTCACCGGGGCCGAGGCCGATGTCGGCACGGCGCGGCTGGCCTGGCTTGCCGATCTGATCTCGACCTATGGCAATGCCCGTTTCAACCAGACCGCCCTTGCCCTGACCCGCCAGACCATCGCGACGCGGCAGAAGACGGTCGAGATCACCCGCCACCAGTTCGAGGCCGGATCGGCCACCGATTACCAGATGGCCCAGGCCCAGGCGCTTCTGGACACCGCCCGCGCCGACCTGCCGAATTACGAGGCGCGCTTCAACGCCAATGTCTTTGCCATAGCCACCCTGCTGGACGAGCCTGCCGCCCCCTTGATGGCGCAGATGCAGAAGGGCGCGCGCCAGCTGCGCAGCCCGGGCAGCAGCGCCACCGGGGTTCCTGCCGATCTGGTGCGCAACCGCCCCGACATCCGCAGCGCCGAGGCCGCCCTGCATCAGGCGGTGGCGGCGGTCGGCGTGGCCGAGGCCGACCTTTACCCCTCGGTCACCCTGACCGGGACGCTTGCCCGCACCGGCAGCGCCGCCAGCTGGAGCTTCGGGCCGAAGATTGCCCTGCCGCTGCTGAACCAGGGCCTGTTGTCGGCGACGCGGGACGCCAAGATCTCCGCCGCGCGGCAGGCCGAGCTTTCGTGGCGCAGCGCGGTGATGAATGCGGTGGAACAGGTGCAGGTCGCCAAATCCAACTTCGGCAATTATGGCCGCAGGCAGGCCGCCCTGGCCCAGGCCGCAAGCAATTACGACCGGGCGCTGGCCCTCGCCCAGCAGAACTACGAGGCGGGGGCGATCTCGCTTCTCGATCTGCTGGACACCGACCGCTCCGCGGCGGCGGCCCGGCTTTCGGCGGCCTCGGCGGCCAATGACACGGCGCTGGAATGGGCGGTGCTGCAGATTGCCCTCGGATCGGGCATCCAGCCCTGACCGTGCCATCCCGACACCGGCGGAAATCCGCAAATCTGAACGAAAACTGTCTAAAATACCGCCGCATTTGCAGCAAAAGCGGCGGTCTTTCCTGCCGCAGTTGCAAAATTGGCGGTTGCATCGCAGATTGTGTCCTGAGAAGACGGTGATATAGCTTTAGAAATTGAGCGGGGCGGAGCATCAATCCATGGCCGAACTCTGGTTCCACGATTTCGATTTCCGCGGTGCCCGGCCCTATATCCACAGCGCGAGCATCTGCAACTATCTGCAGGGCCACTTCGGCGCGATCACCGATCTGGACATCACCTTCAAGGTCTGGATGGCGGCACGGGTGCTGTTCTGGACCGGCGGGGCCGCGGATGGCACCTCGCCCGATGGCCGCGCCGCCAAGGGCAATTTCCGCTGCATCGCCCCCGATGGCCATGAGATCGCAGGATTTTTTGCCGATGATCCGGATCATCCGACCCAGACCCGCGTGCCCTATGACGAAGACGGGCTGGTGGCGACCGCCACGGTTGATGCAGGTCTGCTGGACTGCCCGCGGGGCGAGGCGGGGTCCTTCACGGACCGGATGATCGCGGCCAACAAGCTTTTGATCAACCGGATGCTGAACCCCGGCGTAAAGCTGATCGCGGCGCGGCTGAAGCTGGACCGTTTCCCGCCGGATGACAGCGCCTTCCAGCTCAGGCTCGACAGCCATCTCGGCACCCGCATTTTCAAATCCTCGCTCCTGTGCGACGGACAAAAGACCGGAGAGATCGTCTATTATGGCCAATGACCTTGCGCCCGAAGCGGCCAGACTGAACCCGTTCGGCATCACGGCCATCGGGACCTATGTGCCCACCGACCGCATTTCGAACGACACGCGGATCGGGCGTTTCGACTATGACCCCGAGGCGCTGAAATCCAAGATCGGCATCCTGGCCACCGCCCGCAAGGCGGCAGGGGAGGAGACCTCCGACCTCTGCGTCAAGGCGGTCGAGGACCTCGCCGCCCGCATCGGGGCCGAGGCCCTCAGCCTTGCGACCCTCGATCTGGTCGTGGTCGTCACCCAGCATCCCGATGGCTTCGGCCTGCCGCATACCTCCTCGATCGTGCATGGCAAGCTCGGCCTGCCGCTGCAGTGCTTTGCCTTCGACATCTCGCTGGGCTGTTCGGGGTTTGTCGCGGCGCTGGCCTCGGTTTCGGGGCATCTGATGATGACGGGGGGCAAGAGGGCGCTGATCCTGACCGCCGATCCCTATTCGAAATCCATCGACGAAGACGACAAGAACACCGCGATGATCTTCGGCGATGCCGCCGCCGCCGTGCTGATCGAGCCGGGCGGCAGCTGGCGGATCGGCGCCTTCGACCTTGGCACCAAGGCCAGCCTCGCGCTCGAACGTGACGCGGGCGGCATCCTGCGGATGAACGGGCGTTCCGTCTTCGACTTCTGCGCGCTGAACGTGCCGGGCAGCGTGAAGCGGACGCTGGAGCGCAACGGCCTGACGCTGGATCAGGTCGATGCCTTCGCGCTGCATCCCGGTTCGAAATTCATCGTCGATACGGTCGCCAAGCGCATCGGCATCGGCGCCCCGGCCGAGCTGAGCTGCGCGGCCTACGGCAACCCGGTTTCCTCTTCCATCCCGCTCATTCTGGCCGATCTCGACCGCGCCGCGGCCCGCACCGTTCTGGTGTCGGGGTTTGGCGTCGGGCTGGGCTGGGCCACAACCATCCTTCATTCGGAGAAATGACATGTCTGTAGAACAAACCATCCGCGACCTGATCTCGGCCAATGTGGCGCGCTTTGACGGCAACGCGGTCAAGGCCGACGGGCTTTTGATCGATTCCGGGCTGGATTCGCTGGATATCGCCACCGTGCTGCTGGAAGTGCAGGAAGCCTTCGACATCGTCCTGCCCGAGGGCCGCGAGGACGAATATGACACGCTGGCCAAGCTGACCGCCTTCGTGGAGGCTGCCAAGGCATGATCCGACCGCCGGTTTTGCAGGCGCGGCCCGACGAGATCGCGGCGCCGCCGGATTGGCTTGTCGCGATCCAGGAGGCGCAGCGCGCCGTGCAGGAAGACAATGCCGGCCTCTGGCGCGCGGCTTTGGACCGTCTGAACGAGGTCTGGGCCACCCACCGCGGCGCGCTTGGCCGCGGGGCGCGGCACATGTGGCTTTACCGCTCACTTCTGACCTACAAGCTGACCGGCCAGTATGAGCCGGCCTTTCAGCAGCTGCCCGGCGCCCAGGTCCAGATCTGGGAGCTGGAGGCGCAATGGCCCGATCTGTCCTACCAGAAGGCCTTCCTCGCGGCGGCCATCACCCAGTTCGGCCCGCGCCCCGGCTTCAAGATGTTCGAGAACGTCTTCGCGGCTGTCGATCCGGCGGTGAAATCAGATTTCTTCGACGACCCGGATGCCGATTTCCAGATCCACCGCCGCCCCGGCGCCACGCTGACGATCCTCGGGTTTTCCGGCCTCAATCAACGCTTTGCCGGGCTTGGCTGGAATTCCTTCGACCGGACCGTCGCGTTGCCGCTGAACGCCAACCTCATCGTGGTGCGGGATTTCCACCGCAGGCTTTACCTTGCGGGCGTGGAGTCGATGGGCGATTACGCAGCGACGGTGGCGCAGATCAAAGAGGCTCTGGCCGAGTTTCGCGACACCCGCATCGTGGCGGCAGGCGGCTCGGGCGGGGTGTTCGGCGCGATCAACATCTCCTGCGACCTCGACATCCGCCGCATCGTGGCCTTTGGCGGCCCGACCTCACTGGAACTCGGCGAGGGCAACGAAGACCGGCAGGTCTATCGCAAGATCGCCGACGAGGCCGCCGAGGGTCTCTACAGCCGGCCCGACCTGGTCCAGCGGGTCAATGCCTCGCCGATCGAGCGGATCGATTTCTTCGTGGCCGGCGGGCATGAGTTCGACTTTGCCCAGATGCAGAACCTGGCCGCGGCCTGTCCCTGCGTCGTGCCGCATGTCTACGAGAACTGGTCCGAACATGTGGTGACCGATCTGGCGATTGCCGATGGCACCATTCTCGAGGCCTTCGCCGCCTGACGCTTCTGCGGTCCGGGGAGCCCGGGCCGCAGGTTCAGGCCTTTCAGGTCTTTTTCGTGTCATTCACGATGTTCATCTGCGCCAGACCGCTTTCCCCCAGATCCACCGCCGCATAGGCGCCGCCATGGCGCATCTGGGCGAGGTCGGTGGTGTCGGGCCGCGGCGCCTCGGCGAGGATATTTTCGGCAAAAACCTCGGCATTGTCGCGCGGCCGGTAGCCGAGGAAGCTAGCCTTCGCATTGTCCACCGGCACCCGGTCGTTGTTTGACACCCCATAGACCACGCTGAAGCCGGTGGTGGGCGTGTCGATGGCGCGGGTGACCAGCTGGATCAGGTCGTCATAGCTGAGCCAGGTGCCAAGCGCGCGGGCCGAGGTGACCTGGGCGCAGGACAGGATGCGCAGATGCACCGATTCCAGCCCGCGCTTTTCCCAGTACATCCGGCCCAGATCCTCGGCAAAGCACTTGGCCAGACCATAGAAGGTGTCGGGGCGGTGCGGTACATCGGTGCCGATGAACTCGGCCCTTGGATACATGCCGACCGCGTGGATCGAGGAGGCATAGACGACACGGCGCAACCCGTGCTGATGCGCGGCCTCCCAGACGTTATAGGCGCCGATGAAATTGGGGCCGAGCAGGGTCTCGAACGGGGCCTCGTCCGCGATGGCGCCGAAATGCACCACCATCTCGGCCCCTTCCAGAAGCGCGTGGATCGCCGCCTTGTCGGCCAGATCGGCCTGCACATAGCGCTCGCCGGGGTAAAGCGTGCCGATCTCGGGGGCGAGGTCGGAGGAGACCAGCTCCTCGGCCATCGCGGCCAGAGGCTCGCGCAGGTAAGACCCCAGACGGCCCGCGGCCCCGGTCAGCACCAGTCGTTTCAGTTTCATCGCGCGCTCCGGGGTTCAGGGGTCAGGCCTTCATCTCGCCCAGCAGCGCATCCACACCGCGCGACAGGATCGAGGCGTCGATGCCGCAGGCGACGAAGGTGAAGCCCTCGTCCAGCAGGCGGCGGGCCAGTTTGGTGTCGGCGACGAGCGTGCCGACCGGAATGCCCTCGGCCATCAGGCGCTTGGCCACCGGCATGATGAACTCCCAGATGTCGGGATGGGTCGGCTGGCCGAGGATGCCCATATCGGCGCCGATATCGGCCGGGCCGAAGAAGACGCCGTCACAGCCCTGCACCGCAGCGATCTGCGAGGCGAGGCCCACGGCGGCGCGGGTTTCGACCTGCAAAAGCACGGCCAGCTCGCCTTCGGACTTGCTGAAGTAATCCGTCACCCGGCCGAACTTGTTGGCCCGCGTGGAGTAGGACACACCCCTGATGCCGTTCGGCGGATAGCGGGTAGACCGGACCGCCTTTTCCGCCTCTTCCACCGATTGCACCATCGGGAACAGCAAGCCCTGCGCGCCGATATCCAGAAGCCGCTTGACCAGCACCGGGTCGTTCCATTCCGGCCGCACCAGCGCCGTGGTCGGATAGGCGGCGAAGGCCTGCAACTGGCCGAGGACCGAGGTCAGATCGTTGGGCGAATGCTCCATGTCGATCATCGCCCAGTCAAAGCCGGCACCCGCCACGATCTCGGCCGCGAAGGGCGAGGCGAGGCCGACCCAGACGCCCAGTTGAGGTGTGCCGGCGCGGATCGCGGCGAGGAAGGGGTTGGGGGCGACGTTCATATGATGGCACCTTCGATGAGGGGACGGTTTTCCGCGATGCGTTCAAAGCGGAAGGGCGACAGGTCGAGGCTGCGGAACGCGCCATAGGTGATCCATTCCGCCGTGCCGCGCCCCATCGCCGGGGACTGCTGCAGCCCATGGCCGGAAAAGCCGTTGAGGAACAGGAAGTTGGTGACCTCGGGGTGCGGCCCCACGATCGCGTTTTGATCCAGCGTGTTGTAATCGTAATGCCCGGCCCATTCGCGCAGGACCTTGATCGCCTCGAACTGCGGGATGCGGGTGGCGAGGATCGGCCAGACATGATCCTGCCAGAGGCTGTGATCCATGGTGAAATCGTCGAAAGCCACCGCCGGGTCATGGTCGGCATGGGCGCCGACCAGATAGGTCGTGTCGCTGTCGGTGCGGAAATGCACGCCCGAAGGGTCGATGGTCAGGGGCAGGTCTCGGTCCAGCGGCTTTTCCGCCGCGAAGATCCAGGAGTAGCGCTTGCGCGGCTCGATCGGGATCACGATCCCCGCCATCGCCGCCACCTTGGCCCCCCGCGTGCCGGAGGAATTGACCACCTGCCCGCAAGAGACGACCTCGCCCGTCGCAAGGGTCACGCTTTCGATGCGGTCTCCCTTGCGGGTCAGGCCGACCACCTCGTTGGTGATATATTCGACGCCACGCGCCCGGGCCTGCCGGCGGAACCAGTCGAACATCGTGTAGCCGTCGAAATAGCCCTCGTCCTTGGTGTTGATGCTGCCCAGAACCAGATCGCCGACCTCGTAGAAAGGATAGGCTTCCTTGATCTGGTCCGGCGTCAAGATCCGCGTCTCGGCCCCTTCGGCGACCTGCACCTTCTGCTGGGCGCGAAGGACGGCGGCAAAGCCTTCGTCGGCGGCCATGTACATGTAACCGAAATTGCGGATCTTCAGCTTCGGCGCCTCGCCGCCCATGTATTTCGGCAGGTTCTGCGAAAACTCCGCCCCGAATTGCGAGATGCGGACGTTCAGCGCCGTGGAATACTGCTGCCGGATCGAGGAGTTCGACAGCGAGGTTGCGGCAAATTCATAGGACTGGTCGCGTTCGACCACCAGGACCCTGCCGGTGAAGTCGCTGTTTTCGGTCAGAAACCACGCGGTGGACGACCCGGTGATCGCCCCCCCGATGATGATCACATCATAGCTGGCATGTTTGGGCGCATCCTTGGCCGCCATTCAGAAACTCTCCCCTTTGCGCGCGGCGGACAGGACCGCGGCAATCGCGTCTTCGGTCATGGCGTAGGTCTCGCGCGCTGTCTTCTCGGTGATATAGCCCAAGGCCAGATCGCGGCGGATCGACGCCCCGTCACGCTCTGCCACGGCACCGTAACCAGCACCGCCGGGGAATTCCATCAGGACCTTGACGCCGTGGGGCACGAATTGGCGGCCCTTGCCCTGCATCGCCGTGCCATTGTCGCGGGCGATGGTGGTCGGCGCCCCGGCAAGCCCGCCACGGCGGCCGCGCGCCGGGTGATGCACCCGGTCGAACATGGCGGAGATGTCGAATTCGTGGCCCTCGCGCGCGCCGACCTCCATCACCTGACCGAGGCCGCCGCGGTATTTGCCCGGCCCGCCGGAATCGGGGCGCAGCTCCTTGCGCCAGATGATGACCGGGCCGGTCTGTTCGGTGGCCTCGACCGGCATGGTCATCACCCCCGAGGGGAAGGCGGTGGCGCTCATCCCGTCGAGGGTGGGCCGCGCGCCGGAACCGCCGGAGTTGAAGGTCAGGACCTCGGCCCGGACCGCATCGGCCGGGGCGGTTGCATCGGTGCGGGGGCGGAGGGAGACCTGAAAGTTGCAGAGACACCCGGCGCCCTCGGCCGGCACGGTCGCGGGCAGGATCTTGTCCAGGGCGTCATAGATCGTGTCGGGGACCATATGGCCAATCACATGGCGCAGCGCGACCGGGGCGGGGTGGAGGGCGTTGACGATGGAATTGACGGGTGCCGTGATCCGGAACGGCTCCAGCGAGGCCGCGTTATTCGGAATCTCGGGTGCTATCGCGCATTTGAGCGCGTAGCAGGCATAGGCCTTGGTATAGACGAGGGGGACGTTAATACCCTTTTTATCAAGGCCCGAGGTCCCCTCCCAATCGCACATCACATGGTCGCCGTTGAAGGAGACCTTCACCTTCAGATCAATCGGCCGGTCATAGCCGTCGATCGTCATGGCGCCGTCCGCGCAAACCCGGGGCAGGGCTGCGATGCGGGCCAGCGTCGCCGCACGCGAGTTGGTCAGGATGAAATCGGAGATCCCGTCGAGGTCGTCGAGGGCAAATTCCACCATCATGTCGGTCAGCCTGCGGTGGCCGATGCCGTTGCAGGTGGCCAGGGCATAGATGTCGCCGACCAGCTGATCCGGCTCGCGCACGTTGGAGCGGATCAGGCGGATCAGGGTGGCATCGACCTCTCCGCAGTCCATCAGCTTCATTGCCGGGATATGGATGCCCTCTTCATAGACCGAATTCGCATCGGCGCCAAAGCCGCGCCCGCCGACATCGACGACATGGGCGGTGCAGGCGAAGAAGCCGGCGAGACGTCCCTTGTGGAAGGACGGCGTGCAGACGGTGAAGTCGTGCAGGTGCCCGGTGCCCTCCCAGGGGTCGTTGGTGATATAGACATCGCCCTCGTGGATATTGTCGCGCCCGATGCGGCGGATGAAATGGGGGACAGCATCGGCCATCGCGTTGACATGGCCCGGCGTGCCGGTGACGGCCTGGGCCAGCATCTCGCCGCCCGCGTTGTAGACGCCCGCAGAAAGGTCGCCCGCCTCGCGGACCGAGGTGGAAAAGGCGGTGCGGACCAGCGCCTGGGCCTGTTCCTCGACGACCGAGATCAAGCGGTTCCACATGACCTGATGGACGACTTTGGAGCGCTGCATCTCAGGCCTCCTGCAGGGTGATGTCGAGGGTGCGATCCGCCAGCATCCGCGCCTGGCGGGAGGCGGGCAGGATCACGGTGGTCTCCGCCTCGGTCACGATGGCGGGGCCGAGGATGCGATCTCCCGGGGCGAAGGCAGCGCGGTCATGAATGCCCGCGCTGTGAAGGCTCCCCCTTGCGGCATCGAACAGCGGGCGCTGGCCGGTCTCGGCCAGAAGCTGACCTGGGGGCGGCGGCGGCGCCTGCGGGACGGGCGGGGTCTGGGTCGAGGCGTTGACCGACCAGACGGTGATTTCCACCTCCATCCCCGCGACCGTCCGGCCGAAGAGGGCGGCGTAATCGGCCTCGAACCGGGCGAGGAAGGTGGCGGGATCGGCCTTGGCGGCCTCTTCCGGGGTCAGGGGCACGGGGATTTCCCAGCCCTGGCCCTTGTAGCGCATATAGACCTTGTGATCGGCCCTGATCGGCGCCGTGGCATCGCAGGAACGCACGAAGCGGGTGGCCTCTTCCTCCATCTCGGCAAAGAGGGCGCGGACCTGGGCGGGGTCGAAACTGCCCGCCTTCATGAAGACCGAACGGTTGGCTTCAAAGCTGAAGGGGGCGCGCAGGAAGCCTATGGCGGAGCCGACGCCCGCGCCCTCCGGCACCAGGCAGCGGGCGACGCCAAGTTTCTCACAGAGGCGGGCGGCGTGGAGGGGGGCTGCGCCGCCGAAGGCGATCATCGTGTATTCGGCCAGATCCTCGCCATTTTCCACCGCATGGACGCGGGCCGCATTGGCCATGTTCTCGTCCACGACTTCGGCAAGGCCCCAGGCGGCCTCCAGCGTGGGCATCTGCAGGCGCTGGCCCAGATGCGTATCCAGCGCCGCGATGGAAGCCGAAGGGTCAAGCGGGATCGTGCCGCCGGCGAACTGGGCCGGGTCGAGCTTGCCGAGGATCAGGTCGGCATCGGTGACGGCGGGGCTTGTGCCGCCGCGGCCATAGCAGGCGGGGCCGGGCTCGGACCCTGCACTTTCCGGCCCGACGCGGATCTGGTTCATCGCATCGACCCGTGCGAGCGAACCGCCGCCCGCCCCGATCTCCACCATGTCGATCACCGGGATCGAGATCGGCATGCCGGAGCCTTTCTTGAAGCGGTAGGTGCGGGCGACCTCGAAGACCCTTGCGGTCTTGGGCGTCTGGTTGCGGATCAGGCAGATCTTGGCGGTGGTGCCGCCCATGTCGAAGGACAGGACCTTGTCGAGCCCATGCCTTGCCGCGATGTCGGCGGCAAAGACCGCGCCACCCGCCGGGCCGCTTTCCACCAGCCGCACCGGAAACTCCGCCGCACTTTCGAGCGAGATGATCCCGCCGCCCGAATGCATCAGGAACACCGGACATTCCGCCCCCTCGGCCTTCAGGCGCTGGGCGAGGCGGTCGAGATAGCTTTTCATCAAGGGCTTGATATAGGCGTTGGCAATCGTGGTGTTGAAGCGTTCGTATTCCCGCATCTGCGGCGAGACCTGCGAGGAGAGCGAGACCATGACCCCGGGCAGCCTTTCGGCCAGAACCTCGGCCACCAGCCGCTCATGCGCGTCGTTGACGTAGGAATGCAAAAGCCCCACGGCGATGCTGTCATAGGCGGCCTCGCGCAGGGACTCGGCCAGGGTCTCCACCTCGGCGCGGGCGATGGGGATCAGCACGTCGCCCCGCGCGCCGATGCGTTCGGAGACCACATAACGGCGGTTCCTCGGTAGCAGCGGCTCGGGCAGGGTCAGGTTAAGGTCGTATTGTTCAAAGCGGCTTTCGGTCCGCATCTCGATCACGTCGCGGAAACCCTGCGTGGTGATGAGGGCGGTCCTCGCGCCGCGCCGCTCGATCAATGCGTTGGTGGCAAGGGTGGTGCCGTGGATGATCTGGGTGATGAGACCCGGCGCGACCCCGGCCTTGGCGCAGACGCGGTGCATGCCCTCGACAATGGCATCCTCGGGCGCGGCATAGGTGGTCAGGACCTTGGCCGAGTACCTGTCGGCGCCGATTTCCAGCACCACATCGGTGAAAGTGCCGCCGATATCCACGCCAAGCCGGGCCAGATGCGCCATGAGGGGTCTCCTGTTTCCACGGGCAGGCTAGACCAGCGCGGGCATCAGGAAAAATCGTTTCTTTCTATCGCAAGGATCAGGATTTCGTATCCTCGGGCGGGAAGAGCCTCTGCGCCAGAAGGGCGGCCTCGGTGACATAGGGCGGGGCGGGGTCGGCCTCGTGGCGGGCGTAAAAGCGCAGGGCATCGGGGGCCCAGGGGTAGTCGAGCTGCCGCAGCGCGCCCGAGGCGAGCGCCGGCGCCACCAGGACATGCGGCAGGCAGGCGAGGCCGAGCCGGTCCAGCGCCATCTGCAGACAGGCCGCCATGTTCGAGGAGGGCACCAGCCGGGCCTTGGCCAGCGGGCGGAAGTGATCCTCCAACTGGCGGAAGGGCAGCGTGCCGCGGGCATGGATCAGGATCGGATGGCCGGCAAGGTCGTCCGCGGTGAGGGGACCCGCGGGCAGGCCCAGATCCGGCGCCGCGACCCAGACATAGGGCGATTGGCCCAAGGGCAGGCTGGCGCGGGTCTCGCGCTCGAAAGGGCTGTTGTGGAAGGCCAGATCCAACTCGCGGTCAAACAGCGCCTTGGCGAGGTTGGCCGACAGATCCACCGTCAGTTCGACCGTGATATTGGCAAAGCGCGCCTTCATCTCGACGAGGAAGGCCCGCAGCCATGTATGGGCGACGATCTCGGACACGCCAAGGCGGAGCGTGTCGCGAAAGAGGCTGTCATCGCCGGCGGCGGCGACGAGATTGTCGAGTGCGGCCAGAACCTTGCGCGCCTCGGGCAGCAGCGCCTTGCCCTTGGGCGTCAGGCGGACCGAGCCTGCGTCCCGCTCCATCAGGGTGACGCCAAGCTGCGCCTCGAACTGGGCGATCCGGTTGGAGATATTGGGCTGGGTGGTGTGAAGCCGCTCTGCCGCGCGGCGAAAGCTGCCAAGCTCGGCCACCCGCACGAAGGCTTCGACATGTTTGAGGTTGAGCATCGCGCCTCCCTTTGGCCCCTTGCATAGGGCGAAAGGGCGGGGCGGGGAAGGCGGCGCGGCCCGGGTTGCGTCTTGTGCAAGGCGGCTTGCCGGTCTTGTCGGTTTAACCTGCCTGACATTCAGACGATATGACAGGCAAGGGAGCGGATCGCCGCTTCCCGCCAAGGACCTGCCATGCCCCAAGTGACCTATTCCGCCGCCCAGAGCCGTCCGACCCAAGGCGCGCTACTGATGGCGGTTGCCGTGCTGGTCTTTGCCTGCATGGATGCGACGAACAAGCATCTCGGCATGGCCTATAGCGCGGTTCTGGTGGTTTCGGTGCGTTATATCGGCAATCTGCTCTGGATGCTGGCGGTCTTCGGGCCGAAGCAGGGCCGCGCGCTCTGGCGGGTGCAGCGGCGCGGGCTGGTGCTGTTGCGCGGGGCTTGCCTTGCCGCGGCCTCGATCTTCGGCGTCTTGGCTTTCCAGCGCCTGCCGGTGGCCGAGGCGATTGCGGTGATCTTCCTCGCCCCCTTCGCCGTGATGCTGCTGGCCGGGCCGCTGTTGAGCGAAAAGATCGGGCCGGTGCATTGGCTTGCGGCGCTGGCGGGCTTTGTCGGCGTCTTGCTGATCGTGCGGCCGGGCAGCGGGCTGGACCCGGTGGGCGTGCTGTTTGCGATGCTGACGGCGGCGGTGAGCGTCGGTTACAACATGCTGTCACGCTCCTTGGCCCGCAGCGAGACGACGCTGGCCCTGATGTTCTGGACCGCCTTCGTCGGCGCCTTCGCCTTTGGCGCGGCCTTGCCCTTCTTCTGGCCCAAGTCCTTGCCGGGCGGGCTGGATCTGGGGCTGTTCCTCGTGCTTGGGGGCATGTCCACCGTGGGGCATCTTCTGTTCACCCAGGCCTGCCGGATCGCCCCGGCCTCGGTCATCGCCCCGGTGAACTATCTGCAGCTTTTCTGGGGTGCCATCCTCGGCTGGCTGGTCTTCGACCATGTGCCCGATCCGATCGGTCTGGTCGGCATGGCGCTGATCGCGCTCGGCGGGGTTTCGGCGACGATCTGGCCGATGATCGCCCCGCGCCCGCTGGTGCGGCCCGAGGTTCAGGCCTGACCGGCGCCCAATTCGCAGGCGAACCCCCTTCGTCTGCCCAAAATTCGGGCGAAATTGGATTTGCTTCCCGCCAAGCTTAACGCTTCCCCATGCTGCCGTCCGGTGCCATGGTAGGAGGAGGCCGATTGGTTCCGGCGGAGGTTACATGTCGATCAAGGCGTCCATCTATCACCTGACCCATTACAAGTATGACCGACCGGTCATTCTGGGGCCGCAAGTCATCCGCCTGCGGCCCGCGCCGCACAGCCGGACCAAGGTGATCTCGCACAGCCTCAAGGTCTCGCCCGAAAAGCATTTCGTGAACCACCAGCAGGACCCGTTCGGCAACTGGATGGCGCGCTTCGTCTTTCCCGAGCCTGTGACCGAGTTCAAGATCGAGGTCGATCTCGTCGCCGACATGACGGTCTACAACCCCTTCGATTTCTTCGTCGAGGATTACGCCGAATACTGGCCCTTCGAATATGCCAGCGACCTGACCGAGGATCTGGCGATCTACCGCAAGGGCGAGCCGGTGGGTCCGGCGCTGGAAGGGTTCCTCAAAACCGTGCCGCGCGCCAAGATGCGCACCACGGATTTCGTCGTGATGCTGAATGCCGCCGTCTCGGGCAAGGTCGCCTATACGATCCGGATGGAGCCGGGCGTCCAGACCCCGGAGGAGACGCTGACCATCGGCAGCGGCTCCTGCCGCGACAGTTCCTGGCTTCTGGTCCAGGCTTTGCGCCATTTCGGCTTCGCCGCGCGCTTCGTCTCGGGCTATCTGATCCAGCTGAAGCCGGATCTGAAGGCGCTCGACGGCCCCTCGGGGACCGAGGTCGATTTCACCGACCTCCATGCCTGGGTCGAGGTCTATATCCCCGGCGCGGGCTGGATCGGGCTGGACCCGACCTCGGGACTGCTGGCCGGGGAAAGCCATATCCCCTTGGCCGCGACGCCGCATTACCGGTCGGCCGCGCCGATCTCGGGGCTGGCGAGCTTTGCCGAGGTCGATTTCAATTTCGACATGAAGGTGGCCCGCGTCGCCGAACACCCGCGCATCACCAAGCCCTTCTCGGACGAAAGCTGGACCGCGCTGGACGCCCTCGGCAAGAAGGTCGATGCGGCGCTGGCCGCAGCCGATGTGCGGCTGACCATGGGCGGCGAGCCGACCTTCGTGTCGATCGACGATTATCAGGGGGCGGAATGGAACACCGCCGCTGTCGGCCCCACCAAGCGCTCGCTGGCTGACCAGTTGATCCGCCGCCTGCGCACCCGTTTCGCCCCCGGCGGATTCCTGCATTACGGTCAGGGCAAGTGGTATCCGGGCGAGACCCTGCCGCGCTGGACCTTCTCACTCTACTGGCGCAATGACGGCCAGCCGATCTGGCAGAACCCCGACCTGATCGCCGAAGAGGGCGCGAAAACCGGGGTCACGCCGCTGGATGCGCAAGAGCTTCTGCGCGAGATCGCGGCCGAACTGGAGGTCGGCGAAGAGCATATCATCGCCGCCTACGAGGACACCGCCGAATGGCTGGTCAAAGAGGCGAACCTGCCCGCCAACGTGACCCCGGCCAATTCCGAACTGAAGGACCCCGAGGCGCGGCATCGCCTGTCGACCGTCTTCAACCGCGGCCTGTCGGAGCCTTCCGGCTTCGTTCTGCCGATCCAAAGCTGGCAGGGCCGCGCCTTCGGGCGGCGCTGGCGGTCCGAGAAGTGGCGGCTGCGGCGCGGCTACATGTTCCTCGTGCCCGGCGACAGCCCGGTCGGCTACCGCCTGCCGCTCGACAGCCTGCCGTGGATTCCGGCCTCCTCCTACCCCTATATCAACCCGATGGACCCGACGATCGAGCGCGCCCCCCTGCCGCCGGTCGCCCCCTTGGACCCCACCCGCAAGAGTGCTCCCGCCGAAAACCTGGTGGCCAGCTTCGTCGCCAATTCCCCGCAAGGCGAGCGCATCCAGCAGGGCAGCCCGGTGATGGAGGTCGACGGCTATATCCGCACTGCGCTTTCCGTCGAGCCACGCGACGGGCGGCTTTGCGTCTTCATGCCGCCGGTGGTCAGCCTGGAGGATTACCTCGACCTTCTGCAGGCCGCCGAGGCTGCGGCCAAGCGGCTGGGCCTGCCGGTCCATATCGAGGGCTATGCCCCGCCGCAGGACCCGCGCCTGAACGTGATCCGCGTCGCCCCCGATCCGGGTGTGATCGAGGTCAACATCCACCCGGCCAAGACCTGGGAGGATTGCGTTTCGATCACCACCGGGGTCTATGAGGATGCCCGCCAGACCCGTCTGGGCGCCGACAAGTTCATGATCGACGGCAAACATGCCGGCACCGGCGGCGGCAACCATGTGGTGGTGGGCGGCTCGACCACCAATGACAGCCCCTTCCTGCGCAGGCCCGATGTGCTGGCCAGCCTGATCCTGCACTGGAACCGCCACCCCTCGCTGTCCTACCTCTTCTCGGGTCTCTTCATCGGGCCGACCTCCCAGGCCCCGCGGATGGACGAGGCGCGCCATGACGCGCTGTACGAGATGGAGATTGCGCTGAGCCAGATCCCGGCGCCGGGCATGGGCATCCAGCCCTTGCCCTGGCTGGTGGACCGGCTGTTGCGCAACATGCTGACCGACTCGACCGGCAACACCCACCGCTCGGAAATCTGCATCGACAAGCTTTATTCCCCCGATGGCCCGACCGGCCGTCTGGGCCTGGTCGAGTTCCGCGGCTTCGAGATGCCGCCGGATGCGCGGATGAGTCTGGCGCAGCAACTCCTCCTGCGCGCGCTGATCGTGCGGTTCTGGAATGCGCCGATCACTGGCGAGATGACCCGCTGGGGCACCGCGCTGCACGACCGCTTCATGCTGCCGCATTACGTCTGGCAGGATTTCCGCGACGTGCTGGCCGATCTGCGCACCCATGGCTATCCGATGCAGGAAGACTGGTTCGAGGCCCAGGCCGAGTTCCGCTTCCCCTTCTGCGGCGAGGTCACCTACGAGGGCGTCAAGCTGGAGCTGAAACAGGCGCTGGAGCCCTGGCATGTGCTGGGCGAAACCGGGGCCCTGGGCGGCACGGTGCGCTATACCGACAGCTCGACCGAGCGGTTGCAGGTCAAGCTGACCGGCGGCAATCCGGGGCGCTATACCGTCACCTGCAACGGGCGGGCGCTGCCCATGGCCCATGTCGGCGGCGGCGAGGCGGTGGCGGGCCTGCGCTACAAGGCCTGGCAACCGGCGACGGCGATGCATCCGGTCTTGCGCGTCGATGCGCCCCTGACCTTCGACATCTACGACACCTGGACGCAAAGGGCGCTCGGCGGTTGCACCTATCACGTCGCCCATCCGGGCGGGCGCAACTACGACACCTTCCCGGTCAACGGCAACGAGGCCGAAGCACGGCGCCTGTCGCGCTTCCAGCCCTTCGGGCATACGGCGGGTTTCTATACACCACCCACCGAACGCATCTCGCCCGAATTCCCGATGACGCTTGACCTCCGCCGCCCCATCGGGCTCTAACCGATGAGCCCCGAGGAACGCGATCTGCCTTCCAGCTCTGCCGAACCCGCCTTGGGTCCGGCAGAGGCAGAGATCGCACCGGGGCCAGAGGAACAGGCTGGGGACAGGGCTTTGGACGAGGCGAGCGAAGAGGAAGCCCGGGAGGAGGAGGCCGAAGCCGAACTGGCTCAGGCCGAACTGGTGCGGGCAGAACAGGTGCAGGCCGAACAGGGCGGTGGCGGGCGCAGCCCTGACGCCGACCTGGCTGAAGCTCTGGCCTCGCAGCGCAGCCCCACGCCGCAGGAGGCGGGGGCAGAGGCCAAACCCGCCGCTGCCGCGCCCGCAAGGCCCGCGCCCGAACCCTATGCCCCCTTGCCCGCCGTGCCCGACGAGATGGTCGGCCCTGACGGCAAGCTGCGCCCGCTCTGGCGCGATTTCGCCACCGCCTTCGCCGCCCTCTCGCCCGAGGATATCGTCCGCCGCACCACGCGGGCCGAACAATACCTGCGCGACAGTGGCGTGTTCTACCGCCAGTACGGCGGCGGCGAATCGGTCGAACGGCCCTGGCCGCTTTCGCCGATCCCGGTGCTGATCGCCGAGGCCGACTGGGCCGAGCTTGGCCCCGGCCTGATCCAGCGCGCCGAACTGCTCGAGGCGCTGATGGAGGATCTCTACGGCGAGAACCGGATGGTCGAGGGCGGCCATCTGCCCCCCTCGCTGGTCGCCTCCAACCCGGAATGGCTGCGCCCGATGGTCGGCATCCGGCCGCAATCGGGGCATTACCTGCATTTCCTCGCCTTCGAGATCGGGCGCGGCCCGGATGGCAACTGGTGGGTGCTGGCCGACCGCACCCAGGCGCCCTCGGGGGCGGGCTATGCGCTGGAAAACCGCGTCGCCACCTCGCGCGCCTTCAACGAGCTTTATGCCCAGGGCCATGTCCACCGCGTCGCGGGATTCTTCCGCGATTTCCGCGATGCGCTGCTGGGGATGCGGCAGGACCGCGATGCCCGGGCGGCGATCCTGACCCCGGGGCCGCTGAACGAGACCTATTACGAGCACGCCTATATCGCGCGCTACCTCGGCATCACGCTGGTGCAGGGCGAAGATCTGGTGGTCGACGAAGACCGCCTGATGGTGCGCACCGTCTCGGGCCTGAGGCCGGTCGATGTGCTGTGGCGCAGGCTCGATGGCGATTACGCCGACCCGGTGGAGCTGAACGCCGCCTCGCGGCTGGGGACGCCGGGCATGGTCTCGGCGCTGCGGGCGGGCGGGCTGACCATGGTCAACGCGCTCGGCTCGGGCATCCTGGAGACCCGGGCCATGATGGCCTTCCTGCCCAAGCTTGCGCCACGGCTGATCGGGGCGCCGCTGGCCCTGCCCAATATCGCGACCTGGTGGTGCGGCGGGGCGGCAGAGCGGGCCGATGTGCTGGCGTCGCCGCGCCGCATGGTGCTGAGCCCGGCCCTGGCCACCGGGCTGCCCTTCGATCTGCACGAGGATATCACCCGGGCCGCCGACCTCAGCCCCAAGGCGCTCGCTGCCCTGCTGGCGGCGCAGGGCCGCGATCTGGTGGCGCAGGAGGCGGTGACCCTTTCGACCACGCCGACCCTCGTCGATGGCAAGCTTGCGCCGCGCCCGATGACCCTGCGGGTCTTTCTGGCCCGCACGCCCGAGGGCTGGCAGGTCATGCCCGGCGGTTTCGCCCGCATCGGCGCCACCCCCGACCCGACCGCCATCGCGATGCAGCGCGGCGGCTCGGCGGCGGATGTCTGGATCGTCTCGCCCAGCGAGGTGCCCTCCGTCTCGATGGTGCCGACGACGGCCGGGCCGTTCAAGCGGATGGGGCCGGGGGCCTTGCCCTCGCGCGCGGCGGACAACCTCTTCTGGCTGGGCCGCTATATCGAGCGGACCGAGGTCCTGGTCCGCCTGCTGCGCGCCCGCAACATCCGCCTGGCCGAGGTCGGCGCCGGCGCCGCACCGGTGCTGGCCGCGATGGCGCCCCTGTTCAAATCGCGCGGGGTCGATCCGACGCCCGGCATCCCGCCCGGCCTTCTTGACGCGCTGGCCTCGGCCATTGGCAGCGCGGGGCAGGTGCGCGACCGCTTCTCGCCCGATGCCTGGCAGGCGCTGGTCGATATCAACAAGACCGCCCGGCGGATGACCCTGCAGGTCACGGCGGGCGACGATGCGGCGCGGGCGCTGTCGGCGCTGTTGCGCAAGCTCGCCGGGATCACCGGTCTTGTGCATGAAAACATGTACCGCTTCATGGGCTGGCGCTTCCTGACCATCGGCCGCCTGCATGAACGCGCGATGAGCATGACCGAGATCCTCGCCATCCTCGCCGATGAAAAGGCGGTGCCGGGGGCGCTGGATGTCGCGATCGAGCTGGGCGATTCCGTCCTGACCCACCGCCGCCGCTTTACCATGGCGACCAGCCGGGTGACGGTGATCGACCTTCTGGCGCTGGACCCGCAGAACCCGCGCTCGGTCCGCCACCAGATCGAGGCTTTGGGCGAACAGATCCGGATGCTGCCCGATGCGGTCGATAACGGCGTGCTGTCGCCCTTGGCCCGCGCCATCCTGCGCTGCGAGACCGACCTTGCCACCCAGGCGCCCGAGACGATGACGACCTCGGCGCTCTGGTCCTTCCGCGGCCAGGTCGCCACCCTGTCCAACCTGATCACAGAGGCCTATCTGCGCTGATGCAATATGACCTGCGCCTGGTGATCCGCTACGAATTCGACCGGCCGACCGGGGCGGGGCGCCAGCTTCTGCGCATCCAGCCGGCCGAGATGCCGGGCCTGCAGAACCTTCTGGCCTGCGACACGGTGATCAAGCCGGAACCCTCCGAACGGCGCGAGTTCACCGACTTTTTCGGCACCAAGGTGCTGGAAGTGGTGATGGCGCCCGGCCTGCGCACTTGCGAGATCGCGATGAAGGCGCGCGTGGTCCGTCTGCCTCTGGGCGAGGAACTGGACATGTCGCCGCCGCTCGACCGCCTCTGCGAAGAGCTGGAGGAGGTCACCGACCTTGGCCCCGCCTCGCCGCACCATTTCCTGACCACCTCGCCGCGGATCACGCTGGACCCCGGGATTGCCGCTTTCGCCCGCGAGGCGGTCAAGGGCGCCGAAACCGCCCGCGCCGCGATTGCGGCCTTCGGCACCGCGATCCACGACCACATGACCTTCGATTCCAAGGCCACCGAGGTCGACACCCCGCCCGCCGAGGCCTTTGCCCTGAAACGCGGGGTCTGCCAGGATTTCGCGCAGATCATGATCTCGGGCCTGCGCAGCCTCGGGATTCCGGCGGCCTATGTCGGGGGCTTTCTGCGCACCCTGCCGCCGCCGGGCAAGCCGCGGCTCGAAGGCGCCGATGCGATGCATGCCTGGGTCCGCGCCTGGGCCGGGGCCGAGGCGGGCTGGCTTGACCATGATCCGACCAATGATTGCTTTGCCGACACCGATCACATTGCCGTGGGTCACGGCCGCGACTACGGCGATGTGGCCCCGGTCACCGGCGCCTTGCGGATGGATGGCGGCCAGAAGGGCAGCCATGCCGTCGATCTGATCGAACGTCCGGTCACAAGGGCCCGGAAGTAAAGGCTTTTGTCTTTTGCGTCGGGGCTTCGGCGGGCTTTGACGCATTCCCGCCGCACCCCGGCACAGAAGCGCAGGCCCCCACTTGGCCTTGGCCCCGGAATCTCTTAATTATGACGCGATTGCCCGCAAGGCGGGTCTGGTTTCGAGGATTTCATGCAGAGTTACGAATACCGGGTCGTGCCCGCACCGCGGAAGGGCGAAAAGGCCCGAGGCCTCAAGACGGTCGAGGAGCGGTTCGCCCATGTGCTGACCGGGTTGATGAACAAGATGGGGCAGGAGGGCTGGGAGTATCAGCGCTCGGACGCCTTGCCCTGCGAGGAACGGGTCGGGCTGACCGGGTCGAAGACCACGTTCCAGAACGTGCTGGTCTTCCGCCGCCCGCTGCCCGAAACGCTTTGCGAAGAAGTGGCGACCACCGCGCTGAACCAGCAGCAGCGCCTTCTGACGGCAGAGCCTGCGCCGGCGCCGGTCACGGCGCCCGTGCTTGGGGCTGCGGTCCATCCGGTGGGCGCCGCCCCGGCGCTCGGGCCGGCCAATCCCGACATGGTGGCCGACTGATCCTGCGCGGCCCTCAGCCCAGATCGGCGAGGGCCAGCGGCAGGGCGCTTTCCAGGGCGGCAAAGCCCGAAGCATCGCCAAGGCTGATCCGGATGCAGCGGTCCAAGGGCGCGATCCCCGGCATCCGCACGAAGATGTCGCGCGCCAGCAGCGCCTGCATCAGGGCGCGGGCATGGGCGCCGTCGCGACCGCAATCCATCGTGACGAAATTGGTGGCCGAGGGCAGGGGGAGAAGCCCGTTCGCCCTTGCGATCCGCCCCAAGGTCTCGCGCCCGGCCTCGGCCCAGTGCCGCACCGCCGCCAGATGCGCGGGATCGGCCAGCGCCCCCATGCCGCCGGCCTGTGCCAACCGTCCGACGCCGAAATGGTTGCGCACCTTGTCGAAGGCCTGCGCGAGGTCCGGCGCCGCCAGCGCATAGCCCAGCCGCAGCCCCGCCATGCCATGCGCCTTGGAGAAGGTGCGAAAGCGGATCACCCTCGGGTCATCAGCCGCCACCTCCAGCGCGGTACCGGGCGGGGCAAGTTCGACATAGGCCTCGTCCAGCGCCAGAAGGCAGCCCTCGGGCAGGCCCTCGACCATCGCCGCGATGGTGGCGCCGGGGTGGTGGCTGCCCATCGGGTTGTCGGGGTTGGCGAGGTAGATCAGCCGCGCCCCGGTCTGCCGGGCAAGGGCCAGAAGCGCCTCGGGGTGCTCGAAATCGCCCTTGTAGGGCGCGCGGTGCAAGGTGCCGCCAAAGCCTGCGACATGGAAGTTGAAGGTCGGATAGGCCCCGGCGGAGGTCACGACCGCATCGCCCGGCCCGATCATCAGCCGGACCAAGAGGCCCAGAAGCCCGTCGATGCCTTCGCCCACCACGACATGGGCTGGCGTGACGCCATGATGGCGGGCGATGGCGGCCTTGAGGTCATGGCATTCGGGGTCGCCATACATCCAGACCTCGGCCGCCGCGTCGCGCATCGCCTGCACGGCAAGGGGCGAGGGGCCGAAGAGGCTTTCATTGGCGCCGAGCCTTGCGGTGAAGGGGCGGCCGCGCTGACGCTCCTGCGTCTCGGGGCCGACGAAGGGCACGGTGGCGGGCAGGCTTTGCGCCAGTGGGGTCAGGATCGGGGTTTTCATGCGCCCGAATTGACCCGCTTTGGCGGGGCAATTCAAGGCCTCAGCCGGGGTGCGCCTGACTTTTGATCAGCTTCAGCACGCCCCATTCGCGGTAGACCAGCACGATCATGATCGTATCGAGGCAGGAGAGCGCGAGGAAGGCCAGCGAGCCGTGGCTGAGGAACTCGGTCATCTGGTAGACGACGAAGCCCGCCAGCAGCACCATGGCCCCGGGATAGGCCCAGAGGATGCGCCGCGCCAGCATGATCACCATGGCAAACTTGATCGCGCCATGCGCCAGCAGGTAGAAGGCATAGAAATGCTGCACCTGGATCGGAAAGGCCTGGGTCAGATGCTGCACCCATTGCGCCATGTCGGCATCGGGCTGCTGGGTCAGGTTGTGCCGGGTCAGCCAGCCGACGAAGTTGATGATCGTCATGTTCGGCGTCAGCAGAAGCCCGAGGCCGCCGAGGCTTTCGCCCGCGGCGAAAAGACCCTTCAGCACCAGACTGGCCTCGAACAGCCAATGCAGCCACTTGCCCAGCCGACTGGCCGGATTGATCAGCATGTCATCCTCAGTCCTGACCGCGGTAGGGCTGGACATATTGCAAGGCCATGTCCCAGGGAAAGAATATCCAGGTATCCTGTGACACTTCCGTGATATAGCTGTCGACCATCGGCTTGCCCTTGGGCTTGGCATAGACCGTGGCGAAATGCGCCTTGGGGTAAAGCTTGCGGACCAGCTCCAGCGTCTTGCCCGAATCCACCAGGTCGTCGACGATCAGGATGCCGGTGCCGTCGCCCATCAGGTCGGCCTGCGGCGCCTTGGTCACCACCGCCTCGCTGCGCTGATCGGCTGCGCCGCCGCCGGAATGATAGGATTTGACCGAGATCGTATCGACGACGCGGATATCCAGCTCGCGGCTGACGATCATCGCGGGCACGAGGCCGCCGCGGGTGATGCCGACCACGGCGCGCCAAGCCCCGCCGTCCGGCCCCTTGCCATCCAGACGCCAGGCCAGCGCCCGTGCATCGCGGTGGATCTGGTCCCAGCTGACGTGGAAACCCTTTTCATGCGGCAGACGGTCGGTCATGGCATCCTCAGGAAGAAGCGGCGATCTTGAGCCCGAGCAGGGCGAGCAGTCCCCCCAGAACCCGGTCGATCACGGATTTGAGGCTGATATAAGCGTGCCGGGCACGGTTGAAAGAGAAAATCCGCGCGACCGTCACATTCCACAGCGTTTCATTGAGGAATACAACCGCAAGAAGCGCCAGAAAGACCCAGGTCGGCGTGCCCTGCGGCACGGTGCCAAGGAAAATGGCAGAGAAGAGAACGGCCGGCTTGGGGTTCGACAGCTGAGTCCAAAGCCCGAGCCGGAAGGCCGCCAGCGCGCCGCGCGGCGTCACCGCCTCACCGGCCGAGATCGGCTGGTCGGCATCGCGCCAGAGACCCCAGGCCATCCACAGAAGATAGGCCGCCCCGAAAAGCCGCATCGCCCACAACAGGGCAGGGGCCGCCTGAAACACCAGGGCCAGGCCGAACAGCGCGGCCGAGGCCCAGATCACCCCGCCGACCCCGATGCCAAGCGCCACGAAGATGCCGGCGCGCAGCCCCTCGGTCAGGCCGATGCGGGCCGACATCAGCACGGCAGGGCCGGGGCTGATGGCCGCCATCAGGTGCATCAGGGCGACGGACAGAAAGGCCGCAAGGGTCATCAGGCGTCCTTCCGCCCATTGGCCGCGTCAATGTCCGGCGCATCGACCGCCTTCATGCCGACGACATGGTAGCCCGCATCGACATGCAGATTCTCGCCCGTGGTGCCGCTGCCCAGGTCCGACAGCAGGTAGAGCGCGGCCTTGCCGACCTCCTCCTGATCGACGTTGCGGCGGAGCGGCGAGTTCAGCTCGTTCCATTTCATGATATAGCGGAAATCGCCGATGCCCGAGGCCGCGAGGGTCTTGATCGGTCCGGCCGAGATCGCATTGACCCGGATGCCGTCCTTGCCGAGATCCTCGGCCAGGTACTTGACCGAAGCCTCCAGCGCGGCCTTGGCGACACCCATCACATTATAGTGCGGCATGACCTTCTCGGCGCCGTAATAGGTCAGCGTCAGCAGGCTGCCGCCATCCGCCATCATCGCCGCCGCACGCCGCGACACCGAGGTGAAGGAATAGACCGAGATATCCATCGTCATGGCGAAATTCGCCTTGGACGTATCGACATAGCGCCCGCGCAGCTCGTTCTTGTCGGAAAAGCCGATGGCATGGACGAGGAAGTCGAGCTTGCCCCATTTCTCGGCCAGGCGCGCGAAAAGCGCGTCGATCGAGGCCTCGTCCGAGACATCGCATTCCACCATCTCGGACATGCCGATCGAGGCGATCAGGGGATCGACCCGCTTCTTCAAAGCCTCGCCCTGATATGAGAACGCCATCTCCGCGCCGTGATCGGCCAGAGTCTTGGCGATGCCCCAGGCAATGGATTTGTCGTTGGCAAGGCCCATGATGAGGCCCCGCTTACCTGCCATAAGTCCAGTTGACATTCGGTCTTCCCCAGCCACCTATCCGCTTGGGCCCGGTGTAGGCGAAAGGCGCGGCTGCATCAAGGGCGGGGCTTGCGGTCAGGAGGGACGGATGACGGACAGAACGGGCATTTTTGCGGGGGATGACCCCTTTGTCCTGGCGAAAGCCTGGCTGGCCGAGGCGGAAGCCACCGAAGTCAACGACCCGAACGCCATTGCGCTGGCCACGGTCGATGCCTCGGGACTGCCCAATGTGCGCATGGTGCTTTTGAAGGACATCGAGGCGGCGGCCTTCGTCTTCTACACCAATTACGGGTCGAAAAAGGCGCAGGAGATCGAGGCTTCCGGCACGGCGGCTTTCGTGATGCACTGGAAATCGCTGCGCCGCCAGATCCGGGTGAGGGGCACCGTCACCCGCGAAGAGGGCACGCAGGCCGATGCCTATTACGCCTCGCGCAGCCTGAAATCGCGGCTCGGCGCCTGGGCCAGCGACCAGTCGCAGCCCCTGGCCTCGCGCGCCGCGCTGATGGCCGAGGTGGCCAAGGTCACCCTGGCCCAGGGCCCGAACCCCAAACGCCCGCCCTTCTGGGGCGGCTTCCGCATCACCCCGGTCGAGATCGAGTTCTGGGCCGACGGCGCCTTCCGCCTGCACGACCGTTTCCGCTGGACCCGGGCGGACTCAACCGCCGCGTGGACCGTCGAAAGGCTCAACCCGTAATTCGGCGCTTTGATGAGCGGCCAGGTGACGTTAACGTAAGACTTGCCTGTTTTCTCATCTTTGCCTCTTGCATGTTCGTTTTTGTTCGTTGCATGCATTTGCGTGCGAGACTTACACCGGAAAAAACCGTTGCCCATGGAAGACGAAGACAAGACACCCCTGATCCTTCAGGGCCTGGTGAAATGGTTCGATCCCGGCAAGGGATTCGGCTTCATCGTGTCTGGGGAAGGCGGCAGCGACATCCTGTTGCATGCCAATGTACTGCGCAATTTCGGGCAAAGCTCGGTGTCGGACGGCTCGTCGATCAAGGTCCGGGTGCAGAGGACCGCGCGCGGCCAGCAGGCGGTCGAGGTGCTGGAAATCGCGCCGCCGCCGGGGCTGCAGCTGAACCTGACCGAGCAGGAAGGCACCGCCGCCGAGGATTACGCCGACTTGCCGCTTGAACCGGCCCGCGTGAAGTGGTTCGACAAGGACAAGGGATTCGGCTTTGCCAATGTCTTCGGCCGGCCGGAAGATGTCTTTGTCCATGTCGAGGTGCTGCGCGTCTCGGGCTTTGCCGATCTTCAGGCGGGCGAGGCGGTCTGCCTGAGGATCGTCGAGGGCAAGAGGGGCCGGATGGCCGTACAGGTGGTGTCATGGGAAAGCTCTTCGCGGCGCGAGTGAGTTTCGGCCTTCTGGGCCTGGCCGCGGGGTTCTTTGCCGCGCTTCCGGCCTTTGCCGCCTGCGCCCCGGATGTGGTGGAACTGCGCTGGAAGGGCGGCCAGGCGCGCTTCACCGTCGATGTGGCCGATACCGAGGCCGAGCGCGCCAAGGGACTGATGTTTCGCGACCATATGTCGGCCTCGGCCGGGATGCTCTTCGTCTATGCCGTGCCCGAACATGCCTATTTCTGGATGAAGAACACGCTCATTCCGCTCGACATGGTCTTTGCCGATGCGACGGGGCGGGTGATCACGGTGCATTCCAACGCGGTGCCGGGTGACCTCACCCCGATCGACGGCGGCGAGGGTGTGACCTATGTGCTTGAGATCAATGGCGGATTGGCCGCACGGATGGGGATCGTGCCGGGGGCCGAGATGCGGGCCGCCGAGATCGACCAGACCATGGCGGGCTGGACCTGCGCAAACTAGGTGCCACGGGCGCCAGCGAAAGCTTTTCAATCGCGCAAAACCCGGCTAGGAAGCCTGAAGGTACGGAGTGTAGCGCAGTCAGGTAGCGCGCCTGCTTTGGGAGCAGGATGTCGGGGGTTCGAATCCCTTCACTCCGACCATTTCCCTTCTCCTGCAGGTTGCCCGGCGCCAGGGCCGCAATGAATTGCGGTCCTGGCGCCGGGCGGGGGCAGCCGCGATGAATCGCGGCTGGGCGGGCGCGCCTGTGGTCGGCACCGAGGCGAGACCTCTGCCCGGCATCGGCGGGCCGGGCTTGCAGCCATCCCCGCTTGCGCCCATATCTGGACCCCAAGGAGACCGACATGGCCCTGACCTTCGACCATTCCTATGCCCGCGATCTGCCCGGCACCTATCTGCGCGAGGCACCCGCGACCGCCCCCATGCCGGCGATCGTGGTGCTGAACGAAGCGCTGGCCCTAAGCCTCGGTCTCGATCCCTCGGAACTGGCCGCCCATCCGGCCTGGCTCGCCGGGGGCGAGGTGCCGCCGGGTGCCGAGCCGATCACCCAGGCCTATGCCGGCCACCAGTTTGGCGGATTCTCGCCGCAGCTCGGCGATGGCCGGGCCCACCTGCTGGGCGAATTGACCACGCCGCGCGGCCGCTTCGATCTGCAGCTGAAGGGCTCGGGCCGCACCTCGTTTTCGCGCGGTGGCGATGGCAAGGCGGCGCTGGGGCCGATGCTGCGCGAATACCTGATCTCCGAGGCGATGGCGGCGCTTGGCGTGCCCACCACAAGGTCGCTGGCCGTCACCGCCACCGGCGAGCGGATCCGCCGCGACACCGGCCTCGTGCCCGGCGCGGTGCTGGCCCGGATCGCGGCCAGCCATATTCGCGTCGGCACCTTCCAGTTCTTTGCTGCTCGTGACGATCTGCCGAAGTTGAAGGCATTGACCGCCTATACCATCGCCCGCCATTACCCCCATCTCGCCCCCGATGACGCGCTCGGCCTCTTCGATGAGGTCACCGCAAGGCAGGTGGCGCTCATCGCGCAATGGATGGGGCTTGGCTTCATCCATGGCGTGATGAACACCGACAACATGGCGCTTTCGGGCGAGACGATCGACTACGGCCCCTGCGCCTTCATGGAGGCCTATGCCCCGGGCACGGTCTTCTCCTCGATCGACCGGCAGGGGCTTTATGCCTATGCCAACCAGCCGCAGATCATGGCCTGGAACCTCTCCCGCTTGGCCGAGGCGCTGCTGCCCCTCATCGACCCGAACGAAACCCGCGCGGTCGAGATCGCCAATGCGCGCCTCGACGCCATCGCCCCCGCCTATCGCAAGGCCTGGGAGGCGGTGATGCGCGGCAAGCTGGCCTTGAACGGCGAGGACCCCGGCGACGGCGCCCTGGCGGAGGCTTTCCTGCAGGCGATCACCGGCGCCGACTGGACGCTGAGCTTTCGCCGCCTCGCCGATGCTGCCGAGGGGCGGGAAGGCGCGCTCCTCTCCCTCCTCCCCGATCCGGCGCGGATGATTGCCTGGCTGCCGGAGTGGCGCGCCCGTCTGGCCCCCGATGCGCCCAAGGTCCTGCGCGCCGCCAATCCCGTCGTGATCCCGCGCAACCACAAGGTCGAAGAGGCCCTGGCCGCCGCGACCGATGGCGACCTCGGCCCGTTCCACGCGCTTCTGGCGGCCATCCAGAGCCCCTTTGCCCCCGAAACCGGACGCGAGGCTTTCAGCCTTCCCGCGCCCTCGGGCTTCGGACCCTATGTCACCTTCTGCGGCACCTGAGGTTTTCATCCAGACGAAAATATCCCCGCCGGAGGCGGCTTCGCCCGATGCAGGGCGTTGACGGCGGGGCGGGGCTTGGCGTCATATGCCGGCCATGAACCCGCGCTCCGACATCCACGACCGCCTTGCCGCCTCCTTGCGCGAAGCCCGCAAGGCGCGCGGCCTCAGCCTTGATGCGGTGGCGAAGCTTTCCGGCGTCAGCCGCTCCATGGTCAGCCAGATCGAGCGCGGCGAATCCTCGCCCACGGTGGCGACGCTGTGGAACCTGACCCAGGCGCTGCAGGTCGATTTCGCGGGCCTCCTCGAAGGCCGCCCCTCGCCTGGCATCGAAGTGATCCGCGCCGAGGCCGCCCCCGTCATCGGGGGCCGCGGCCGTGACCTCGTGATCCGCATCCTTTCCCCCGCCGAGGCGGTGGGCGAGCATGAGGTCTATGACCTGGCCTTCGGTCCCGGCGGCGATCTGGTCAGCGACCCGCATTCGCCGGGCTGCCGTGAGCATCTGACCGTGATCGAAGGCCATCTGCGGGTGCTGAGCGGCGAGGAGGAAAGCCACCTCGGCCCCGGCGACACCGCCCGTTACCCCGCCGACCGCCCCCATGCGATCCATGCGCTGGGTGGCGCGGCGCGGGCCATTCTGATCGTGCAGGACAGCTGACCCGGCCGGGGGATTTTGCATCCCCCGGACCCCCTGCAGGATATTTGGATCTGGATGAAAAGGGAGTCCGCTTTGGCGGATACGATTCCGTTATATTGACATGCACTGCCCTTTCCGCGATTATTCCGCTAAACCGGAGGAGATTCCGCAATGCCAGACGCCTTCCTGACCCATCTGAAAGCGACCCTCGCGGGGATCGAGGCCGAGGGCCTGATGAAGCGCGAGCGGCTGATCGAGGGGCCGCAAGGCGCCCGCGTGCGCATCGCCGGGCGCGAGATGCTGAACCTTTGTGCCAATAATTACCTTGGGTTGGCCGACGATCCTCGCCTGATTTCTGCGGCCAGGGCGGCGATGGACAGCCACGGCTACGGCATGGCCTCGGTCCGCTTCATCTGTGGCACGCAGGATCTGCACCGGCAGCTGGAAACCCGGCTGGCGGGCTTCCTCGGCACCGAGGATTCGATCCTGTTTGCCGCCTGTTTCGACGCCAATGGTGCGGTCTTCGAGCCCTTGATGGGCGAGGCCGATGCGATCATCTCCGACAGCCTCAACCATGCCTCGATCATCGACGGCATCCGCCTGTCGAAGGCAAAGCGCTTCCGCTTCCAGAACAACGACATGGAGGATCTGGAGCGCCAGCTGAAGGCCGCCCGCGACGGTGGCGCGCGGTTTATCCTGGTGGCGACGGATGGCGTCTTTTCGATGGACGGTACCTTCGCCGATCTGGGGGCTGTGACCAAGCTTGCGGCGCAATATGGCGCGCTGACCATGGTGGATGATTGCCATGCGACCGGCTTTGTCGGTCCGCAGGGCAGGGGCACGCCGGCACGGGCCGGGGTCAAGGTGGATATCCTCACCGGCACCTTTGGCAAGGCTTTGGGCGGCGCGCTTGGCGGCTATATCGCCGGGCCGCAGCCGGTGATCGACCTTCTGCGCCAGCGGGCGCGGCCCTATCTCTTCTCCAACGCTTTGCCGCCTGCCGTGGTGGCGGCAGCGCTGGCGGCGCTGGACATCGTCGAGGGTGCCGATGATCTGCGCGCTCGCCTGACCGAAAACGCGCAATACTGGCGCGCGGGGCTGGAGGCTGCGGGCTTCCGCCTGCTGCCGGGCAGCCATCCGATCGTGCCGGTGATGATCGGCGAGGCACCCCTGGCGCAGGACTTTGCCAAGGCGCTGGATGCGCGCGGGGTCATGGTCTCGGCCTTCTTCTTTCCGGTGGTGCCGCGCGGATTGGCGCGGATCAGGACGCAGATGAATGCCGCGCTGACGCGGGCGGATCTCGACTTCGGACTTGAGGCTTTTGCGGCGGCGGGCCGCGCTGTGGGGGTGCTCTGATGAAGGCGCTGGTCAAATCCAAGGCTGAGATCGGGCTCTGGTCCGAAGAGCGCCCGGTGCCCGAGATCGGGCCGGAGGATGTGCTGATCAAGGTGAAGAAAACCGGGATCTGCGGCACCGATATCCATATCTGGAACTGGGACGAATGGGCGGCCAGGACCGTGCCGGTGGGTCTGGTGACCGGGCACGAGTTCGCGGGCGAGATCGTGGCCAAGGGCGCTTTGGTCGAGGGGCTGGCGATCGGCCAGCGCTGCTCGGGCGAGGGGCATCTGATCGGCAAGCTGTCGCGGCAAAGCCGGGCCGGGCGTTTCCACCTCGACCCCGCGACGCGCGGCATCGGGGTGAACGAGCCGGGCGCCTTCGCCGAATACCTGCGCCTGCCGGCCTTCAACGTGGTGCCCCTGCCGGATGCGATCGACGATGACATCGGTGCGATCCTCGACCCGCTCGGCAACGCGGTCCACACCGCGCTCAGCTTCGATCTGGTGGGCGAGGATGTGCTGATCACCGGTGCCGGGCCGATCGGCATCATGGCGGCGGCGGTGGCGCGGCATGTCGGCGCGCGGCATGTGGTGATCACGGATGTGAACCCGGCGCGGCTGGAACTGGCGGCGCAAGTGGCCGATGTGACGCCGGTCAACGTGGCCAAGGAAGACCTGCGCGAGGTGCAAAGCCGCCTCAAGATGGCGCAGGGCTTTGATATCGGGATGGAGATGTCGGGCAACCAGCAGGCGCTGGACCAGATGATCGAAAGCCTGGTGATGGGGGGCAAGATCGCGATGCTCGGCATCCCGCCCGGCAAATCACCGGTGGACTGGAGCCGGATCGTCTTCAAGGCCATCACCATCAAGGGCGTCTATGGCCGCGAGATTTTCGAGACCTGGTACAAGATGATCGCGATGCTGGAAAACGGCCTCGACGTCCGCAAGGTCATCACCCACCGCTTCAAGGCGGCGGATTTCGTGACCGGTTTCGAGACGATGCGGTCGGGCCTGTCCGGCAAGGTCGTGCTGGACTGGACCTGATCCAAAGGCGCGCCTGCGGCGCAAGTCTTGTCCTCGCCTCTGGCCTGCGGCCAACCGGCTCAGGTGTGCCTCCGGCGGGAGTATTTGGGCAAAGAGCAAGGGGTAAGGCCCGCTCTTTCGCTTCATCCAGAAGCAAATATCCTCGGGGGGTGAAGCCGCAGGCGAGGGGGGCAGACAGCCCCCCTTTCTGGTTCAGGACAGGGCGCCGTCGGCCGTGATCCGGGTCTTGCCGCCGAGGTAGGGGTGCAGAGCCTGGGGCAGGTCGACCGAGCCGTCTTCCTGCTGGCCGTTCTCCAGCACCGCGATCAGGCAGCGGCCGACAGCGAGGCCGGAGCCGTTGAGCGTCGCCAGATACTCCGGCTTGCCGCCTGCGGTGGGGCGGAAGCGGGCGTTCATCCGGCGGGCCTGGAAGGCGCCGCAGGTCGAGACCGAGGAGATCTCGCGGTATTTCTGCTGGCCGGGCAGCCAGACCTCGAGGTCATGGGTCTTCTGCGCGCCAAAGCCCATGTCGCCGGTGCAAAGGACGATGGTGCGGTAGGGCAGGCCGAGCTTTTCGAGGATCGCCTGCGCGCAGGTGGTCATGCGGTCGTGTTCGGCCAGCGCGGTGTCGGGGGTGCAGATCGTCACCATCTCGACCTTTTCGAACTGGTGCTGGCGCAGCATGCCCGTGGTGTCCTTGCCCGAAGACCCCGCCTCGGAGCGGAAGCACTGGGTATGGGCGGTCATCCGGATCGGGAGTTGCGCCTCATCAAGGATCTCGCCCGAGACGGTGTTGGTCAGGGTGACTTCCGAGGTCGGGATCAGCCACCAGCCGTTGGTGGTCTGGTAGCTGTCCTCGGCGAATTTGGGCAGCTGGTTGGTGCCGTACATCGCCTCTTCCTTCACGAGGACCGGGGTCCAGGTTTCCTGCAGGCCGTGCTCTTCGACATGGGTGTCGAGCATCAGCTGGGACAGGGCGCGGTGGACGCGGATGACGGCGCCTTTGAGGACGACGAAGCGGCTGCCGGAAAGTTTGGCGGCGGTTTCGAAATCCATGCCGGGTTTGACACCGGGAATGTCGAAATGCTCCTTCGGGGTGAAGTCGAAGTTGCGCGGGTTGCCCCAGCGGTGGATCTCGACGTTGTCGGCCTCGTCGCGGCCTTCCGGCACCTCGTCGAGGGGGAGGTTCGGGATGCCCATGAGCATGTCGCGCAGGCGGGTGTCTTCGGCGGCGGCCTCTTCGGTCAGGCGCTGGATCTCGGCCTTCTTTTCGGCCACGAGGCCGCGCAGGCGTTCGAATTCGGCGTTGTCGCCGCGGGCCTTGGCGGCGCCGACCTCTTTGGAGGCGCGGTTCTGCTCGGCGGTCGCGGTCTCGGCCGCGAGGATCTTGGCGCGGCGGGCCTCGTCCAGGGCGAGGATCTCGGACGAGAGGCCGGACAGTCCGCGACGCGACAGGGCCGCGTCGAAGGCGGCGGGGTTTTCACGGATGGCGCGGATGTCGTGCATTTTCAGGGCCTCTGGGTTCAGGACGTGGGCGGGGTTATGCCTGATTTGCGCTTTCAGGGAAAGGGTGTGAAATCGCGGGATTTCACGCGTGCAATCTTTGGTAACGCTCGGATAAATAGTGATAATCCAAAATTCGTTAACCTTTGATTAGGTTTTTCCCCCCGGCCCCCGCATCCCGCACCTTGCCGAATTTGCTTGGTCCGCCGGGGGCGCAGGCGCATGATGGCGGCGGATCAGCGGGGAGGGCGTCAGCGTGGAATCTGGGTCGGGTCGGGCGACGGATACGGTCTTTGCCGGGGCGATCCCCGAGCTTTACAACAGGCTGATGGTGCCGATGCTCTTCACCCCCTATGCCGAGGAGGTGGCGCGGCGGGTGGCGGCCCTGCACCCCTCGGCGGTCTTGGAGACGGCGGCGGGCAGCGGTGTGGTGCCGCGGGCGCTGGCCCCGCTTCTGGGGCCGGGGGCGCGTTATCTGGTCACCGACCTCAACCCCGCGATGCTGGAGGTGGCGCGCAGCCTGCAACCTGCCGATGCGCGGCTTGTCTGGCAGGCGGCGGATGCCCTCGCGCTGGCCGAGCCGGATGCCGCCTTCGACGTGGTGATCTGCCAGTTCGGCGCGATGTTCTTTCCCAGCAAGATCAAGGGCTTTGCCGAGGCGCTGCGTGTCCTGCGGCCGGGCGGAAGCCTCGTGATGACGGTCTGGGGCCCGGTTTCGCACAATATCATCACCGAGGGGGTGCTGGAGGCCTTGGCCGCGATCTTCCCCGAAAGCCCGCCGGATTTCATCGCGCGGGTGCCGCATGGCTACCATGACGCGGCTGTGATCGGCGATGATCTGCGGGCGGCGGGCTTCGATGCGATCGAGGTCGAGACGGTGGACCGCATCTCCACCGCGCCGGATGCGATGGCTGCGGCCACGGCGATCTGTCAGGGCACGCCGATGCGCCCCGAGATCGAGGCCCGTGCGCCGGGTCGTCTGGGCCCGGTGACGGCAGAGGTTGCCGAGGCTTTGGAGCGCCGCTTTGGCCCGGGGCCGATCGCGCGGCCGATGCAGGCGCTGATCGTGACGGCGCGGCGGCCTGCGGCGGGCTGAACCGCGCCTTCGCCCGTCAAAAATGGCTGCAACAGCGGGGCAGGGCGATCCTGCCGCTCACCAGACCTTGCCTTGCGCATCCTGATGCCCATCTGTAGGGTGCCGCCAATTTCCGGGGTGGGCCGCTGCCCCGGAGCCATTGGGCTTGCCTGACGCCTGGCCGAGATTTCGGCCCCGGCGCGGGTGGCTTTGACAAGAGACTGGCCCTGATGGCCTGACCGAAAGGACGACCGATGTTCGTGACTGCCGCTTATGCTCAGACTGCGGGTGCCGCTGGCGCCGGCTCTGCGATTTCCTCCTTCCTGCCCCTCATCCTGATCTTCGGGATCATGTATTTCCTGCTGATCCGTCCGCAGCAGAAGAAGATGAAGGACCTCAAGGCGATGATCGAGAGCGTGCGGCGCGGCGATGAAGTGCTGACCGGCGGCGGCATCGTGGGCAAGGTGACCAAGGTGGGCGACGACGGCTTCGTCGAGGTCGAGATTGCGCAAGGCGTCAAGGTCAAGGTGGCCAAGCACACGATCACGCAAGTGATGTCCAAGACCGAACCTGCGGCCTCTTGAGAGCGACATGCAACTGACCACTCCCCTCTGGAAGCGCCTCTTGATCTGGGCGGTCGTTCTGATCGGCCTGATCATGGCGGCACCGAACCTGTTTTACAGCCGGGTTGAAACCCATAACGACGCGCTGACCGCCATTGCGAAAGCGGGCGGGACTGCCACGGCAGAACAGCAGGCGGCGGTGGATCAGTGGCCCTCCTGGGCGCCCTCGGCGCTCGTCAACCTCGGCCTCGATCTGCGCGGCGGCGCGCATTTGCTGGCCGAGGTCAAGCTGGCCGATGTCTATAAACAGCGTCTGGACGCCTTCTGGCCCGATGCCCGCGATGCCCTGAAGGACATCCGCGACGTGACCGGCCCGGTCAAGCGCCAGCCTTCGCCGGATGGCACGCTGCGCATCGCCATCACCAATGCCGATGGCGTGCAGGCGGCGGTGGCCAAGATCCAGGGCCTGACCTCGAACGTGGTCAGCCTGACCGGGGCGGGGCAGAAGGACATGAATGTCACGGCCGATGGCCAGGACATCGTCATCACCCTGTCGGATGCCGAAAAGGCCGCGACCGACAACCGCACCATGCAGCAATCGCTGGAAATCATCCGCCGCCGGGTTGACGCCGCGGGCACGCGCGAACCCTCGATCCAGCGTCAGGGCGCTGACCGCATCCTGATCGAAGTGCCGGGCGTCGGCTCTGCCGAGGAGCTGAAGGCGATCATCGGCACCACGGCGAAGCTGACCTTCAACACGGTGGTGGGCCAGACGGCGGACAAGACCGCCAATCCCGGCCCGGGCAACCTTTTGCTGCCCGCGTCGGACCGGCCGGGGCTTTACTACATCGTCGAGGAACTTCCGGTCGTGACCGGCGACAACCTGGTTGATGCGCAGCCCTCTTTCGACCAGAACGGCCGGCCCGCCGTCAGCTTCCGCTTCGACACCACCGGCGCGCGCAAGTTCGGCGAATATACCGGGGCGCATATCAACGAGCCCTTCGCCATCGTGCTGGACAAGCAGGTGATCTCGGCGCCGACCATCCAGACCGCGATCACCGGCGGTTCGGGTATCATCACAGGAAGCTTCACGGTCGAGAATGCGACGAGCCTTGCGGTTCTGCTGCGCGCCGGGGCCTTGCCCGCCGCGATGACCTTCCTCGAAGAGCGCACCGTGGGCCCGGAACTCGGCCAGGATTCGATCGACGCCGGCAAGATCGCCGCCGTGGTCGGCATGTGCGCCGTCGGTCTCTTCATGCTGGCGAGCTATGGTATCTTCGGCCTGATCGCCAATATCGCGCTGGTGCTGAACATGGGCGTGATCTTCGGCATCCTGTCGATGATCGGCGGCACGCTGACCCTGCCGGGGATCGCGGGCCTCGTGCTGACGATCGGCACCGCGGTCGATGCCAACGTGTTGGTCTATGAGCGCATCCGCGAGGAGCTGCGCCATGCCAAGACCGCCGTCCGCGCCATCGAGATCGGTTATGAGCGCGCCATGTCGGCCATCGTCGATGCCAACGTGACGACACTGATCACCGCCATCGTGCTTTATTTCTTCGGCGCGGGTCCGGTGCGCGGCTTTGCCGTGGCGCTGGGCATCGGCATCGTGACCTCGGTCTTCACCGCGCTCTTCGTGACGCGGCTGATCATCCAGGCCTGGTACAACTGGCGCAAGCCCAAGACCCTGATCGTGTGAGGATATAACCATGGCCTGGCGTCTCAGACTCGCTCCCGAACACACCAATCTCGACTTCTTCAAGCACCAGTGGCTGACCTTTGGCGGCTCGATGTTCCTGATGGTCCTGTCCTTTGTCGCCTGGGGCGTCATGGGGCTGAACTTCGGCATCGACTTCAAGGGCGGCACCACGCTGCGCACGGATTCGACCACGGTGATCGATACCGCGCTCTACCGCTCGACCCTCGACAAGCTGGGGCTGGGCGATGTGGCGATCAACGAGGTCTTCGACCCCTCCTTCCGCGCCGACCAGCATGTCGCCGCGATCCGGCTTTCGGCCCCCAAGGGCCAGGAGCAGATCAGCGACGAGGGGCTGAAATCGGTGCAGGCGGCGCTGACCGCGATGGACCCGAACCTGAAGATCGTCTCGATGGAGACGGTGGGGCCGAAGGTCTCCTCCGAACTGGTCTGGTCCTCGATCAAGGCGCTGGCGGCCACCTCCTTCGGCATCCTGGCCTATATCTGGCTGCGCTTCGAATGGCAGTTCGCGCTGGGTGGCGTGCTGGCGCTGCTGCATGACGTCTTCATCACGGTGGGGATTTTCGCGGTCTTCCAGATCAAGTTCGATCTGACCATCGTGGCGGCGCTGCTGACCATCCTGGGCTATTCGATCAACGACACCGTGGTGGTCTTCGACCGGCTTCGGGAAAACCTGATCAAGTACAAGACGATGCCCCTGAAAGAAGTGATGAACCTTTCGGTCAACGAGACGCTGACCCGGACGCTCGCCACCTCGCTGACCACGCTGCTGGCGGTGGGCTCGATGCTGGCGCTGGGCGGCGACGTGATCCGCGGCTTCTCCTTCGCGATCTTTGTGGGTATTCTGCTCGGCACCTATTCCTCGGTCTTCGTGGCCAAGAACCTGGTGCTGTTCCTCGGGCTCGACCGGTCGGACAAGCCCAAGAACACCGGCAAGGGCGCGGACCACGAATTCGCCAATATCGACGCCTGAGGCTGCCATGGTCGACATCCGCTTCACCGAGATCAGCTATGGCGCGGCGCTGGCCATCGAGGGCTATGGGCCGGGCTTCTTCCGGGTCGGCACCCATCTGATCCGCGGCGCTTGCCTTGTGACGCCCTGGGACACGCGGCCCTGGGACGGATTGTCTGATTGGGCGACGCCCTTGACGCTGAAGGACCGGATCGACGTGCTGATCCTCGGCACCGGGGCCGAGATCGCCCATGCGCCGGCGGATTTCCGTGCCGCGCTGGAGGAGGCGGGGATCGGGGTCGAGGTGATGAACTCGCCTGCCGCGGCGCGGACCTATAACGTGCTTCTGGGCGAAGGGCGTCGGGTGGCGGTCTGTCTGATTCCGGTGTGATATTGGTGTGACGTCGGTCTGGGGCGTCGGGGCTTGCCGGGGGTGGCCCGCTTCTCAGGCTCCCCAGGGGAGCCATCGGCGCGGGCCGGGAGGGGCCAGCCCCTCCTCACCGCCCCGCCGGAAGGGCTGTCTGCCCTTCCGGACCTTCCCGAGGATATTTGTCTCTGGATGAAGCCGCAAAGCGCGGTTGGCCGGTAGGATGGGCAATTTGCCCATCTTTGGGGGCTGCTGGGGTCAGGAGGACCGGCGTTCGCGCCATTTGTCCTGGGCCTGCAGCGACCAATAGGTCAGTTGGGCCACGGCGAGGCCGATCTTGCCGCCCGCCCAGTCGAGGCCCCAGGGCGCGAAATGGCGGATCCGGTCGGTTTCGTCGAGGATCGCCTCGGCCATGACCTTGCCGGCCACGGCGGTGGTGTTCAGCCCGTGGCCGCCGAAGGCGGTGATGTGCCAGACATTCGGTTGCATCTCGCCGATCTGCGGCATCAGGTGGCGGGCATAGGCCATCAGGCCCGACCAGGCGAGTTCGGTCTTCAGGGGTTCCAGCTGCGGATAGACCTCGAGCATCGATGCGCGCAGTTCGCGGGCGACGCCTTCTTCCGAGGCCGGGCTCGTGGTGATCCGGCCGCCCCAGAGGAGCCTGCGGCCGCCGTCGACGAGGCGGTAGTAATCCGAGGCGCGGCGGTCATCGAGCAGCGCGGCCCGGGTCCTGATCGTCGCGGCGAGGAGGTCGGGCGCCGCCTCGGTCAGCATCATATAGGTGGAAATCGGCAGCATCGCCCGTTTGAGGCGCGGGATCAGGCTGCCGGTATAGCCCCCGGTCGCAAAGACGGCGCGGCGGGCGGTGACCGAGCCGGAAGGCGTGCGGATGAACTGGTCCGGCCCGAAGCTGGCACTCATCGCCGGGCTGCGTTCGAAGACCTTGCCGCCGAGGCGCTCGATCTCGCGCGCGAGCGCCCTCAGGTAGTTCAGCGGATGGATGTGGAAGGCGCGCGGGTCTTCCAGCCCGTGCAGGTAGCGTCTGGTCGCCAGACGCTCTTGCAGGGCGCCGCGGTCGAGGTAGGTGAGCGGGTAGTCGTAGTCGCGCGCGAAGGCGGCGGCATGGGCCTTGAGGTCCCCCGCCTGATCGAAGCGGCGCATGTAGAGGAGGCCCGGCACCGGATCGGCCCCGGTGATGCCGAGGCTCGTGATGTTGTGGCGCAGCCGCTCCACCCCTTCGATCGACAAGCGGTGCAATTCACGGGCCTTTTCCGGGCCGACCTTGGCCGCGATCGCCGCCTCGCCACAGGCGAAGGCGGGCGAGACGATGCCGCCATTGCGCCCCGAGGCGCCGAAGCCGATCGATTCGCTTTCCAGCACCGTGACGCTGACCCCGGCCCGCGCCAGCTCCAGCGCGGTGGTCAGGCCGGCGAGGCCGCCACCGATGATCACCGTATCGCTGCTATGGGGTCCGTCGAGCACCGGGCGCTCGCTGCGGTCCTCACGCGTCCGGGCGTACCAGGTTTGCGGATACATCAGGCGTCCAGCTCGATCCAGGCCGGCACATGGTCCGAGGGCTTGTCGCGCCCGCGCACCGCCTTGTCGATGCCGGCTTCCACCAGCAGATCGGCCGCCTGGGGCGACAGGAGGAGGTGGTCGATCCGGATGCCGTTGTTACGCTCCCAGGCGCCGCGCTGGAAATCCCAGAAGGTATAGGTGCCGGGGTTCGGGTTGCGGGCGCGGATCGCATCGGTCAGGCCGAGGTTCAAAAGCCGCTGATAGGCCTCGCGCGTTTTCGGCAGGTAAAGCGCATCCTCCAGCCAGTCCTTGGGATTGGCGGCATCCTCGGCTTGCGGGATCACGTTGTAGTCGCCGCAGAGGACCAGGGGCTCTTCGAGCTTCAGAAGTTCCTGCGTGCGCGCCCGCATCCGGCCCATCCAGGCCAGCTTGTAGTCGTATTTCGGCCCCGGCGCCGGGTTGCCGTTGGGCAGGTAGAGGCCGCAGACCCGGACCGGGCGGCGGCCCATCACGGTGGCCTCGATCCAGCGGGCGTGTTCGTCGGCCTCGTCGCCGGGCAGCCGGCGGGTGACATCCTCGAGCGGCAGTTTCGACAGGATCGCCACGCCGTTGAAGGCCTTCATGCCATGGGTTTCGACCGCATAGCCGAGGCTTTCGAAGGCCTCGCGCGGGAAGGCCTCGTCGACGGACTTGATCTCTTGCAGGCAGACGACATCGGGATTGGCCTCGCGCAGCCAGTCGAGAAGGGCCTCGGTGCGGGCCTTGATGCCGTTGATGTTGAAGGTGGCGATTTTCATGGGGTCTCTCCGGTTGACCCCTTGGTAGCGGGTCAGGCCGGGCTTGTCACCCGGGCGGCGCGGAGCCAAAGCGCATCGAGTGCGTCGATGGCCGCCACATCGAAGCGGGCGGCCTCCTCCCAATAGCGGCCGGAGGGGACGTGGTAGTCAAGTTCGGCCTCGCGGGTGAGGGCTTCTGCGGCAAGGGCCATGTCATAGGCGGGCGGCTTCTGGGGCAGGGCATCGCGGGTGGCGCGCGGGAAGACGAGGCGCGAGGGGCCGGTGGAGAGGTTGACCATGGCGCAGCCCGCCCTGGCGGCAAGGATCATCAGGCGGGCGGATTTCGCCTCGAGGCTGCGCAGGGTGATGTCGGCGCGCAAGGGGTCGGGGGTGCCGGTGCCGTAGAAATGGGTCGGGCCGGTGGCGGGATAGTGCATGTCGCAGCCGAAGACGGCGATCACCCGGGGCTTCAGCGCGGCGAGGATCCAGTAGGCGGTGGTGAAGGCCATGGTGCCGCCGGCATAGACGAAACCGCCGAAGGCATTCTGGGCGGGGACGAAATCCTCCTGCAGGATCAGGCGCTGGTGCGGGCCGGGCAGCGGGCGGCGGTCTTCGGGAAAGTCCCAGGGGCAGACCAGATCATCCCAGTCCTCGCGCAGGCGCCAGGCGTTGTTAATCGCAACAACCCGGTCAAATGGCGGACGCGGCCAGTCGCACGCCAAGGTGGCATTGGGCGCCGAGCCCAGCATCAGGATGATCGACATGGAACCTCCGGTCTATCGGCGCAACCTAGCCCGGCTGGCGCGAAAGACCAGAGCAGAGATGCGCCGGATCAGAGGGAGAACGACGTGCCGCAGCCGCAGGAGGACACCGCGTTGGGGTTCTCGATCACGAAGCGCGCGCCGATCAGTTCGGCGGTGAAGTCGATCGTCGCGTTCGACAGATAGGGCAGGGACACGCTGTCGACCAGAACCCGCTGGCCATCCTTTTCCAGCACGAGGTCATCGGCCGCGGGATCGTCCAGCTTGATGTCGTATTGAAAGCCCGAACAGCCGCCACCCTCGACCGCGACGCGCAAGGCCTTGGCCTCGCCGGTCAGGCTGGCGATTTCGGCCAGGCGGGCAAAGGCACGGTCAGTGACGCGGGGGGGCAGGGTCAGGCTCATGGCGGGTCTCCTTGGTCTTTGAAGATAGGCCTGATGCTGCCGGTGTTCAAGCACCGGACCCGCGCCACCTTCCCCCCACTCATCCTCCCCCCCCGGCCCCCCCCTTCATTGGTCCATAAATATCCCACGGGGGGTGCGGGGGGTGTGAAACCCCCCGCTCTTCTCCCCGGCCGGCCACGGGCGCTTCGGGCTGGCCTCTGGCGCAGGTCCTTGTATGATAGGGAAAAGCTTGATGAGGACCGATGCTCGCGCCATTTGCCTGCCACCCCGACCGCTCCCGTGGGCGGCTGCATGAGGAAAGCCTGTCCTCCTTCCGCTCGCCGTTTCAGCGCGACCGGGACCGGATCATCCATTCCAGCGCCTTTCGCCGGTTGAAGCACAAGACCCAGGTCTTCGTCGAACATGAGGGCGATTACTACCGCACCCGGCTGACCCATACGATCGAGGTGGCGCAGGTGGCGCGGACGATCTCGGGGGTTCTGGGCCTCAACACCGATCTGGCCGAGGCGGTGGCCCTGGCGCATGACCTTGGCCACACGCCCTTTGGCCATACCGGCGAGGATGCGATGGAGCGGTTGATGGCGCCCTATGGCGGCTTTGACCACAATGCCCAGGCCCTGCGCATCGTCACGCGGCTGGAACGGCATTATGCCGATTTCGACGGGCTCAACCTGACCTGGGAAACCCTCGAAGGCATCGCCAAGCACAATGGCCCGGTCACCGGCCCCAATGCCGACAAGAAGCACGGCCATGGCGAAGAGGGCGCTGCCTTGCCCTATGCCCTGGCCGAGGTGAATGCCGCCTGGGATCTGGAACTGGACACCCATGCCAGCGCCGAGGCGCAGGTGGCGGCCATCGCCGATGACGTGGCCTATTCGCACCACGATTTGCACGACGGGCTGCGCTCGGGTCTTTTCACCGAAGAGGATCTGATGGAGCTGCCGGTCACCGGCCCGGCCTTCGAAGAGGTCGACCGGCTGTATCCGGGCCTGGAGAAGATGCGCCGGCGGCACGAGGCTTTGCGCCGGGTCTTCGGCCGCATGGTCGAGGATGTGATCGCCGTGGCGCAGAACCGCCTTGCCGCGGCGCGGCCGCAGTCGGTGGAAGAGATCCGCGCCATGGGCACCACGGTGATCCGCTTCTCCAAGCCGCTCTACCAGGAGCTGAAGGTGATCCGCTCTTTCCTGTTCCACCGGATGTACCGGGCGCCCTCGGTCATGAAGGAGCGGGCGCGGGTCACCAAGGTGGTGGATGGCCTCTTCCCGCTGTTCCTCGCCGAGCCGCAGCTGCTGCCAGACGAGTGGCAGCCCGATGTCGTGGCGGCACAGGGGGAAACCGAGCTGGCCCGCATCGTCTGCGATTATGTCGCGGGGATGACGGACCGATTTGCTCTGCAGGAAGGCGCGCGGTTGCTGGGCGGCGGGTTTTTCGGGAGTCCGCTATAGCGGCTTAGCTCGCTCTGCTTGGCTGACCCCGGGGCGCTGCCCCGGGCCCCGGGATATTTATGGACCAATGAAAACGCGGGTCAGGATTTGCGGAAGGCCATCAGCCAGAGGGCGACGAGGGCGAGGGAGAGGAGCATGTTCCAGCTGGCCATCGAGAGGCCGAACATCTCCCAGGCGACCTGATCGCATTTGACCACGGGCGAGGCCTGGATCTGCGCCAGAAGGTCCTTGGCCGAGATGCCGGAGATCGAGCCCGAAGTGCAGGTCGTGGGGCCTTCCCACCAGTGACGCTCGACCCCGGTGTGATAGGCGCCGATCGCGGCGGTGGTCAGGGCGGCGGCGGCGCCGGCCAGGGGCAGCAGCCGGGCGAGAAGGCGGCCCGGGATCAGCAGGGCCAGCAGGCCGATCACGATGGCCACGCCATGCGGATAGCGCTGTTGCAGGCAAAGGTGGCAGGGCGCTAGACCGCCGATGTACTGGAAGGCGAAAGCGCCGGCGAGGGCTGCGACCGAGCCGCCGGCGGCGATAAGGATCAGAAGGTTACGCGACATCGGGGCCTCACAGGAAGTGCTTCGCCAGATAGACGGCCAGCCCCGCCACGATCACGATCAGCGCCGCCAAGGCAAGCCTTCTGCGGATCACGTCTGCGATAGCTTCGCCATAGCGCGACAGGGCCCAGCCGAGGACGAAGAACTTCACCCCGCGCGCCAGCACGGCGGCCAGAATGAAAAGCCAGAGGTTGAAGCTGATCGCCCCGGCGAGGATCGTCACCACCTTCATCGGCGGCAGATGGGCCGCGCCCGAGGTGATCAGGAGCAACAGGATCGTGCCGGTGCCGGTCTGGGCCTTCAGCGCCTCGAAGGCGGGCATCGAGTGCCAGAAGTTCAGGATCGGCGCCGCGACGAGGTCGAAGAGGAAATGGCCGATCATCCAGCCGAAGACCCCGCCCAGCACCGAAGCCACCGCCGCGATCAGCGCATAGCGCATCGCCCGCTCGGGCCGGGCCAGGCACATCGGCAGGAAGATCACCTCGGCGGGGACGGGAAAGACCGAGCTTTCCACGAAGGCCACGGCGCCCAGCACCGCCTCGGCGCGGGGCGAGCGGGCCTCGGCCAGCAGGCGTTGGGTCAGGCGTTCGAACATCGGCGTCTCCGGGTTGCCCCGGCTTTGGCGGGTTTGCGCCGCAAGGTCAAGGCTTTGGTCGCTGATCACGCGCTGCGTGATGTCAGGGCTTGAGAAGTGGGCCACGCACGCTAGAGTCCTTGGGAAGAAAGCGGAGGTTGGCATGGAATGGCGCGGTCGGCGGCAAAGCGGTAATATCGAGGATCGCCGCGGCCTGGGCGGGGGCGGGATCGGGCGTGGTGGCGTCGGCCTTGGCGGCGGTGTTGGGCTGCTGGCCATCGTCGTGGTCGGCTGGTTCTTCGGCATCGACCTCACGCCCTTGCTGAACGGCACCACCGGGGTGACCACCTCGACCTCGGCGCCGCCCGACCCGAACGCCAGCGAGTTCGTCGGCGTCACCCTCGCCGATACCGAGGAGGTCTGGGCCAAGGTCTTTCAGGAGCAGGTGGGGCAGCCCTACCACCCCTCGACCCTGGTGCTTTACTCCGGCATCACCCAGTCGCCCTGCGGCGATGCCTCGGGATCGACCGGGCCCTTCTATTGCCCCGGCGACAAGAAGATCTACCTCGACACCGATTTCTTCACCACGCTGAGCCAGGACCTTGGCGCCAAGGGCGATTTCGCCATGGCCTATGTGGTGGCGCATGAGGTCGGCCACCATGTGCAGGACGAGCTGGGCATCCTCTCCAAGGCCAACAAGATCCGCGCCCAGGTGGGCCAGGTGCAAAGCAACGACATCTCGGTCCGCATCGAGCTGCAGGCCGATTGCCTGGCCGGGATCTGGGGCCGCGACGCCGAGGCGCAGTTCGGCTCCATCGAGCCGGGCGATTTCCAGGAGGCGGTCAATGCCGCCCGCCAGATCGGCGACGACACCTTGCAGCGCAACGCAGGCCAGGCGCCGATGCCCGACAGTTTCACCCATGGCACCTCGGCGCAGCGCTCCAAATGGTTCCAGATCGGGTTGAAGTCGGGCCAAATCACCGCCTGCGATACATTTTCGCCGCAGAACCCCTGAGATTCCGCGACCCTCCCCCCCGCCGGGGCGTTGACGCGGCGGGGCGGGGGAATTAAACCCCCTGACTGTGCGGGCGTGGCGGAATGGTAGACGCGACAGACTCAAACTCTGTTACTGCAAGGTGTGTCGGTTCGAGTCCGACCGCCCGCACCAGGTAATCTTCAGATCCAGGATGCTGCCGGACCGGATCCCGTTTTGCCGGCGCGCCGCATCGCACCCCTGACCTTTCCCCATCAAAGCTGAACGTCCCACATCGGAATCGTGCCGCGCGGCATCTTGCCTCACGGCAGGCCTGCCGCCCGAAAGCCCATTGAAGTTGCGGCCTGTCGTCCATATAGATTACTATAGTCATCTAAATTGAGGCGAGCCCCCGGCAATCGCGACAGCGGGGCGGGGCGGGAGGAGCGGCGATGCGGCGGATTGTGATCACGGGTATGGGGGCGGTCAGCCCGCTGGCATCGGGGGTCGAGGCCAGTTGGGCGCGGCTTCTGGCCGGGGCCTCGGGCATCCGGCGGCTGGCGGACACGGTGGTGGGCGATCTGCCCTGCAAGGTCGGCGGCGTGGTGCCCTCGCGGGCGGAGGACCCGCTGGCCGGGTTCGACCCGGACGCCGTGGTGCCATCGAACGAGCAGCGCCGGATGGACCGTTTCATCCAGTTCGGCCTTGTCGCCGCCGATGAGGCGATCACCCAGGCCGGCTGGGCCCCTGCCACCCAACGCGAACGCGAACGCACGGCGACCATCGTCGCCTCGGGCATCGGCGGCTTTCCGGCGATCGTGCAGGCGGTACGCACGGTGGACCAGAAGGGCGTGCGGCGGCTGTCGCCCTTCACGGTGCCCTCGTTCTTGGTGAACCTCGCCGCCGGGCAGATTTCGATCCGGCACGGCTTTGAAGGGCCGATCGGCGCGCCTGTCACTGCCTGTGCGGCGGGCGTGCAGGCGATCGGCGATGCGGCCCGGCTGATCCGCGCCGACGAGGCGGATATCGCGCTGTGTGGCGGGGTGGAGGCCTGCATCGATGCCGTCAGCCTCGGCGGCTTTGCGGCGGCGCGGGCGCTGTCCACCGGCTTCAACGACACGCCACACCGCGCCTCGCGGCCCTTCGATGCCGGGCGCGATGGCTTCGTGATGGGTGAGGGCGCCGGGTTGATCGTGATCGAGGCCTTGGACCATGCCCTCGCGCGTGGCGCGGTGCCCTTGGCCGAACTGGTCGGCTATGGCACCACGGCGGATGCCTATCACATCACCTCGGGCCGCGAGGATGGCGGCGGCGCGCGGCGCGCGATGGAAATTGCGATGGCCCAGGCCGGGATCACCCCCGGCGATATCCAGCATCTGAACGCCCATGCCACCTCGACCCCGGTCGGTGACCGGGGCGAGATCGCGGCGATCAAGGCGCTGTTCGGCACGCAAGGCGGTCTTGCCGTCAGTGCGACCAAATCGGCGACCGGGCACCTTCTGGGCGCTGCGGGCGGGCTGGAGGCGATCTTCACCCTTCTGGCGCTGCGCGATCAGATCGCGCCGCCGACGCTCAACCTGGAAAACCCCGATCCGGCGGGGCAGGGCATCGACTTCGTGGCCGGGACGGCAAGGCCGATGGCGATGGAGCATGCCATCTCGAACGGGTTCGGCTTTGGCGGCGTCAATGCCAGCGTCCTGTTCCGGCGCTGGAGCGGGGCTGCCGCCGGGGGGCAGAATAGCTGAGGCGGCGGCGCGGCCCAGCTGACCACCGGGCGCTACACGGTCGTGGGCTCCGGGCAAATCCGGGCCTGAGACAGCAAGGGACATCACATGACGGCGATCACGGGGAGCGGAGGGCGGATGAGCGATATCACGGCGAGGGACATAGATCAGGCAGGGGCCGATCCGGTGCCCGCGCGCGCCACCTTGGACCAGCGGACCCGGCGGATGCTGGAGGAGCCGGTCCTGCCGCTTTTGCTGCGGATGGCCTGGCCCAATGTGCTGATCATGCTGGCCCAGGCCTCGACCGGGCTGATCGAGACCTGGTGGGTGGCCAAGCTTGGCACCGATGCGCTGGCGGGCATGGCCCTGGTCTTTCCGGCGGTGATGCTGATGACGATGATCTCGGCCGGGGCGATCGGCGGGGGCATCTCCTCGGCGGTGGCGCGGGCGCTGGGGGGCGGCAGGCGGCAGGAGGCCGATGCCCTCGTGCTGAACGCGGTGGCGATCAACCTCCTGCTCGGGCTTGGTTTTTCCGCGCTGTTCCTTTTGTTCGGCGCGCCGATCTACCGCGCGCTCGGGGGAGAGGGGGCAGAGCTGCAGGCGGCTTTGAGCTATTCCAACACGGTCTTTGCGGGCTGCGTCTTCATCTGGCTGTCCAACGGATTGGCCAGTGTGATCCGCGGCACGGGCAATATGCTGTTTCCGGCGCTGGTCACCTGCCTTGGCATCCTTTTCCTGATCCCGATCTCGCCGCTTCTGATCTTCGGCTACGGACCGCTGCCCGCCCTGGGCGTTGCCGGCGGCGGCGTGGCGCTTCTGGCCTATTATGTCGCGGCCACGCTGGCGATGGGCTGGCATATCCTTGCCGGGCGCAACGCGGCGCGCTTTGCCTGGGCGCGGCTGGACCGGGGGCTGATCCTTGGCATCCTGCGGGTCGGCGGCATTTCGGCGGTGAACTCGATCCAGACCAATGCCACCATCGCCGGCGCCACGGCGCTGGTCGCCTCGGTCGCCGGGATCGAGGCGGTGGCGGGCTTTGGCACCGGCGCGCGGCTGGAATATCTGCTGATCCCGCTGGTCTTCGGCATCGGCGCGCCGCTGGTGGCGCTGGTGGGCACCAATATCGGCGCCGGTCAGCGCGACCGCGCCTTGCAGATCGCGCTGACCGGGGCGGCGATGGCCTTTGGCGTGACCGAGGTGATCGGCCTCTCCGCCGCCATTTGGCCCGAGGCCTGGCTCGCCCTCTTCAGCGCCGATCCCGCGATGATCGCGGCTGGCAGCGGATATCTGCGGGTGGTCGGGCCCTGTTACGGCTTCTTCGGCCTCAGCATGGCGCTTTACTTCGCGTCGCAAGGCGCGGGGCGGCTGTTCTGGCCGCTGCTGGCGGGGTCCTTGCGGCTGGTCATCGCCCTCGCCGGGGGCTGGCTGGCGCTGTGGCTGACCGGTTCGCTGGCGGCGCTGTTTGCCGCATTGGCGCTGGGGCTGGTGGTGGCGGGGGGGACGGTCTTCCTCGCCGTGCGCGCGGGCGCCTGGTTTCGCGGATGACCCGCGGGTGACCCGCGGACTTGGCACGAACTCTTCTTCTGACGACAGGAAAGGACAGGGCATGAAGCTCAAGACATTCGGAAGGACCGGGCTCAGGATCTCGGAACTGGCGCTGGGCACGGCGAATTTCGGCACCGGCTGGGGCCATGGCGCGGAGGGTGGCGAAAGCGAGGCCATCTTCAACGCCTATGCCGAGGCGGGTGGCAATTTCATCGACACGGCCGACATCTACCAGTTCGGCCAGTCCGAGGAGCAGGTGGGCGCCCTGCTGCAGGGCCGGCGCGAAGACTTCATCCTGTCGAGCAAGTTCACCAATGGCGCAGCCCCGGGCGCGGGCCCCCTGGTCACCGGCAACAGCCGCAAGGCGATGGTCGCCTCGCTGGAGTCGAGCCTGAGGCGGCTCAAGACCGACCGGATCGACATTTACTGGGTGCATCATCCCGATGGCATCACGCCCTCGGAAGAGATCCTGCGCGGGTTCGACGATCTGGCCCGGGCCGGCAAGATCCTTTACGCGGGCCTGTCCAACTTTCCGGCCTGGCGGCTGGCGCGCGCCGCGACCCTGGCCGAGATGTCCCGCAGCCTGCCGATCGCTGCGGCGCAGTTCGAACACAGCCTCGTCCACCGCGAGCCCGAGGCCGACCTCTTCCCCGCCGCCGAGGCGCTGGGTCTGGGCGTGGTGACCTGGTCGCCGCTGGGCGGGGGGATGCTGACCGGCAAATACCGCCAGGGCGAGAAGGGCCGCGCCGAGGCTCTGGGCGGCAGGGTCTTTCAGGCGGAGAACACGGCGCAGCGCAGCGCGGTGCTGGATCTGGTGCTGGAGATCGCGGGCGAGCTGGGTGCCACCCCCGACCAGGTGGCCATCGCCTGGGCCTGCACGCGGATCGCCATCCCGATCATCGGGCCGCGCACCCTGGCCCAGGCGCAAAGCAACATGGCGGCGCTGTCGGTCGGGCTGACGGCCGAACAGATCGCCCGCCTGAACGCGGTGAGCCAGCTGGCCGAACCGGCGAGCGCCGTTTCGGTGGCATGACGAGGGGGGCGGGTCGGGGCCTCTCCCTGACCCGCGCCCGACGCTTGTATCTTGCGGGCGTTCGTCACATGTAAGACCGTCAACTCCATCCATCCGCAGGAGGGACCTGTGCGCGTTTCCAAAGAGCAGGCGGCCCGGAACCGGGAACGTGTCGTCGAGGTCGCAGGGCAGCTGTTTCGCGCCCATGGCTTTGACGGGGTGGGCATCGACGCCGTCATGGCCGAGGCCGGGCTGACGCATGGCGGCTTCTACAAGAGCTTCGGTTCCAAGGACGATCTGATCGCCGAGGCCTGCGCCGATGCCGGTGCCCGCTCGGTCGAGCGCTGGATCGGGATCACCGCCGATGCCGCCGACCCGCTGGCCGAACATGTGACGCGCTATCTTTCGACCTCGCACCTCAAGGACAGCCGGGATGGCTGCGTCTATGCCGCGCTGGCCGCCGATGCCGGGCGGCGCGACGGCAAGGTGCGGGGCGCCTTCACCACGGGCCTGCGCGCCTTTGCCGCCCATGTCGCCAGCCTGATGCCGGGCAGCGCCGAGGCGCGGCGGCGCAAGTCCCTCGCCGCGGTGGCCACGATGATCGGCGCCCTGGCCATGGCGCGGGCGACCGATGACGCGGATTTCGCCGAAGAGATCCTCGCCGCCGCCCGCACCGCGGTCTTGGGGCCGGACCGCGGCAAGGCCTGACAGGCGGCGCGGGGCAGGCGAGCCGGCCTTTTCACATTGCGGCTGAACTGTGGCGCGGGTCCGGACACGGGGCCGGGGCGCCCGGGGTGATTCGGTTAAATCCAGCCGGGCCAATGCGTTAACCTTCAAAAATACGTCATATTTGGCGAAATTGATGCCCATTTGGCAACACAGGCCCGGCGCCCCGGCCTCGGCCGGGTGAATATGGGCAGAAATGCGGCGGCAATCTGCGGTCATGGTTAAGATTGTGTTTTGTTTCCGTTTCGGAAACGCTCGCCGCTCTGGCCGGGAATTTCGGTCGAAAATCGGGCAAAAACTCAGCGAAACTCCCGAAAACCCGGCATCCCTGCCGCGCCAGTGTTTCCAGAGACTCGACAGAGCGCTGGCTTTGGGCGCGGTCCCTGGCGGTCTCTGTGCCAGCATTAGGGTTAAAACTGGGCGCAAGGACCAGATCTTGCCATCTTTTCACTTTTCGTAAGGCCTAACGGCGGGTATTCAGAAAGGGTCCTAGTTTAAAGGACAAAGGCCGTGGGGGCGGTCTGTAAGTGGTGTTGCACGAGGTTGTGCGGGATCAGGGTTAAGGCGTTACACGCATAGGGGTTCTGCGCCCCGGTGCTCGAAAGCGGAACAAGCGCTTTTGACAGGTATGCCGATCCTCTCCGCGCAAGGCCCATCACGACAGTCCGGCGTCTGGCTCGGCCCCTTGGGGCCGTTGAGCCGGATCTGCCGCGTGGCACATCCGGTTCAGCCAGGATCGATGGGATGTCGCGTCGTTGGACGCGCCATTCCGGAACATCGGAACGAGGGGATGGCCCCTCAGGTTGGCGACGGAGTGAGAGATGTTTGAGCACGATCAACTTTGCGACAGGGCGGCGCGCGGTGCTGCCCGGCGGCGTGAGGTCGATGGGGCCAGCATCCCGGTCTTTGTCCCGTCCATCCACGCAACGCGGTTTTGAGGGGATCTGTCATGTCGCTGACCTATTTTTACACCAATTTCTGGGGCCAAACCTGCACGGTCCAGTCCGACTGCGTGACGTTGCACAGCAATGGCTGCTGGTATGACAATGATGGTCACCAGTGCTATCCGCATCCGGATGGCATCGTCGAGGGCACGGCCGGGAACGATCTGATCGACTACAATTACACGGGCGACCCCGAAGGCGACAAGATCGACCACAACGACCAGATCCTGTCCGGCGCGGCCAAGAATGACGACCTCGTCTATGCCTATGGCGGCAACGACACGGTTCTGGCCGGCGAGGGCAATGACAAGGTCTATGGCGGCACCGGCAATGACAGCCTGAACGGCGGCAACGGCAACGACACGCTCTATGGCGACGAGGGCAATGACGTGCTGACCGGTGCGGCGGGCACCAACTTCTCTTACGGCGGGGCGGGCGATGACCGCTTTGTCGGCGGCGCGGGCGCGGATTCCTTCTTCGGCGGCACCGATCAGGACAATATCGACTACAGCAACTCGGCCTCGGGCGTCACGGTCAACCTGACCACCGGCGTCCTGTCGGGCGGCGATGCGGCCAATGACCATGTCGGCGGCGATGTCGATGGCGTCATCGGCTCGGCCTATGGCGACAGCCTGACCGGCTTTGACCAGCAGGGCACCGCGGCGGGTGACATCTACACCAACCAGTTCTACGGCAATGGCGGCAACGACACGATCTCGGGCATGGGCGGCAACGACCAGCTTTATGGCGGCGCGGATCAGGACCTGATCTATGGCGGCACCGGCGATGATACCGTGGACGGCGGCACCGGCAATGACACGCTCTATGGCGATGCCGGCAATGACAAGATCACCGGCGGCGACGGGCGTGACCTGGTCTATGGCGGCGACGGCAATGACGTGATCGACACTTCCTCGGGTCTCGCGGGGGAACGTCCCGACATCGCCTATCCCGGCCTCTACAGCGCCGACAGCGATGTGAACAACGACAAGGACACCGTCTTTGGTGGGGCCGGCGACGACACGATCAAGACCGGCGACGATGCCGACAGCATCCATGGCGACGACGGCAACGACAGCATCGACGGCGGCGTCGACAATGACACGATCTTCGGCGACGCCGGCAATGACACGATCGTCGGCGGCGAAGGCGCTGACCAGATCGATGGCGGCGCGGGCAATGACCTGATCTACGGCGGCTATGGCCCCGGCGTGCCGGATGCGGTCAATATCCCCGATGCGAGTGACCTTGCGCCGAACAACGGCCTCGATCTGATCCACGGCGGCGACGGCAGCGACACCGTCTTCGGCATGGACGACAAGGACACGATCTATGGCGACGCCGGCAATGACGAGCTGCATGGCGGCATCGACGACGACAAGCTTTATGGCGGCGACGGCAATGACCAGGTCTTCGGCGACGAGGGCAATGACACGCTCTACTCCGACGCCGGCAACGACAGCCTTTACGGCGGCGACGACCGCGACAGCTTCTTCGGCGGCAATGCCGGCGACTCGGTCGATGGCGGCGAGGGTGGCGACGACCATGACACGCTGGACCTGACCGGCGCGGGGCCCTTCCACATCGTCTACGACCCGACGAACCCGGAAAACGGCACGGTCAACTTCCTCGACCCGACCGACCACCACATCACCGGCTCGATGACCTTCAAGAACATCGAGAATGTCATCCCCTGCTTCACCCCCGGCACGCTGATCGCGACGCCGCGTGGCGAAGTGCCGGTGGAGAGCCTTCGGATCGGCGACCGGATCATCACCCGCGACAACGGCATGCAGGAAATCCGCTGGATGGGCCGCCGCGATCTGGCCTGGGGCGATCTGACCGCCGCACCGCATCTGAAGCCGGTGCTGGTCCGCCAGGGCAGCCTCGGCAACGGTCTGCCGGAGCGCGACATGATGGTTTCGCCCAACCACCGCCTGCTGGTCGCCAATGACCGCACCGCGCTGTACTTCGACGAGCATGAAGTGCTGGTCGCGGCCAAGCATCTTCTGTCCTCGCAAGGGGTGCATTCGGTGGATGCGGCCGGGGTGTCCTACATCCACTTCATGTGCGACCGCCACGAGGTCGTCCTGTCGAACGGCGCCTGGACCGAGACCTTCCAGCCCGGCGACATGACGCTGAAGGGCATGGGCAATGCCCAACGCTCGGAAATCTTTGACCTTTTCCCGGAACTCAAGACCGAAGTCGGCCTTGAAAGCTACACCTCTGCCCGCAAGACGCTGAAGCGGCACGAGGCGGCGCTTTTGGTGCGGTAACGAGTTAAGCAGTTATGCAGCCGGTCGGGGATTGCCCCGGCCAAGGGGAAGGGGGGCGCAAGCCCCCCTTTTTCATGCCCGCCAAAGGCGCGTCAGAGCGGGCGAATTGTGGCATCCCGCACCGCCCCGCCACCAAAGCGCCACAGCTTTGCCCGATCTCCCGCCAAGTCCTCAACTTTGAAACATAATTTAGGAGAATTCTCCGGTTATGCGGGCGTGAATGACTCGAAAGCGGTGCAGCGATGGCGACTTATGGCGGAACAACGGGCAATGACTCCACGACCGGAGGCAGCGGTTCCGACAACATCAGCGGCGGCACGGGCAATGACAGCCTGTACGGCGCGGGCGGCAACGACAACCTGTTCGGCGGGGCCGACAATGACCAGCTTTTCGGCGGCAGCGGCAACGATTCCCTCGATGGCGGCACCGGCAACGACACGCTGGACGGCGGCACCGGCAATGACACGCTGACCGGCGGCGACGGCGATGACCGCTTTGTCCTGACCGGCACCTTCGGCACGGATACGATGACCGGCGGCGAGGCGGCAGAGACCTCGGGCGATGTGGTGGATGCAAGCGCGCTGACCACGGGCGTGACGGTCAACCTGACCGGGTCGGAAGCCGGCACCATCAGCGATGGCACCTCGACCGCCAGCTTCAGCCAGATCGAGGATTTTGTCCTGACCGGGCAGGCCGACAGCTTCAACGGCACCAATGCCACCCTGGCCGCCAATGTTGATGGCGGCGCGGGCAATGACACGCTGATCGGCGGCGCGGGGGCCGATACGCTGATGGGCGGCGCGGGGTCGGACAGCATCTCCTCCGGCGCGGGCAATGACCTCGTCTATGACGAGGGTGCCACGGCCGGTTCGGGCAGCGGCGCCGATACCGTGGATCTGGGCGCGGGCGATGACACCTATATCGGCACCGGGTCGGGCGCGACCGACAATGACCTGATCTATGGCGGCAGCGGCAATGACGCGATCACCACCGCGGGCGGGATCGACACGGTCTATGGCGGCGACGGCAATGATGTCATCACCGCGGGCAATGACACGCTGGCCAGCAATGGCGATGCGCTTTACGGCGATGCCGGCAACGACCGGCTGATCGGCGGCAATACCAATGACACGCTGGACGGCGGCACCGGGGCGGATTCGCTGTCGGGCAATGGCGGCAATGACGTGATCTATGGCGGCGAGGCCTCTTCGGTCGGCGCGACCTTCATCCTGAACGGCGGCTTCAGCAGCGGCTCGGCCAACTGGTCGGGCAATGACATCGAGATCAACCCCGAAAGCTCTTATTTCGGCGGCGGCTCCTCCGGCAATGCGGTCAGCGAGATCGACGGCAATTCCGGCCAGACCACGGTCCTGCAGCAAAGCTTCTCGGTCGCCGGGGCACAGACCGCCCAGCTGACCTTCCGCGGCTCGGTCCGCACTGCGGGCACCGTCGGCACCGATGGCTTCCGGGTCGATGTGCTGGATTCCACCGGCACGGTCGTCTCGACCATGACGGTCTATCCGCCGTCGAACAGCAGCTGGACGAATTACTCGCTCAACATCGCCTTTCCCGGCGCGGGCACCTATACGCTGCGCTTCACCGAGCTGGGCAACAACGACAGCCTCGGCGCGCTGCTGGACGATGTGCAGATCACCGCGACCTCAGCCGTGGCCGATGCCGGGGCGGATACGCTGTCGGGGGGCGACGGCAATGACACGCTCTATGGCGGCGGCGGCCTCGACAGCCTGAGCGGCGATGCCGGCAATGACCTGCTGTACGGCGGCACCGGCAATGACTCGCTGTATGGCGGGACCGAGAATGACACGCTGTCGGGCGATGCGGGCAATGACCTGCTCTATGGCGGTGACGGCAACGACAGCCTGTCGGGCGGCGCCGACAATGACACGCTTTACGGCGATGCCGGCGACGACAGCCTGAGCGGCGATGCCGGCAACGACGCGCTTTATGGCGGCACCGGCAATGACTCGCTGTACGGCGGGACCGAGAACGACACGCTGTCGGGCGACGCGGGCAACGACCTGCTTTACGGCGGCACCGGCAACGACAGCCTCTCGGGCGGTGCGGACAATGACACGCTCTACGGCGATGCCGGCGATGACACGCTGTCGGGCGATGCGGGCAATGACCTGCTTTACGGCGGCGACGGCAATGACAGCGTCGGCGGCGGTGACGGGGCCGACACGGTCTATGGCGATGCTGGCGACGACAGCCTGACCGGAGATGCCGGGGCGGATTCGCTCTTCGGCGGCACGGGCAATGACGCGCTTTATGGTGGCAGCGAGAACGACACGCTCTCGGGCGATGCCGGAAATGACCTGCTCTACGGCGGAGACGGCAACGACAGCGTCGGCGGTGGGGACAACAACGACACGGTCTATGGCGACGCTGGCGACGACAGTCTGACGGGGGATGCCGGTGCGGACTCGCTGTTCGGCGGCACGGGCAATGACGCGCTTTATGGCGGCAGCGAGAACGACACGCTGTCGGGCGATGCGGGCAATGACTTGCTCTATGGCGGCGATGGCAACGACAGCGTCGGCGGTGGCGACAACAACGACGCGGTCTATGGCGACGCCGGCGACGACAGTCTGACCGGGGATGCCGGGGCGGACTCGCTTTTCGGCGGAACGGGCAACGACGCGCTTTATGGCGGGACCGAGAACGACACCCTGTCGGGCGATGCTGGCAATGACGTCCTCTATGGCGGGGACGGCAATGACAGTGTTGGTGGTGGCGACAACAGCGACACTGTCTACGGCGATGCCGGCGATGACAGCCTGACCGGAGACGCCGGGGCGGATTCGCTGTTCGGCGGCACGGCCAATGACGCGCTTTATGGTGGCAGCGAGAATGACACGCTGTCGGGTGACGCGGGCAATGACCTGCTCTTTGGCGGCGTCGGCAATGACGCGCTTTATGGTGGCAGCGAGAACGACACGCTCTCGGGCGATGCGGGCAATGATCTCCTCTATGGCGGGGATGGCAATGACAGCCTCGGCGGTGGGGACAACAACGACACGGTCTATGGTGATGCTGGCGACGACAGCCTGACGGGGGATGCCGGGGCGGATTCGCTCTTCGGCGGTATCGGCAACGACGCGCTTTACGGCGGCAGCGAGAACGATACGCTCTCAGGCGATGCGGGCAATGACCTGCTCTATGGCGGCGACGGCAATGACAGTCTGGGCGGCGGCGATGGGGCCGACACGGTCTATGGTGACGCCGGGGACGACAGTCTGACGGGGGATGCCGGGGCGGATTCGCTCTTTGGTGGCACCGGCAACGACGCGCTGTATGGCGGCAGCGAGAATGACACGCTCTCGGGCGATGCGGGCAATGACGCGCTTTATGGCGGGCAGGGCAGTGATGTCCTGGCGGGGGGCGACGGCAATGACCAGCTCGACGGCGGTACCGAGGACGATACGCTTTATGGCGGCGCAGGCGATGACACGCTGACCGGCGGCGCTGGCAATGACGCGCTTTACGGGGGCGACGGCAATGACCTGCTTTATGGCGCCTCGGGCTCTGATGGGCTGTTCGGCGGGGCGGGCGACGACACGATCTATGGCAGCAGCGCCGATGAGACCTTTGCGGCCGAGGCGGGCAATGACCATCTTTATGGCGGCGACGGCAACGACACCTTCCTTGGCGCCAGCGGCGACACGGTGGATGGCGGCGCGGGCTTCAACGACCTGCTGGATCTGTCGGCCTATGGCTGGGCCCATACCAACATCATCTACGACCCGCTGAACCATCAGAACGGCACGGTGCAGTTCCTCGATGCCCAGGGCCATGTCACCGGCACGATGAGCTTTTCCAACATCGAGAAGGTCCTGCCCTGCTTCACCCCCGGCACGCTGATCCTGACCGATCGCGGCGAGGTCGCGGTCGAGGCGCTGCAGCCCGGTGACCTTGTGGCGACGCTGGACCACGGGATGCAGCCCTTGCGCTGGGTCGGCAGACGGGTGCTGTCGCTGGCCGATCTGATCGTGCAGCCGCGGCTGCGCCCGGTGCGGATCGGCGCCGGTGCGCTGGGCGCGGGCCTGCCGCGGCAGGACATGATGGTCTCGCCCCAGCACCGGATGCTGGTCGAGGGCGGCCGGGCCGAGATGCTGTTCGGCGAGGCCGAGGTTCTGGTCGCGGCCACCCATCTGACCGCCTTGCCCGGGGTCGAGACGGTCTTCCCCTATGGCGTCACCTATATCCACCTGCTCTTCGAGGCGCATGAACTGGTGCAGGCCGATGGCACTTGGACCGAAAGCTTCCAGCCCGCCGACCGGATGCTGGAAAACATGGATGCCGAACAGCGCGCCGAGGTCGAGGCGCTGTTCCCGGAGATGTCAGCCAATCCGCAAGGTTTCCCCGCCGCGCGGCCGACCTTGAAGGCTCATGAAGTGCGGGTGCTCTTGGCCGAGTGAGCCCAGGCCGCCCAGGCCTCGGGCGTATCAAGGTCGGTCAGGGCGTTTTCGCCGGGCAGGGCGATCAGGCGCAAGCGGTCGCGATGCGCCTGCAGGATCGACCGCGCGCCCTCGTCGCCGGTGAGGGTGGCGAAGGCGGGCAGAAGGTCGGGCGGGAAGATCACCGGATGGCCTTGCGTGCCAGAGGCCGTGGTCGCGCGCAGGATCGCCTCGGGCGACTGTGTGGCGGCATCGATCATCCGGCGCAGGTCCTCAGCGGTCAGGTCCGGCATGTCGGCGGGCAGGACCATCAAGGCGCCCTTGGCCGCCGCAGCCGCGGTGACCAGCGAGGCGGAAAGGCCTGCGCTGGCATTTACCACCTCCAGCACCGTCACCGGCAGATCGGCGATCACCTGCCGCCGCGCCTCATCTTCGGGGCGCAGGGTGATCAGGACATTGCGGTTTGCCGCCAGCGCCATCCGCGCGGTGCGGCGCAAAAGCGGCTCGCCGGCGATGGTCAGAAGGAGCTTGTCCTGCCCCCGCATGCGGGAAGAGGCGCCAGCGGCCGGGATCAGGATCGTCAGGTCTGACATGGCATCGCCCTTTTCCGGGCGGAGGAGCGGGGGGTTTCACACCCCCCGCCACTCCGCGGTTTCTTCGCCCCTGCGGGGCAAACCGCTCCGCACCAGTGGGATATTTATGGACCAATGAAAGATCAGGCGCGCATGCGGCCGCCATCGTCCCAGAGGGGGGCGAGGTGGACGCGGGCGGGGCGGCGTTCTCCCAGGATCTCGACTTCGAGTTCCAGGCCGTCTTGCACGCGGTCGGCGGGGATGAAGCCCTGGGCGACAGATTTGCCGGTCCAGTGGCTGTAGCCGCCCGAGGTGCACCAGCCGACCACGGCGCCGTCCAGCCAGATCGGCTCCCAGGCCACCACATCGGCGTCAGAGACATCGACCACGATCGAGACCAGCTTGCGCGAGGGGCCCTTGGCCTTTTCGGCGAGGGTGGGGGCCTTGCCGATCCATTCCACCGGCTTGTTCCAGGCGATGAAACGGTCGAGGCCGGTTTCCGCCGGGGTATAGTCGGGCGAGAATTCGCGACCCCAGGAGCCGAACCATTTGTCCAGACGCAGGCTCATCATGGCGCGCATCCCGAAGGCGCGGATGCCGAGGTCGGCGCCTGCGGCCATCAGCGTGTCCCACAACTGGCGGACCGACATGTGGTCGCAGAAGATCTCATAGCCGAGATCGGCGGTGTAGCTGACGCGCTGGACGATGCAATTGGCCATGCCGACGGTCATTTTCCGCACGTCCATGAACTTGAAGGCCTCGGCCGAGACATCCGCGCGGGTGACGCGGGCCAGAAGTTCACGCGCTTTCGGGCCGGCGATGGTAAAGCCGGAGCGGCTGTCGGAGATATTGTCGACCCGGACCCCCTCCATCGCGTTCTGCTCGAACCAGCGCGAATGCCAGCCTTGGGCGCCGTAGCTGGCGGTGACCTGGAATTCGGTTTCCGACAGGCAGGAGACGGTGAAATCGCCGATGATCTTGCCGGAATGGGCCAGCATCGGGGTCAGCGACAGGCGGCCCGGCTTCGGGATGCGGCCGGCCATGATCTTGTCAAGCCAGGCGCGGGCATTCGGCCCGGTGACGGAATATTTGCCGAAGTTCTGCAACTCGTTGATGCCCACGCCCTCGCGGACGGCAAAGACCTCTTGCCGTGTCGCCTCCCAGGCATTGGAGCGTTTGAAGGTCGGCTCTTCATAGCGCGGCTCGCCGGGCAGGGCGTAGTAGTTCGGCACTTCCAGCCCGTATTGCTGGCCCCAGACGGCGTTCATCTCGTCGAAGACCTGATACATCGGCGTGGTGCGGAAGGGGCGGGCGGCGGGGCGTTCCTCGTTCGGGTAGCCGACCGAGAAGCGCATCTGGTAGTTCTCGATCACCTTGGGCACGGTATAGCCCGGCGAGGTCCAGTTGCCGAAGCGCGCGACGTCAAAGCCGCGCGGGTCGCGCTCGACCTCGCCCTCTATCATCCATTGCGCGAGCGCGAGACCCATGCCGCCGCCCTGGGAGAAGCCGGCCATGACGGCGCAGGCGCTCCAGTAGTTCTTCAGGCCCGGCACCGGGCCGATCAGCGGGTTGCCATCGGGGGCGAAGGTAAAGGGGCCGTGAATGACGCGCTTGACGCCGGAGCGTTCCAGGACCGGCACGCGGCGATAGGCGAAGTTGACCGAGTCTTCGATCTTGTCGAATTGCTCGTTCAGAAGCTCGTGGCCGAAGTTCCACGGCGTGCCGTCGACGCTCCAGGGCTCGCAGGGCTTTTCATAGAAGCCGATGCACATGCCGCGGCCTTCCTGACGCAGGTAGAATTCGCCGCCCGGGTCCATGACATGGGGGAACTCGCGGCCGGTCTTCAGGATATCCATGATCTCGGGGATATCGTCGGTGACGATATACTGGTGCGCCATCGGCAGAAGCGGCAGGTAGACGCCGGCCATGGCGCCGACCTCGCGGGCCCAGAGGCCGCCGGCATTGACCAGATGTTCACAGGTGATGGTGCCCTTTTCGGTCACGACCTCCCAACCATCCTTGGTCGGGTTGGTTTCCAAGACGCGGTTGTGCAGGATGATCTCGGCCCCGCCCATCCGGGCCGCCTTGGCATAGGCATGGGTGGTGCCCGAAGGGTCGAGGTGGCCATCCAGCGGGTCGTAAAGCCCGCCGAGGATGCCCTTGGTGTTCACGAGGCCATCGGTCAGCTTGTGGATTTCCTCGGGCGTCAGGATCTCGGTATCGAGCCCCATGTAGCGGTGCTTGGCGCGTTCGGCCTTCAGCTGTTCAAAGCGCGCCACATTGTCGGCCAGGGTCACGCCGCCGACATGGTGGAGGCCGCAGGACATGCCGGTGATCGCCTCCAGCTCCTTGTAGAGGCGGATCGTATAGCCCTGCAGCGCCGCCATGTTGGTGTCGCCGTTGATCGTGTGAAAGCCGCCCGCCGCGTGCCAGGTCGAGCCGGAGGTCAGATCCGACCGCTCGATCAGGGTGACATCGGACCAGCCAAGCTTGGTCAGGTGATAGAGGACCGAGCAGCCGACGACGCCACCGCCGATGACCACCACGCGGGTATGGGATTTCATGATCTGTCCTTCAAGACTGGGTTGGCGCCAGAAAACACCTCAAACGGCGGCGCGTCACGTCAAAAGGCGACATTTGACGTCGCAGACAGGATGGAGTGGCCTTGGGCCGCGCCGGGCAGGGCGGAATGCCTCGGGCTGGGGCCTTGCGCGCGGGCAGAGGGCGCCGGGGCCGCGCCGGGCCTGTTAAGCTTATGTTAAGCTTCGGTTTACCTTTCTCCGTCTAAGATCGCCCTAAGGATTGGTTAACCATGTGGTGCAGCAAACGGGGCTTCGATGTCGACAGTCAAATATTACGACGGGAATCTGGGATTTTACGGTTATGACCAATTGGCGAGCTACACGGTGGCCTCGCGCAGCGCGACAAGCACGGTGCTGGACTGGAACACCGGCCTCGGCACTCTGGACCCGACGCATTTTGCGGCCCATGTGACGCTGACCTACAGCGGCTATACCAGTTACGTCGTCGAAGACGGGCCGGATGCCGGGCAGACGCGGGTGACCGGCGGCGCGCTGACCGAGGTGAGCTATACCGATGCCGCGGGCAACATGCTTCTGGACATCGCCAACCTGTCGGTGCGGCTGCCGGTCTTCATGGCCACGCTGGCGCGGGGCGATTCCTTCGGGGCCTGGCAGATGATCGTGCAGAGCGGGGCCACGATCACCGGCTCCAGCTCGGCGGCGGGGCCGGGGCATGCGGGGACCGGCGACGTGATCGACACGATGGTCGGCAATGACACGGTGATGGCGCTGGGCGGTGACGATTTCGTCAAGGACCGCGGCGGCGCCGACAGCTATGCGGGCGGCACCGGTTTCGACACGCTGGCCTATGACGGCTGGAATTTCACGCCCTGGGCGGCCACGGTCGGCCTTTACGTCGATCAGCTGCGCGGCACGGTGCGCGGGCCGGATGGGATGGTCGACACGATCTCGGGCTTCGAGGATATCACCGGCACCTTCCTCAACGACACGATGAAAGGCAATGCGGCGGCCAACAAGTTCGAGGGCGGCGCCGCCAATGACAATTTCGACGGCAGGGGCGGGCGCGATACGGTGTCTTACGCCCGCGATGCAGAATGGGGCGGCACCGATGGCATCCGGGTCAATCTGGCGGCGGGCACGGTGCGCGACGGGTTCGGCACGCTCGACAAGGTGGCGAATGTCGAAAGCATCATCGGCACGGCGGTCCGCGACACCTTCTTCGACAACGGCGCCGACAATTTCTTCGACGGCGGCGGCGGCAATGACACGATGCATTTCGGCAATGGCAACGACACCGGCCATGGCGGCAGCGGGGCCGATACCTTCATCTTCGACGGCAATTTCAGCGACGACGCGATCGACGATTTCGACTCGGGCGAGGGCGACAAGATCCGGATCAGTCTCGCCACCAATTTCCTGCAGTTCAGCATGACCAACATCATCACCGATGACGGGCCGGCCGTGCTGGTCAGCTTCGGCTTCAACAGCATCACCATCCTGGGCCATACGGTGGCCGAGATGCACGCCTCTGACTTCCTGTTCTGAGGTGCGTCCGGGATGGATGAACCGGGGCCGGTGGTTGCATCCCCACCGGCCCCGGATGTCGCTTGGCCGAGGGGACGGCCGCTAGGTCTCGGGCAACAGGCCCCGCGGGCTGAAGCGCAGCACCAGAAGCAGCGCCACCCCCAGCGTCAGAAGGCGCAGCTGCGAGGCGAGGTCGAGGAGATGGCTCTTCACCGCGCCCTCGGCCATGCCCGAGGTGATCAGCCCCATCAGAAGCGGCCCGGCGCTGTCGACGATCAGCCAGAGCCAGCCGACCAGCAGCCCGCCCAGGACCGAGCCCCAGTTGTTGCCCGACCCGCCGAGGATCACCATGATCCAGACGAGGAAGGTAAAGCGCAGCGGGCTGTATTCGCCCGGCACCAGCTGGCCCTGCAGCGAGACATACATCGCCCCCGACAGGCCGACGACCGCCGAGCCGAGGATGAAGATCATCAGATGCTGGCGTTTGACATCCTTGCCCATCGCCTCGGCTGCGACCTCATTGTCGCGGATCGCCCGGATCATCCGGCCCCAGGGCGAGTTCAACGCGCGCTGCAGAAGCCACATCAGCACCGCCAGGATGATCGCGAACATGATGATGTAGATGCCCTTGACCGCAATCGAGGAGGTGGTCACCGGGTTCAGCCCCCATTTGGCGCAGAAGGCCAGAAAGCCAGCGTCGGCCTGCATGTTGACCTCGTAGGGCACCGGCCAGGGGCGCGGCAGGCCGGTGAAGTTCTTCACCCCGCGCGCCATCCAGTCCTCGGACTTGATCGCGGTGACGATGATCTCGGCGATGCCGAGGGTGGCGATGGCGAGGTAATCCTCGCGCAGGCCGAGGGCGATCTTGCCGATGGCCCAGGCCGCCACGGCGGCGAAAAGTGCGCCCACCGGCCAGGCCCAGATCGAGTTCAGGCCGAAGCCGCCGATATTGCCATAGGTCGCAGGGTCATTCGCCTCGATCGCAGAGACGGCGGGGTCGAAGATCGCGCGGTAGAGGAAGAAGCCGCCGATCAGGATCACCGCCACCACGACACCGCGAAGCCGCCCCTTCGGCATCAGCTTCCAGGCCGCCACGGCCGCGGCGATCACCGCCACGCCGACGCCAAGGCCGAAGAGCAGCCGCCCGCCCCCCGCCGCAAAGGCCGCCGGCACCGGCGCGCCCGAGACGAAGACGACCGCCAGCCCTCCCAGCGCGACCGAGCCGACGATGCCGGTCGAAAAGAGCCCGGCATAGCCCCATTGCATGTTCACCCCGAGCGCCATGATCGCCGACAGAAGCCCGAGGATCAGGATGTTCAGGCTGACGTTCCACGACATGCCAAGCCCGGTCAGGATGTAAAGCCCGGCCACGGCGGCAAAGAGAAGGGCGGCACGGTTTGTCATGTCATTTCCCCTTGTTGAACAGCCCGTTGGGCATGAACAACAGCACGATGATGAGGATCGAGAAGCTGACCGCGAATTTGTAATCCGTGGACAGAAGCTGCATCAGGCTGTCGGGCGCGAGGCTGGCGGGCAGAAGATAGGTCAACACCTTCTTCCAGGCATAGGTCACCACGATCTCGGAAAAGGCGACGAGGAAGCCCCCCGCCACGGCACCCTTGGGCGAGCCGAGCCCGCCCACCACGGCCGCCGCAAAGATCGGCAGCAAGAGCTGGAAGTAGATGAAGGGCCGGAAGCTTTTGTCCAGACCGTAGAGCGTGCCCGCGATCACGGCCAGCGCCGCGGCGATCACCCAGGTCACCTGCACCACCCGGTCGGGGTTGATCCCCGAGAGGAGCGCCAGATCCTCGTTGTCGGAAAAGGCCCGCATCGACTTGCCGGTGCGGGTCTTCTGCAGGAACCAGAAGAGCGCCGCCATGGTCAGGAAGGCGGTGATCAGGGTGATCACCGTGGTGCCCTTGATCGACAGGCCCTCGGCCAGCCCCGTCCAGTCCTTGAACTGCGGGGCCGAGACCAGGAACCGGCCGCCATCGGCAAAGTTCTGCTCCTCGGTGCCGATGATCATCCGGACGAGGCCGTTCATCACGAACATGACCCCGGCCGAGACGATGACGAGGATGATCGGCTTGGCCTTCTGCCGGCGGTAGAAGCGATAGACGACGCGGTCGGTGCCCAGAAGGAAGGCCGCGGTGACCAGAATGCCGATCGGCATGGCCAGAAGGGCGGTGGGAAGCGGCGCGATCGAGATGCCGAGGCTCTGGAACAGCCAGGTGAAGAGGATCACCACCATGGTGCCGAAGGCCATCGTGTCGCCCCAGGCAAAGTTCGAGAAGCGCAGGATGCCGAAGATCAGCGTGACGCCAAGCGCCCCCACGGCAAGCTGCGCGCCGTAAGCGGCGGCGGGCAGGATGACATAGTTCAGAAAGACCACGAGCGCGTTGAGGAAATCCATGGCTCAGCCCCCCAGGAACGTGCGGCGGACGTCCGGGTCGGCCAGAAGGGCCTCGCCGGTGTCGGTGTAGCGGTTGGCGCCCTGGACGAGGACATAGCCCTTGTCGGCGATGTTCAGCGCTTGGCGGGCGTTCTGTTCGACCATCAGGATCGAGATGCCAGTGCGGGCGACCTCGATGATGCGGTCGAAAAGTTCGTCCATCACGATGGGCGAGACGCCGGCGGTGGGCTCATCCAGCATCAGGACCTGCGGCTGGGTCATCAGGGCGCGACCGACGGCGACCTGCTGGCGCTGGCCGCCCGAGAGCTCGCCCGCCGGCTGCAGGCGCTTGGTCTTCAGGATCGGGAAGAGGTGATAGACCTGCTCCAGCGTGCCCTTGATGTCGTCGCGGCGGAGGTAAGCGCCCATTTCGAGGTTCTCTTCGACCGTCATCGAGGTGAAGATGTTGTGGGTCTGCGGCACGAAGGCCATGCCCCTGGCGACGCGGTCCTGCGGCGAAAGCTTCGTGATATCCTCGCCGTTGAGCCGGACCTGGCCGCCGCGCAGGGAGAGCATGCCGAAGACCGCCTTCATCGCGGTGGATTTGCCGGCGCCATTGGGGCCGACGATCACCGCGATCTGGCCTTTCTCGACCGCGATGGTGCAGGCGTGCAGGATGTCGGTGGCGCCATAGCCGCCGGTCATCGCATCGCCGATCAGGAAGGGCTCAGCCATGCGACACCTCTGCGGTGGCGGGCCGGGTCACGAATTTTCTGCGAAAATTCCGGTCCCGAATTTTCGTACGAAAATTCGCCTTCCCAATTTTCGCAGAAAATTGGCTTCTTTCAGGATTTTCGCAGAAAATCCGTGCGACGCAGTCAGCCATGGGCCACCACCTTGTTCTTCAATCCGGTGCCCAGATAGGCCTCGATCACCCGCTCGTCGTTCTTGACCTCGTCCACCGTGCCCTTGGCCAGGACCTTGCCCTCGGCCATCACGATCACCGGATCACAAAGCCGGGCGATGAAATCCATGTCATGTTCGATGACGCAGAAGGTATAGCCGCGCTCCTTGTTCAGGCGCACGATGGCATCGCCGATGGTGTTGAGCAGGGTGCGGTTCACCCCGGCGCCGACCTCATCCAGAAACACCACCTTGGCATCGACCATCATGGTGCGGCCCAGTTCCACCAGCTTCTTCTGCCCGCCCGAGATATTGCCCGCCTTCTCATCCGCGATATGCGAGATGGTCAGGAAATCCAGCACCTCGTCGGCCTTCTTGCGCAGCGCGGCCTCTTCCCGGGCGATCAGCCCGCGGCGGAACCAGGTGTTCCACAGCCGCTCTCCGACCTGGTTGGCCGGCACCATCATCAAGTTTTCCCGCACCGTCATCGAGGAAAACTCATGCGCGATCTGGAAGGTGCGCAAGAGGCCCTTGGCGAAAAGCTGATGCGGGGCGAGGCCGGTGATATCCTCGCCATCCATGATCACCCGGCCCGAGGTCGGGGCGAGGCGACCGGCGATGACGTTGAACAGCGTGGTCTTGCCCGCGCCATTCGGCCCGATCAGGCCGGTGATCGACCCTGTGGCAATTTCCAGCGAGGCGCCGTCCACGGCGCGAAAGGCCCCGAAGTGCCTGTGTAGATCCTCGACGACGATCATGTGTTCCCCTGTTCCCAAGCGGCCCTTAGGGGCTCTCTGGGTCGTGCTTTACAGTGGCAACGGCCCGGGGGACAGGCCCCGGGCCGCGCAGGTTCTCGTTCAGCTCTGGCTCAACGGTACTTCACGGTGACGAACTTGCCGTCCTCGATCTTGAACTCCTTGTAGCGCCCAGCGCTTTCGCCCGGCCCGATCAGGGTCACGCCCGAGGCGCCGTCATAGTCGATCGGCTTGCCGGCGGCGATCAGCTCCAGCGCCTTGCCCAGCTCGCCGGGCAGGATCTTGGTGCCCGAACCATCGGCGGGGCCGTTGGCGATTTCCATGATCTTGTCCTTGTAGACCTTGGGATCGGAGGAGCCGGCCGCGTTCATCGCCAGCATGATCAGCGCCGCCGCGTCATAGCTTTCCATCGTATAGGGCGAGGTCGCCTCGTAGGCGGGCGAGTTCTTCGCGCCCATCTCCTTCAGGATCGCCGCACCGGGGCTGTCGGATTCCGGCACCTGGCCATAGGAACCGTCGATCGACTTGCCGAAGTTGTCGGTCAGCGAGGTGGAGACCATGCCGCCCGGCAGTTCGAAGGTCGAGAAGGCCCCGGTGTCGAGCGCCGCCCGGATGATGCCCTTGCCGCCCTGGTCGACATAGCCCGCCACGACGAGGATATCGCCGCCCGCCGCCGCCAGCGAGGCGACCTCGGCCGAGAAGTCGGATTTGGCGTCGTCATGCGGGATGTCGATGGTGACCTTGCCGCCGAGCTTTTCGAAGGAGGCCGCAATGGCTTCGGCCAGGCCCTTGCCATAATCGCTGTTGGAATAGGTCATGGCGATCGACTTCACGCCATGTTCCTGCAGGATGTCGGCGGCCACTTCGCCTTCGCGGGCGTCCGAGGGGGCGGTGCGGAAGAAGAGGCCGTCATCCTCGGCGGTCGAGAGAGCAGGCGAGGTCGCCGAGGGCGAGATCATCACGATGCCGTTCGGACGCGCGACCTTCTGCAGGATGGCGCCGGTCACACCCGAGCAGTCGCCGCCGATGATGCCCTTGACGCCGTCCGAGGTCACCATCTTTTCGGCCGCGGCCACCGCCACGTCAGAGCCGGTGCAGGTCGTATCGCCGGTCACGTCCGAGAAAGCGAATTTCGATTTGCCCGAATCGTTGACCTCTTTGATCGCGGCTTCGGCAGCGTTCTTCATATGGCCGGTCAGCGATTCAATCGGACCGGTGAAGCCGAAGAGCACGCCGAGTTTCACGTCTTCCGCCGAGGCGCCACCGGCGCAAAGCGCAACAGCAGCCGAGGCGAGCAACAGTTTTTTCATTTTTATCTCCCTGATTGGATCTTGATCCTGAGCGGAGCCTAGTGTGGCCCGATTGAAAAGAAAAGCACCTTGGGAGCCGCCTGAAACCGGCAAAGCCCCGGGTTTTGCCCCGCCGGATCCAAGGCTTTTGCCGTGGCGCGCGGACCTGCGTTGCAAAGCGGCGTCACCTTGGGGGGCGAATTTCGGGGCAGGCCTTGACGATGCGGGGGGACACCGCCACCTTCATGTGTACGAACCCGCGCCCAATGGCCGGGGGGCTTGAGAGGACTGACATGTCTTACCGCTATGCTGTTGCGTTGATCACCGCTCTGGCTTTGCCTGCGATGGCCACTTCCGCCGCAGCCGGAAGCCTGTTCGGCGCGATCGCCTTTTCGCCCTCCACCGGCAAGGTCGGCGGCGGCTGGAATTTCGCGACGAAGGGCGAGGCCTCGAGCGAGGCCAACAGCCAGTGTGGCGTGGGCGACTGCGAGGCGGTCGTGGTGTTTCCCAATTGCGGGGCTGTGGCGGTCGGTGACGGCTATGGCATGGGCTTTTCGGCCGACAAGTCGGTGGCCAAGGCGGAAGAAACCGCGCTGGCCAATTGCTCGGGCTATACCTCCAACTGCAATATCGTGCAGTCCTTCTGCAACGAAGGCTCGTAATAGGCGCGCAGGCCTCTGGAAAGATGGGCAATATTGCCCATCCTACCGGATAAGTTGCGCGGGGGGCTGATCGGAATTGGACGCGGACCGGGGCGCCGCACTAGGCTTTGCGCGTGACATTGCCATGCGAGGGGCCGCCCATGACGTTCGCCGAAGCCATCAAATCCGTTTATACCGCACAGATTTTTCCCGGCCGCGCGACACGGTCGGAATTCTGGTATTGGATGCTCTATCAATTCGTCACGATCGGGGTGGCGCAAAGCATCATCGGCATCTGGGCCGTTGGTTTGGGGCCCAGCGTGGGAGCGCAGACGACGTCAGCGCTGACCGTCCTATTGCAGATGGGACCGCTCCTGATCCTCGCCTTGCTGGTCAACGTCTTCATGGTGATCAATATGATCCCGGGTCTTGCCGTGATCGTGCGCCGCCTGCACGATCTGGACCGGTCGGGCTGGTGGCTTCTGATCGGTTGCGTCCCCGCGATGGGCGCCATCATCCTGATCATCTGGTTCGCCAGCGAGGGCACGCCGGGCGCCAATCGGTTCGGCCCGGCGCCGGTCGCCGCGGCGGGGTAAGTCAGATCGACAACCGCCCCGCCATCGGCAGGGGCGGGGTGCCTTGCGTTCCACGCTCGCGGTAGGGCGTGGTGTTGTAATGGCTGCGGTAGCATTTGGAGAAATGCGAGGGGCTGGCAAAGCCGCAGGCGAGCGCCACGTTGATCACCGACATATCGGTCTGCATCAGAAGGTTGCGCGCCTTCTGCAGGCGCAGTTCCATGTAGTAGCGCTTGGGTGAGCGGTTGAGGTAACGGCGGAACAGGCGTTCGAGCTGGCGGGTCGACATGCCGACTTCCTCGGCCAGATCGGCGGGCGACATCGGGTCTTCGATATTGCCTTCCATCATCTGGATGACTTGGGAAAGCTTCGGATGCCGGACGCCGATCCGCGTCGGGATCGACAGGCGCTGGGTGTCCTGGTCGGTGCGCGGCGTCGAATAGATCAGTTGGTCGGCCACGGTATTGGCGACATCCTCGCCATGATCGCCCGCGATCACCTTCAGCATCAGGTCGAGCGAGGAGGTGCCGCCCGCCGTGCTCCAGCGGTTGCCATCCATCACGAAGACCGATTTCGTCAGGTTCACATCCTCGAACTCTTCCAGAAAGCCGTCCTGGTTTTCCCAGTGGATCGTCGCTTTCTTGCCGTCGAGCAGCCCGGCCTTGGCCAGCGCATAGGCCCCGGTGCAGAGGCCGCCGATCGTGGCACCGCGCCGCGCCTCGCGCCGCAGCCAGTTCAGCACGGCCTTGGTCGTGCCCTTCTGCACGTCGATCCCGCCGCAAACCAGCAGCAGATCCTCGCGGTCGATATCCTCCAGCCCCATGTCCAGCTTGAAGGCGGTGCCGTTGGAGCAGGTGGCGATCTCGCCGCCCTCACCGGCCAGCGCCCAGGTATAGACCTTGTCGCCCACCACGCGGTTGGCAATCCGCAAAGGCTCGATCGCCGAAGCGAAGGCGAGCATGGTGAATTTGTCGAGAAGCAGGAACACAAAGCGGCGGGGCGCCTCGGATTTCGAGGTTTGCGTGGCTTTGCGCGGCGGCGTGGACATGTTGCGACCTGATGTGTCGTTATTGGCGCAAGGAAACAGGAAAGTGTTCCGTCCGCAAGGGGGGATCGGGGAAATCCGCCCGGAATCCTGTGTCGATACAAGGCCTCCGAGAAGGCCCCCGAAGTGGCCCCTTACTGGCCCTCTGCCGCGCCGGTGAAAAGACGCCTTTCGCCCTTTGCTTTCCGTGCCGATTTCCTTATATCGCGGGGGAATTGTGACGGAGGAACAAGCCATGACCAAAGGCTGGACAAAATCGGACTGGCGCGCGAAGCCGCGGGTGCAGATGCCTGACTATCCCGACCAGGCGGGATTGAAGAGCGTCGAGGCGCAGCTGGCCAAGTATCCGCCTCTGGTTTTTGCAGGCGAGGCCCGCAAGCTGAAGAAGCAGCTGGCGCTGGCCGCCGAGGGCAAGGCCTTCCTTCTGCAGGGCGGTGACTGCGCCGAGAGCTTCTCGGAATTCGCGGCCGACAACATCCGCGACACCTTCCGCGTCATGCTGCAGATGGCCGTGGTCCTGACCTATGGCGCCAAGGTGCCGGTGGTGAAGGTGGGCCGGATGGCCGGCCAGTTCGCCAAGCCGCGCTCGGCGGGGACGGAAGTCGTGGGCGGGGTGGAGCTGCCCTCCTACCGCGGCGACATCATCAACGGGTTTGACTTCGACGCAGCCTCCCGCGTGCCCGATGCCAACCGGATGCTGCAGGCCTATACCCAGTCGGCGGCGACGCTGAACCTTCTGCGCGCCTTCTCGACCGGCGGTTTCGCCGATATCCACCGCGTCCATGCCTGGACCCTGGGCTTTGCCGAACATGACAAGGCCGAGCGTTACCGGACCCTGTCGAACCACATCTCGGACGCTTTGGACTTCATGAACGCCGCCGGGATCGACTCGGATTCGGCGCCGTCGCTGGCGACCGTGGATTTCTACACCAGCCACGAGGCGCTGCTTCTGGAATATGAAGAGGCTTTGTGCCGGATCGATTCCATCACCGGCCAGCCGGTGGCAGGCTCGGGTCACATGATCTGGATCGGCGACCGCACCCGTCAGCCCGACGGCGCGCATGTCGAATTCTGCCGTGGCGTGCTGAACCCGATCGGGCTGAAGTGCGGCCCCTCGACCACGGCCGAGGATCTGAAGGTGCTGATGGCCAAGCTGAACCCGGGCAACGAGCCGGGCCGCCTGACCCTGATCGCGCGCTTTGGCGCCGGCAAGGTCGGCGATCACCTGCCGCGCCTGATCAAGGCGGTGCAGCAGGAAGGCGCCAATGTGCTGTGGTCCTGCGACCCGATGCATGGCAACACGATCAAGGCGGCTTCGGGCTACAAGACCCGGCCCTTCGAATCGGTGCTGCGCGAAGTGCGCGAGTTCTTCGACATCCACAAGGCCGAGGGCACGATCCCCGGCGGCGTGCATTTCGAGATGACCGGCCAGGACGTGACCGAATGCACCGGCGGGTTGCGCGCCGTGTCGGACGAGGATCTGTCGAGCCGCTACCACACCGCCTGCGACCCGCGTCTGAACGCGAGCCAGGCGCTGGAACTGGCCTTCCTCGTCTCCGAGGAGCTGTCCTCGCGCCGCGACGTGCAGCGCCGGATCGCCCTGTAAGGTCTGCGCCATCGCTTCAAGATCAAAAGGCCCCGCGTTTTGCGGGGCCTTTTCATTCATCCCCGTTCTGGGGAAGCTTCCCGGGCCATCGGGGGGCCAATGGCGCTCAGTCGCGGGAATAGACCAGGCGGAGGTTCGGCTTGCCGCGCGGCGGGCGCGGGGCGAATTCGGCCGGCGCTTCGGAGAATCCAGTCTTCTGCGCGACCTCGGCCAGGGCCGGGGGGATTTCGCGCAAGGGCGGCAGGTCGGGCAGGCGGCGCTCCAGATCGGGGCGGGTGGTGGCGCGGCGCTGCGGGGCGGTGCGCCGTTCGATCACCTCGCTCATCAGGCCGGCGATCGCAAAGCGGCGCGGGGCGCGGCCGAGGGCGCCGTCCATCGCAAGGCAGCCAAGGGCCAGGTCCGTCTCGCCGCGCATCCCCGTCAGGGGCAGCACGATCATCCGCCCTTCCAGCGAGGGCCGGCCGATGCCACGCTCGGCCTCGAGCCAAAGCTCCAGCACGGCGGGGCCGGAGAAGACGCCTTCCAGCCCATCGGCCAGCCGGTTGCGGGCGGTGGGTTCAAAGAGGGCCGACATCGGCATGCCGCGCACATCCATCCCCATCAGGTCATGGAGCTGCATCCCCGCGATGCGGAAGCGCCCGATGCCCGGGGCCACGCGTTCCAGAAGGAAGGTGTTTTCCAGCGCCCCGGCAATGCCGCGCGGGTCGATCCGGTCGCGCTCGGGCAGGGCGCCGCCTTCGCGCAGACCCTCCCAATAGGCGCGCACCTCGGCCAGCATCGCGAAGGGCGTGCCACCCCGGCCGCCATTGGAAGCCCCGGATTTGCCGCCACGTCCGAGAAAAGACAATGCCATCTGATCCTCACCGCGGTTTCCCGTCCGGCGCCCTGTCTGTTGCCTCCGCATCCGGACTTGCGCCCCTTGACCGAAGGTGGGTTAATCTTGCAGCAACTTGGGTTACTGATGTCTTAACATACACCGTTCGATTGGGATTTGGCGGATAATCTCGACAAATGGTAAACATCTGCACGCCTGGGTTGCGAGATCCGGCGGGCGGAAACGGGAGAGCAGAATGACCATCTCGATGACAGGCTTTGCGGCGCGCAAGGGGCAGGGCATGGGCTACAGCTGGTCATGGGACCTGCGTTCGGTCAATGGCAAGGGGCTGGATCTGCGCCTGCGGGTGCCGGATTGGGTCGAGGGGCTGGAGCTGGCCCTCAGGGGTGAACTGGCCAAGGCGCTTGGCCGCGGCAATGTGGCGCTGGCCTTGAAGGTGCAGCGCGAGGGCGCGGGCGAGGGGGCCGACGGGCTGCGCCTGAACCATCCGGCGCTGCAGGCGGCGCTGGCCGCGCTGCGCGAGGTCGAGGATCAGGCGATGCAGATCGGCGTCACGCTGGGCCAGGCCACCGCCTCGGATGTGCTGGCGCTGCGCGGCGTGCTGGATGCCACGGCGGTCGAGGTCGACACGGCGGCGCTGCGCGGCGCGATCCTGGCCGACCTGCCGGCGTTGATCGCCGATTTCAACACGATGCGTGCGGCGGAAGGCGCGGCGCTGAACGGTGTGATCTCGGCCCAGATCGACCGGATCGACGCGCTGGTCAGTGATGCGAAGGAGGCCGCCGCCGCCCGGCAGGGCGAAGCCTCCGCCGCGCTGGCCGAGGGCGTGGCCCGCATCCTCGCCCAGACCGATGCCGTCGACCCCGCCCGCCTCGCGCAGGAAATGGCGATCCTCGCGATGAAGAACGACATCACCGAAGAGATCGACCGCCTGACCGCCCATGTCGCCGCCGCCCGCAGCCTTCTGGCCGAGGCGGGGCCGGTCGGCCGCAAGTTCGACTTTCTGGTGCAGGAGTTCCTGCGGGAGGCCAACACCCTGTGTTCCAAGGCGCAGTCCATCGCCCTGACCCGCATCGGGCTTGACCTCAAGACCGTGATAGACCAGATGCGCGAGCAGGTGCAAAACGTGGAATGATGATGGCCAAGACCTTTCTCCGCCGGGGGCTTCTGCTGATCCTGTCCTCGCCCTCGGGGGCCGGAAAATCGACCCTGTCGCGCCGCCTGATGGCCTGGGACGAGACGCTGCGCTTCTCGGTCTCGGCCACCACGCGCAGCCCGCGCCCGGGCGAGGTGGATGGCCGCGAATATTACTTCAAATCCCGCCCCGAGTTCGAAGCGATGGTACAGGACGGCCAGATGCTGGAACATGCCGAGGTCTTCGGCAATTTCTACGGCAGCCCGCGCGGTCCGGTCGAACAGGCGATGAAAGAGGGGCGCGACACGCTCTTCGACATCGACTGGCAGGGCGGCCAGCAGATCAAGCAGGCGATGCGCGACGATGTCGTCTCGGTCTTCATCCTGCCGCCCTCGATCGCCGAGCTGGAAAGCCGGTTGCGCGGCCGCGGTCAGGACAGCGAAGAGGTGATCACCGCCCGCATGGCGAAAAGCCAGTCCGAGATCAGCCACTGGGCCGAATACGACTATGTGATCGTAAATTCGGATCTGGACCAGGCTTTCAATGACTTGGTAACCGTTCTCAAGGCAGAACGTCTGAGACGGGATCGGCAGCCGCAACTCGCCGATTTCGTGCGCGACCTCAACCAGGAGTTTTCGGCGCGATGAAATACAGTCTGGACGGCGTGGCCCCCGAGGTCGGGATGAATGCCTGGATCGCCCCTTCGGCGGATGTGATCGGCAAGGTGGTGCTGGAGGATGAGGCCAGCATCTGGTTCGGGGCGGTGCTGCGCGGCGACAACGAGATGATCTGGGTCGGCCAGGGCTCCAACATCCAGGAAAACGCGGTGCTGCACACCGACATGGGCTATCCCCTGCTGATCGGCGCCAATTGCACCATCGGCCACAAGGCGATGCTGCATGGCTGCACGATCGGCGAGGGCAGCCTGATCGGCATGGGGGCGACGGTGCTGAACGGCGCCAAGATCGGCAAGGGCTGCCTGATCGGCGCCTGCGCCCTGATCACCGAAGGAAAAGAGATCCCGGACGGCTCGCTTGTCATGGGGGCGCCGGGCAAGGTGGTCCGCACACTGGACGCCGAGGCGCAGGAGAGGCTCCTCGCCTCTGCCGAGCGCTACCGCGAGAATGCCAAGCGCTTCCGCGAGGGTCTGAAGTCGATCCGCAAGTAGGCGGACATGAAAAAGGGGCCGCGGGGCCCCTTTGGTCGGTCAAGGTCTGTGCGGGCCCTCGGGCGTTGCGCTGGGGCTGTCAGCCCCAGACGGCCTCACGCGCGATGCGGGCGGCGTCGCCCGGGTAGATGCCCAGATCCAGCGCCTCGGCGGGCGACAGGCGGGCGATCTCGTCGCGGGTCCGGCGGTACAGCGCATGTTGGGCGGCATAGGCGCGGTAGTTGGCATAAAGCTTTTTCATCATCGTTCTCCTGATGGTCGGGACGATCCCGACCGCTGGGGCATTCGGCCCCGGTGTCATCTTGGTCATCTCGGGGGCGGGCGACCTTTCCGGCCGCGGACTTTTTCCCCTTTGCGCGGGAGGACCCTTTGGCCTTCCCTTTGCATGGATCAGATATGGGATGCGCGTTAGCGCAAACAACTGTCCCTGCTGCGATGCGGCAATGCGTTTGGTGCATAGGTCGCGCGCTGGTGCCGTATCTTTTACGCTGTGGCACCCTTGCGGCGCGGCTCCGGCAAAAGGGGCCAAAGGGCCCCCGTGCCTGTCATGGCAAACCGCTGCGGGCCGAGGTCTTCTGCCTCAGGCCCCGGATATCAGCCCCAGACGGCCTTGCGGGCGATCTTTTCGGCGTCGCAGGGGAAAATCCCCAGATCAATCGCCTCGGCTTTCGACAGGCCAGCGATCTCGTCGCGGGTCTGGCGATAGCGGGCGTGTTGTTCGGCATAGGCGCGGTAATTGGCGAGAAGCTTTTTCATCTTGGTCAGTCCTTGTCTTGCGGTGGTGGGCCCGGTTGGCTTTCCCCTGCCGCTTCCTCCCCAATATGGAGGAAATGATTGCGCAAACAACGGCCATTGCTGCGGTGCGGCATTGCGCCTGCCGCATAGCTAGGGCGAATTAAGCATAACTAAATCAATCTGAATGAAATAAAGGGCGCCCGAAGGCGCCCCCACTTCCGCATGCAAACCTTTGACAGAAAGGGCTTAAATCAGCTTGCCCATCGCCACGGCGGTATCCGACATCCGGTTGGAGAAGCCCCACTCGTTGTCGTACCAGCTGAGGATCCGCACCATCGTGCCATCCAGAACCTTGGTCTGGTCCATGTGGAAGATCGAGGAATGCGGGTCATGGTTGAAGTCGACCGAGACATTGGGCTGCTCGGTGAAGCCGAGGATACCTTTCAGCGGGCCGGTGGTTGCTGCGGCGCGGATCGCCTCGTTGACCTCGGCGACACTGGTGGATTTCTTGGCCTCGAAGACGAAATCGACGACCGAGACATTCGGCGTCGGCACGCGGATCGCCACGCCATCCAGCTTGCCCTTCAGCTCCGGCAGGACCAGGCCCACGGCCTTGGCAGCCCCGGTCGAGGTCGGGATCATGCTTAGCGCCGCGGCGCGGGCGCGGTAGAGGTCCTTGTGCATCGTGTCCAGCGTCGGCTGGTCGCCGGTGTAGGAGTGGATCGTGGTCATGAAGCCCTTCACGATGCCGATGGAATCGTTCAGCACCTTGGCGACGGGCGACAGGCAGTTGGTGGTGCAGGAGGCGTTGGAGACGACGAGGTCTTCCTTGGTCAGCGTGCCGTGGTTCACACCGAAGACGATGGTCTTGTCGGCACCATCGCCGGGGGCCGAGATCAGCACGCGCTTGGCGCCGGTCGACAGATGCGCCTGGACCTTGTCTTTCGAGGTGAAGATGCCGGTGCATTCCATGATGATGTCGACATCACCCCAGGGCAGCTCGGCCGGGTTACGGATCGCGGTGACCTTCATCGGGCCACGGCCCACGTCGATCGTGTCGGCGGTGGTGGTGACGGGATGGGGGAAGCGGCCATGGACCGAATCGAAGCGCAACAGGTGGGCATTGGTTTCCACCGGGCCGAGGTCATTGATGGCGACGACTTCGATATCGGTGCGGCCCGATTCCAGAATGGCACGCAGCACATTGCGCCCGATGCGGCCGAAACCATTGATGGCGACTTTGACGGTCATGACGAACTCCTGAGCAGAGGATGAAAGCGAAAGATGGGCCTAGGCGGTAAATTCGCCAGAATTGATCTGGATTCAACCGCTGATTTCGACGTTAGCGCCAGAACTGCAGGTATTCTTGCAGGCGGATGATCTCCTCGATCAAAAACAGCGTGATGCGCGACTGGTTCAGGGTCACGTCGGCGAGGATCGCAAGCACGATCAGCCCTGCCGTGATCAGATAGCCATGGTCCTTCACCGCGATCTCCTGTTTTGCGGGCAAGGCCTACGCGATTGGGCAAACAAGTCAAGTCAGGTGCTTTGCAAGGCCGCCTTCCACCCCTAGATAGGCGTCAGGGACATGAAGGGCAGGGCGGATGAGCGGACTTCTGGCGTTGTTGGACGATGTGGCAGCGATTGCCAAGGTGGCGGCGGCCTCGGTGGATGATATCGCCGGGGCGGCGGCCAAGGCGGGGGCCAAGGCCGCCGGCGTGGTGATCGACGACACGGCCGTGACGCCGACCTATGCGACGGGCTTTGCCGCCGAGCGCGAATTGCCGATCATCTGGCGCATCGCCAAGGGCTCGCTGAAGAACAAGCTGATCATCCTTCTGCCAGTGGCGCTGTTGCTGTCGGCCTTCCTGCCCGGCGCGGTGGTGCCACTTTTGACGATCGGTGGCGCCTATCTGTGCTTTGAGGGCGCCGAGAAGGTCTTTCACCACCTCTCGCCCCATGCCGATGCCGAGGTCGAAGAAGATTTCGCCGATCCCGACCCTTCCCATCTGGAGGAGGTCAAGGTCGCCGGTGCCGTGAAGACCGATTTCATCCTCTCGGCCGAGATCATGACGATCGCCCTCGGCGCCATCCCCGAGGGCAGTTTCTGGATGGAGGCCGTCACCCTCGCCATCGTCGGCATCGGCATCACGGCGCTGGTCTATGGCTCGGTCGGGCTGATCGTGAAGATGGATGACATCGGGCTTTACCTCGCGCGCAAGGGCCGCCTTGCCGTGACCCGTGCCCTGGGGCGCGGTCTGGTGGCGGGGATGCCGCCCTTCCTGACCTTCCTTGCCAGCCTCGGCACGGCGGCGATGCTCTGGGTCGGCGGTTCGATGGTGGTGCATGGCGCCGAGGTCTTCGGCTTTGCCGCCCCCGCCCATGCCTTCGAGGACTGGTCGGAAGCGGTGGCCCATGCCGCCCCCATGGCGCAGGGCTTCGTCGGCTGGGCGGTCAAGGCGGTGCTGGATGGCATCGTCGGCCTCGCCCTCGGGCTGGCGCTGATCCCGCTGGCGACGCGGGTCATCGAACCCCTCGCCGCCCGCTTCACCAAAAAGCAGAACGCCGCGGCCTGAGCCCCGGCGTTCCTTTTCATTCAGACCCAAATATCCTTGGGGTGCGGAGCAGTTTGCTGCGCAGCAGCGAAGAAACTGCGGAGCGGGGGGGCGAGCCCCCCCGCTTTCCTCAGAGCAGGGTTTTCACCAGGGCCACGGTATCTTCGGCCGTGATGCCGAATTCCTTGTAAAGCCGGTCGATCGGGGCCGAAGCGCCAAAGCTCTTCATGCCGATGAAGCCCGACTTGGCCTCGCGGCCCCGCTCGCCCAGAAGCCAGCGGTCCCAGCTTTGGCGCACGCCCGCCTCGATGGCCACGCGCACGGTGCCCGGGGGCAGAACGCGCTTGCGGTAGGCCTCGTCCTGGGCCGCGAAGAGCTCCATGCAGGGCATCGAGACAACGCGGGTGCCGATGCCCTCGGCCTCCAGCGCGTCGCGTGCCTTCAGGGCGATCTCGACCTCGGAGCCGGTCGCCATCAGGATGACCTGACGTTTGGCCGTAGCCTCGGCCAGCACATAGGCGCCCTTGGCGGTCAGGTTGGCATTGCTGTGGGTCAGGCGCACGGTCGGCAGGTTCTGCCGGCTCAGCGCCAGAACCGAGGGCGTGGACTTGGACGACAGCGCGAGTTCCCAGGCTTCCGCGGTTTCCACGAGGTCGGCGGGGCGGAAGACATGGGTGTTCGGCGTGGCGCGCGAAATCGCCAGATGTTCCACCGGCTGGTGGGTCGGGCCGTCTTCGCCAAGGCCGATCGAGTCATGCGTCATCACATAGACCACCGGCACGCCCATCAGCGCCGACAGGCGCATCGAGGGGCGGGCATAATCGGTGAAGCACATGAAGGTGCCGCCGTAAGGCCGCACGCCGCCATGCAGCACCATGCCGTTCATCGCGGCGGCCATGCCATGTTCGCGGATGCCGTAATAGACATAGCGGCCCTTGCGGTCCTCGGGCGAGAAGACGCCCAGATCCGGGGTCTTGGTGTTGTTCGACCCGGTCAGGTCGGCCGAGCCGCCGATGGTTTCGAACATCACCGGGTTGACCGCGGTCAGCACCTTTTCGCTGGCCGCCCGGGTGGCCAGCTTCGGCTTGGCCTCGACGGCGGCCTTCTTGACCTCGTTGATCGCCTTGCGCAGGCCCTTCGGGGCGTCGAGCGCGAAGATCCGCTCCAGCAGGTCACGGCGGCCTTGCGGCAGGCCGGCCACCACGCCCTGCCAGGCGGCATGGGCCTCGGCGCCGCGGGTGCCGAAGGCCTCCCACTGGGCCTTGATATCCGCCGGGATGACGAAGGGGGCGGCGGTCCAGCCATAGGCGGCCTTGGTGTCGGCCATGAGTTTGGGATCGGTCAGCGCCCCGTGGCCCTTGGAGGTGTCCTGCGCCGAAGAGCCAAGCGCGATATGGGTCTTGCAGGCGATGAAGGACGGCCCGCCCGAAGTCTTGGCCGCGGTCATCGCGCGGTCGATGTCGACCGGGTCATGGCCGTCACATTCGAAGACATTCCAGCCCGAGGCGGCAAAGCGCGCCTTCTGGTCGGTCACATCGGCGATGGACACCTTGCCGTCGATGGTGATGCCGTTGTTGTCCCAGAGGACGATCAGGTTTTCCAGCTTCTGCTTGCCGGCCAGCGCCAGGGCTTCCTGGCTGACACCTTCCATCAGGCAGCCGTCGCCGGCGATCACCCAGGTGCGGTGGTTCATCACGCGGGCGCCCAGACGGGCGCGCAGATTGGCCTCGGCAATGGCGAACCCGACCGAATTGGCGATGCCCTGACCCAGAGGGCCCGTGGTCGTCTCGATCCCGGCCGCATGGCCATATTCCGGGTGGCCCGCGGTGCGCATGCCCCACTGGCGGAAACCCTTGATCTGCTCGATCGTGATGTCTTCATAGCCGGTCAGGTACATCAGCGCGTAAAGCAGCATCGAGCCGTGGCCCGCCGAGAGGATGAACCGGTCACGGTCCGGCCAGCGCGGCGCCTTGGGGTCGAATTTCAGATGCTTTTCAAACAGCACCGTCGCCACATCGGCCATGCCCATCGGCATGCCGGAATGGCCGGAATTGGCGGCAGCCACCGCATCCAGCGTCAGGGTCCGGATGGCGGCAGCGCGCATCCAATGCTCGGGGTGGCGGGCGCGCAGGGTTTCGATATCCACTTGAGTGTCCTGTAACTGTGAAAGGGGCAGGCCGGGGAATGGGCCGTCAATAACACCTAGGATGGCAAGATCAAGCACCGGCTGCGCAGGGAGCGGGGCATTTGCGCCAAGATCGGCCTTGACGGCGGGGCGTCCGGCTCCGAAAGCTAGGGCATAGCAGCCGAATGGGGAAACCAGGGGCAAAAATGGTTGAATTCGCCGAACTGGAACAACGCATCATCGCCGCACTTGCGCGGATCGGGGCAGGGGTGGAAGGGCTGGCCAAGGCTTCCGCCACACTCCAGAGCGCGCCTGAAACGGCGCCGGACATGGCCGCGCACCCCGCATTGGACGCCGGTCTAAGCGACGAAATCATCCATCTGCAGGCCGCGCTCGAGGCCGAACGCGAGGCCCGCCGCAGCGCCGAGGCGGCGCGGGATGACGCCGAAGCAGCCCTTGCCGCAGGCCCGGGGCCGGATCTTGGCGCCGAAGTCGCCCGCCTGACCCGCCAGCTCGATGCCCAGGGGCTCGACACCCAGCGCCTGCGCTCCTCGGTCGCACAGCTGCGCGAGGAGCTGCGCCGCCTGCGCGAGGCCTCCGAGGCCGGGGTCACCGACGCTCCCCTGATCAACCGGGCCCTGCAGGCCGAACTGGAAGCCCTGCGCGCCGTGCGCGCCTCGGAGACGACCGAGATGGCCGATATCCTGGCCGCCCTCGGCCCGCTGATCGACGCAGAGGAGGCCCGGACCCATGCCGGACATTGAAATCACCATCGGCGCGCGCAAGTTCTTCGTGACCTGCCGCGCGGGCGAGGAGCATTTCCTCACCACCGCCGCCAAGATGCTGGACGACGAGGCGACCCCGCTGCAGGCCCAGATGGGCCGCCTGCCCGAGGCGCGGATGCTGCTGATGGCGGGTCTGATGCTGGCCGACCGCACCGCCAGCGTCGAGGACGAATTGCGCCAGGCCCGGTTGAAGATTGCGGAACTTGAACAGCAGCCGCGCGTTGCGGCAGAGGCGGGAGCGCTCCCGCAGTCTATCACCGACGCCATGGCCAATCTGGCCGCCCAGGCCGAAAGCCTGGCCGCTTCGATCGAGGAACGCATGACATGACTCAAGCCAATTCATTGAGCCGCAAGGCGAAATTCGGCACCGGCGCCGCGGCGCTTTTGGCGCTGAGCTTTGTTGCGGGCTGCGTGACCCCGCCGCCGCCCCCCACGCCCGCCGCCGACATGCCCGGACGGGTGGTCAATTACAGCTGCAGCACGGGCGGCGCCTTGAGCGTGACCTACGGCAATGGCACGGCCATGCTGCCGGGGCCGGAAAACCTGCTTCTGGAAGAGGGCGGCGCGGGTCAGCGCTACTCCTGGCCCTCGGACGGCACGCACCACGTCTGGGTGCTGGACGCGAACGGCACCGGCACGCTCTTGTTGAAGGACGGCGCCAAGGGCGGTGCGGAGTCCGTGGTCAAGTCGGGCTGCAAGGCCAAGGCCTGAAAAAAGAAAGGGCGGGGGGGCTCGCCCCCCCGCACCCCCGAGGATATTTGTGTCTGAATGAAGAGGGCCGTGGCTCCGGCGCTTTCTTTCGATCAGGCTTCCTGATTGGCTTCGCGGATCTTGGCGGCGGCTTCCTTGTTGAAGGCCACGCCATTCGCCTCGAAGAGCTGGTCCAGCTCGCCCGAGAGGGTCATCTCGGTGACGATGTCGCAGCCGCCGACGAATTCGCCCTTGACGTAAAGCTGCGGGATCGTCGGCCAGTCGGAGAAGTCCTTGATCCCCTGACGGATTTCCGGGTCTGCCAGAACGTTCACATCGGCGAATTCGACGCCCATGTAGTTCAGGACGCCGGCGACGCGGGAAGAGAACCCGCATTGCGGCATCATCTTGGTGCCCTTCATGAACAGAACGACGTCGTTCTTTTCCACGGTGTCTTTGATCGTATCGAGTGCGCTCATCTCTGTCTTCCTTTCACGGGTCGAACCCGTTGCTGCGCCTGGCGCTTCTAACCTATTCCCGACCTGACTGCTCAGGTGTCTTGTTCTCAGGTTCCAACGACCTGCTGACCCAACCCGCGATGCCCCGATGATAGCCGAGCCCAGCTGTCCGGACGGCGAAGCGCTGGGGATCAATTGCTTCCGTGCCCAATAAGGGTTTGCCGTTGCGATCAATCAACCCCTTGCCATCGCGGATGTTGTTCACATCCCGGTTCACCCAATTCGTCAGCATGACCACCGCGAAGCAGAGGCCCATTATGCCGAAGAGGGCAAAGGTCCCGTGCAGCATCCACTCCATCACTCGGGTGCCTTGGTCGTCAGGGCCAGCGCGTGAAGCTCGCCATGCGCGCCGTCCATCTTGCCCTTCAGGCTGGCATAGACCGCGCGCTGTTGCTGGACGCGGTTCATGCCCTTGAAGCTGTCGTCGATCACCTCGGCCGCCCAGTGGTTGCCGTCGCCCGCAAGGTCGGTGATCGTGATCCTGGCCGCCGGAAAGGTGGCGCGGATCAGGGCTTCGATATCCTCGGCCTGCATCGGCATATGTCGTCTCCTTGGCTTTCCCCTACAGATTTAGGCCGCATGGCCCACCTCTGCAAGAAGATCACGCCACGGCTTTTGCAAAGGCACTGCGATAGAGCGCAGAAAGCTCGGCCAGGGGCGCGCTGTCTGCCCCGAATTTCACCACGGTGCCGCCAAAGCTGCCGACCTTGGCCGTGGGCACGCCGGCTTCGGCGGCGCGGGCCAGAAGTTTCGACGCCTTGCCGGCGGGCAGGGCGACCAGATAGCGCGCCTGATCCTCGCCAAAGAGGCTCGCCACGTCGGAGGTGTCCAGCGCCACGCCCAGACCCGCCGCATCGGCCATCTCGAAGGCCGCCAGCGCCAGGCCACCGTCCGACAGGTCGGTGCAGGCGTGGAAGGCGCGGCCATTGGCGCGGATGAAGCTGCCATGGGCCTTTTCGGCCACCAGATCGACCGGCGGCGCATCGCCCTCTTCCAGACCGAAGGCCTCGGCCAGCAGGGCCGATTGACCCAGGTGGCCCGCGGTGGTGCCGATCAGCACCGCCACGTCGCCCTCTTGCGCCAGACCGCCGATCAGGTTGGCGGCGTCGGCGAGGATGCCCACAGCACCAATGGTCGGGGTCGGCAGGATGCCCTTGCCGTCGGTCTCGTTATAAAGCGAGACGTTGCCCGAGACGATCGGCATGTCCAAGGCGATGCAGGCCTCGCCGATGCCTTTGAGGGAGCCTACCAGCTGGCCCATGATCTCGGGCTTTTCCGGGTTGCCGAAATTCAGGTTGTCGGTCGTGGCGAGCGGCAGGGCCCCCACGGCGGAAAGGTTGCGGTAAGCCTCGGCCACGGCCTGCTTGCCGCCCTCCTTCGGGTTGGCCTTCACATAGCGCGGGGTCACGTCCGAGGTGAAGGCGAGGGCCTTCTTCGTGCCATGCACGCGGACGACGCCCGCACCCATGCCGGGGCGGCGGATCGTGTCGGCCAGAACCTGGCTGTCGTACTGCTCCCAGACCCAGGCCTTGTGGGCATAGGAAGGCGCGCCGATCAGCGCCTTCAGCCCGGCAATCGCACCAATCGCGGGATGGGCGGGGGTGGCGCCGGCGGCGGGGGTTTCCACCCAGGGCCGGTCGTATTCGGGGGCCGAGGAGGAGAGTTTCGACAGCGGCAGATCGGCTTTCACCTCATTGCCATGCAGGATCAGGAAGCGGTCCTCGGCAATCGTCTCGCCGACGATGGCGAAATCGAGGTCCCATTTAACGAAGATCGCCCGCGCCACGGCCTCAAGCTCGGGCTTGAGCACCATGAGCATCCGCTCCTGGCTTTCCGACAGCATCATCTCGTAGGCGGTCATGTTGGTTTCGCGCTGCGGCACGTCATCCAGTTGCAGCTTGATGCCGAGGCCGCCCTTATCGCCCATCTCCACCGCCGAACAGGTCAGGCCCGCGGCCCCCATGTCCTGAATGGAGATCACCGCGCCCGAGGCCATCAGTTCAAGGCAGGCCTCCAGCAGGCGCTTTTCGGTGAAGGGGTCGCCGACCTGCACGGTCGGGCGCTTTTCCTCGATCGAGGCGTCAAATTCGGAGGAGGCCATCGTGGCGCCGCCGACGCCGTCACGCCCGGTCTTGGCACCGAGGTAGACCACCGGCATGCCGACACCCGAGGCGACCGAGTAGAAGATCTTGTCGGAATCGGCCAGGCCCGCCGCAAAGGCGTTCACCAGGCAGTTGCCGTTGTAGGACTTGTGGAAGCGCACTTCGCCGCCGACCGTCGGCACGCCGAAGGCATTGCCATAGCCGCCGACACCCTCGACCACGCCCTTGACGATATGCGAGGTCTTGGGATGCGAGGGCAGGCCGAAGCTGAGAGAGTTCATCGCCGCGATCGGCCGCGCGCCCATCGTGAAGACATCGCGCAGGATGCCGCCGACGCCGGTGGCAGCGCCCTGATAGGGCTCGATGTAGGACGGGTGGTTGTGGCTTTCCATCTTGAAGATGACGGCCTGGCCATCGCCGATGTCGACCACGCCGGCATTCTCGCCCGGCCCGCAGATCACCTGGGGCCCGGTGGTCGGCAGCGTGCGCAGCCATTTCTTCGACGATTTGTAAGAGCAATGCTCGTTCCACATCGCCGAGAAGATGCCAAGCTCGGTGAAGCTCGGCTCGCGGCCGATGATGCCCAGCAGGCGTTCGTATTCGTCGGGCTTCAACCCGTGGCTGGCAATCAGTTCCGGTGTGATCATCGGCTCGGCCATGGCGGTCTCCTGAAGCGGGGTTGGGGCCTCTTAGAACAAGCGGGGGGGCAGGAAAAGGGGGGGTGGACCGCGCGCCGGACCGGGGCAAAGTTTTTTTGCCCATGCATGTCGAATCCGGGGCAGGATTGGCGTCCTTGAGGGGCGAGACGGAAGAAGGCCCTTTCCGCCGGACCGCGCCTGCCCAAACCCTCAGCAAAGGACATGACGATGAAATACCTTGCCCTGATCTACGCCGACCCCGCCAAATCTCCGTCGCGCGACACGCCGGAGTTCGCCAAGATGCTGGCCGATTACACGGCGCTCACCACGCAGATGAAGGCCGATGGCGTCTTCGTCGCGGGGGACGGGCTGAAGCCGGTCGAAACCGCCACCTCGGTCCGCCTGCGCGGCGGCAAGGTCGAAACCATGGACGGCCCCTTTGCCGAAACGAAGGAGCATCTGGGCGGCTATTACCTGATCGACGTGCCCGATCTGGACCGCGCGCTGGCCTATGCGGCAAAGATCCCAAGCGCCGCCTTCGGCACCATCGAGGTGCGCCCGCTGATGACCTATTGAGGGCCCCTTGACCCGGACGCCGCGATGATCCCCCCCGATCCCGCCCTTTCGGCCCTTCTGGCGCAGACCCTGCGGCTGGACCGGGGGCGGATCATCGCAGCCCTTATCGCGCGCCTCGGCGATTTCCAACTGGCCGAGGATGCCTTGCAGGAGGCGAGTGCGGCGGCGCTTCTCCATTGGGGGCGCAGCGGGCCGCCGGAGCGGCCTCTCGCCTGGTTGATCCGCGTGGCCTTCCGCAAGGCGATCGACCGACTGCGGCGGGCGCGGCGCGACGAGGCCCAGGCCGCGGCCCACGCCCTTCTGGCGCGGGACGAGGCGGAAGAGGAGGAGGAGATGATGCAAGGCCTGTCCGACGACCGCCTGCGCCTGATCTTCACCTGTTGCCACCCGGCGCTGGCGCCCAAATCCCGCGTCGCCCTGACCCTGCGCACCATCGCAGGGCTGCCCACCGCCGAAATCGCCCGCGCCTTTCTGGACAGCGAACCCGCGATGGCGCAGCGCCTGACCCGCGCCAAGACCAAGCTGCGCGAGGCCGGGGTGCGCTTTGCCGTGCCGGGGCCGGAGGATTGGCCGGCGCGGCTGGAGTCGGTGCTGACCGTGATCTACCTGATCTTCAACGCCGGTTATACGGCGGGGCCGGCCACCGAAGGCCCCGATTCCGCCCGCGATCTTTGTGCCGAGGCGATCTTTCTGGCCCGGCTGGTGACCGGCATGCAGCCCGATCTGGCCCCCGATCTGGCTGAAGCGGAAGGCTGTCTGGCCCTGATGCTGCTGACCCATGCCCGCAGCCCGGCGCGCCGGGCAGGGGGGGTGACGGTGCCGCTGGCCGATCAGGACCGCCGTCTGTGGGACCGGCAAGCGCAGGACGAGGGGCTGGCGCTTCTCTCTCGGGCGATGGCGCGGGCGCGTCCCGGACCCTATCAGATCAAGGCTGCGATCAGCGCCTGCCATCTGGGCGAGGCGCCCGACTGGCCGCAGATCGCGGCGCTTTATGCCGCCCTGGAAAGCCATGAGCCGACCCCGGTGGTGCAGCTCAACCATGCCGTGGCGCTGGCCGAAACCGGGGCGCTCGCTGCCGCGCTGGAGAGGCTGTTCCGCCTTGGACCGGCCTTGCAGGACTATCAACCCTATCACGCGGCACTCGCGGCGCTGCTGACGCGGGCAGAATCGTTCGCCGCCGCCCGCCGCGCCTTTGACCGCGCCATCGCGCTTTCGGCCTCTTCCTCGGACGCCGCATATTTGGCCAAACGCCGGGATTCCCTGCCCTCTGGCGGGCAAATACCGGAAAAATCACGATAAACCAAAAAAAAGGCCGAGCTTTCGCTCGGCCAAGTCCAACAGGGAGGTATGAGGTGGTAAGAGCGAACTCGATTACCGCCTCGTGGACTTACTTAGGTCTCCGGTGGGCGAGCGGCAATGTCAAAGATGCTGCTGTTGCAGCAATCCCGCCATGCATTTTTTGCATGGCTGTTTTTGTGCTTATCTTCAGGAAATCAGAGCGGGAGTTCCGGTCGCCGGCGCGCTGCCGCGCGCAGCCCTGAACCCGCTCGGCGCGGTCAGGCCGTGGGCGCTTCCTGCTGGCGCTGGCGATAGGCCATGATCTCTTCGATCACGAAATCGCGGAAGGCCGCGACGCGCTTGGAGTGGCGCAGCTCTTCGGGATAGGCCAGGAACACCGGCACTTCATCGCTTTCCACATCGGGCAGCACGCGGACGAGGTGGGGGAATTCCTCGGTGATGTAATCGGGCAGCACGCCGATGCCGAGGTGATTGAGCACGCCCTGCAGCACGCCGAAGTAGTTGTTCACCGTCAAGGTCGAGGGGATGTCATGGCTCATCAGCTCGGCCACCAGCAGGGCGCCCGCGGCCACCTGGGCGGTGCCGGCATGCTGGCTGATCAGGCGGTGCGAGGTCATCTCGTCGACCGAGGTCGGGGTGCCGTGTTTTTCGAGGTATTCCGGCGAGGCGTAAAGCCGCATCCGGATCTGCATCAGCCGCTTGCGGATCAGGTCGGCCTGGGTCGGCTCCTTCATCCGGATCGCGACATCGGCCTCGCGCATCGGCAGGTCGAGGACGCGCTCTTCCAGCATCAGGTCGATCTTCAGGGCCGGGTATTTGGCGTAAAGCTTGGCCAGGCGCGGCGCCAGCCACATCGTGCCGAAGCCGGTGGTCGTGGTCACGCGCAATTCGCCGAAAACCTCGTCCTCGCTGTCGCGGATGCGGGCGGCGGCGGCTTCGAGGCGGCGGACCATCTGGCTGGTGGCGTCAAACAGCAGCTCGCCTTGTTCGGTCAGGATCAGGCCGCGGGCGTGGCGGTGGAACAGGGTGACGGACAGCGATTCCTCCAGCGCGCGGATCTGGCGGCTGACGGCGGATTGGCTGAGGTGCAAGACGTCGCCCGCATGGGTCAGGGAGCCCTTGTCGGCCACCGCGTGAAATATGCGCAGCTTGTCCCAGTCCATCACAATCGGTCTCTCCCCAAATCAGACGCTAGCATGGCCGCTTCTCTGGCCCAAGAAGTTCCGGCTGTAAACCGCCTTGGCCGCGCGATGTGTGCTTTCCCGGTGCCGCTTCAGCCCCGCGCTTCCCTCTGGCTGCGGCACGGGCTATTCTTTGCCCAAGCGTCGGCGCAAAGGCGCAAGAACCGGGCAAAGGGGCAAAAGATGGCAGTGGGCATATTCGATTCCGGTCTGGGCGGTTTGACGGTCCTCGATGCGGTCAGCCGCAGGTTGCCCGAGGTGCCCTTCGTCTATTTCGGCGACAATGCCCATGCGCCTTACGGCGTGCGCAGCCATGACGACATCTACAACCTGACCGTCGCCGCGACCGAGCGGCTGTGGGCCGAGGGCTGCGACCTCGTCATCCTCGCCTGCAACACCGCCTCGGCCGCAGCGCTGAAGCGTATGCAGGAAACCTGGGTGCCCTCGGACAAGCGCGTGCTGGGGGTCTTCGTCCCCCTGATCGAGGCTTTGACCGAACGGCAATGGGGCGACAACTCGCCCCCGCGCGAGGTGGCGGTCAAGCATGTGGCGCTTTTCGCCACCCCCGCCACCGTCGCCAGCCGCGCCTTCCAGCGCGAACTGGCCTTCCGCGCCATCGGCGTCGATGTCGAGGCGCAGCCCTGCGGCGGCGTGGTCGATGCGATCGAGCAGGGCGACGAGATCCTGGCCGAGGCGCTGGTCCGCTCTCATGTCGAGGCGCTCAAGCGCCGGATGCCGCAGCCCGAGGCGGCGGTGCTGGGCTGCACCCATTACCCCCTGATGGCCGCGGCCTTCCAGGAGGCGCTGGGGCCCGAGGTCAAGGTCTATTCCCAGGCCAATCTGGTCGCCGAAAGCCTGGCCGATTACCTGCAGCGCCGGCCGGAGTTTCTGGGCGCGGGGCGGGAATCGAAATTCCTCACCACGGGCGATCCGAAGAACGTCTCCAGCAAGGCCACGCAATTCCTGCGCCGCAAGATCACCTTCGAAGCGGCCTGAGGCCTGCGATCCGCCAGGCCTCCCCCCTCCAAACTCAGCCGAGGCCCGATGTCCACCATAGCCCTGTCCGAATACACCATCCCCGGCATGCATATCCGCGAGCACAGCCTGCCGGTGCCGCTCGACTGGGACCGGCCCGGGGGCGAGGTCCTGCAGGTCTTCGCCCGCGAGGTCGTCGATCCGGCGCGCCGCGGTGAGGATCTGCCGGTTCTGGCCTATCTGCAGGGCGGGCCGGGCGGCAAATCGCCCCGGCCCCAGGGCGGAGGTCCGGCCTGGCTGCAGCAGGCGCTGCTGACCCACCGGGTGCTTCTGATCGACCAGCGCGGCACCGGGCGCTCTTCGCGGATCGAGGGGGCGCAGATGGCGCGGTTCGCCTCGGGGCGGGAGGGGGCGGATTATCTCAGCCATTTCCGCGCCGACAGCATCGTGCGTGACTGCGAACATCTGCGCAAAACCCTCTACGGCGGCGCGGAATGGGAGACGCTGGGCCAAAGCTATGGCGGGTTTTTGACCCTGACCTATCTGTCGCTGGCGCCCGAGGGGTTGAAGGCATGCTATGTCACCGGCGGTTTGGCGGGGCTGGAGGCCGGGGCGGAGGAGATCTACCAGCGCACCTATCCAAGGGTCGCCGCCAAGACCCGCGCCTATTATGCCCGCTTTCCCCATGATGCCGCCACCGTCGCCCGCATCGCCGATCTTCTGGACTCAGAGGACATCCGCCTGCCCGATGGCGACCGTCTGACCCTGCAACGCTTTCAAAGCCTCGGGCTGGATCTGGGCATGTCGACCGGGGCGGAAAGCCTGCACTGGCTGGTGGACGAGGCCTTCGCCGCCGGGCCGGAGCGGTTGAGCGACAGCTTCCTTGCCGCCGTGATGGCGCGCACGAATTATGCCGAGAATCCGCTCTTCATGGTGCTGCAGGAAAGCATCTATGGCCAGAACGGCGCCGCCACCGCCTGGGCGGCGGAGCGGGTGCGCGCCAGTTTCCCCGATTTCGCCCCGACCCACCGCCCGCTGCTTTTCACCGGCGAGATGATGTACCCCTGGATGCTGTCGGAAATCCGCGCCCTGCGCCCCTTTGCCGAGGCGTCCGAGGCGCTGGCCGCGCGGCCCTTCGCGGGGCGGCTCTATGATCCCGAACGTCTGGTGCAAAACCAGGTGCCGGTCGCGGCGGCGGTCTATTTCGATGACATGTATGTCGATGCCGGCCTGTCGCTGGCGACGGCCGACAAAGTGGGCAATTTGCGCGCCTGGGTGACCAATGAGTACGAACACGACGGGCTGCGCAAGGATGCGGGCGTGCTGAAACGCCTGATGGAGATGGTCGCCCGCGACATCGCCTGACCCCTGCCAGGCAGGGAGCATGCAAGCCCCTGAAAAACCAATGACTTCGGCGACCCCGCAGGGCCACCGAAGTCATTGGTGAGGATAATGGTGGGCGATAACGGATTTGAACCGCTGACATCTTCGATGTGAACGAAGCGCTCTACCGCTGAGCTAATCGCCCGATGGCGGCTACTTAGCCTTGATCGGAACCCTCTGCAAGAGTGTCTTTTTCATCCATCGCATCGGAATCTTCATCGGCGGCCTTGGCCTTGCCGCCCGGCTCGCCCTGACGCAGCTTCAGGGTCATGACCGGGCTCGCCTCGGTGGCCTTGCGCGCGACGCGCAGATGGCCAAGACCGGGCAGGCTCAAGGGCTCGCCACGGGCGAGAACGGCGCCCATTTCGACCAGCGCGGCCTCGACGATGGTTTTGACATCCTTGCGCTTGCCGCCCGAGGCTTCGGTCACCCGGTCGATCAGAGCCTTCAGCCGCAGGCCGACGGTCGCCTTGGCGGCGCCGGCTTCGGCGCCGGCCTCTGCCGAGACCGCGGGCTTGGGTTTGGCTGCGGCTGCGGCTTTCGCGCCGGTCTTGCCGGCGGCTTTGGGCGTCTTTGCAGGGGTCGCTTTGGTGGCCATGATCTGGGGTCCGGTGCTGCAGGTGAATTTGACGCGAACCTAGCCCCTTATTCCGCGCTTGCAAACAGCGCAGTGCAAAGAAACCGGGGGCGCGGGCCCGCGATGCCGCATCCTTGAACGGTTTGCGGACCGGCGGGGCAGGGCAAGAAAAAAGGCGCCCCGAAGGGCGCCTTTCACTGGGGTCAGGGACGTGCGGCTCAGTGCGCCGTGGTCGCCTGGGGCGCCTCGTCGCGCAGGGCCTGGCGGGCGGCTGCGGCGGCCTCTTCGGCCGCCTCATCCCATTCCACCGGAACCGGTTCGCGCACGAGGGCGATCTTCAGCACATCGCGCACATGGGTCACGGGGATGATCGTCAGCCCCTTCTTCACATTCTCCGGAATATCCACCAGGTCCTTGGCGTTTTCTTCCGGGATCAGCACGGTCGTCATGCCGGCCCTGAGGGCGGCCAGCAGCTTCTCCTTCAAGCCGCCGATCGGCAGCGCGTTGCCGCGCAGCGTCACCTCACCCGTCATCGCCACGTCCTTGCGGACCGGGATGCCGGTGATCACCGAGACGATCGAGGTCACCATGGCCAGGCCGGCCGAGGGACCATCCTTTGGCGTCGCCCCTTCCGGGACGTGGACGTGGATGTCCATCGTCTCGAACTTCGGCGGCTTCACGCCCAGCTGCGGGCTGACCGAGCGGACATAGGAACTTGCCGCCTCGATCGATTCCTTCATGACGTCGCCCAGTTTCCCGGTCGTCTTCATGCGGCCCTTGCCGGGCAGTTTCAGCGCTTCGATCTGCAGGATTTCCCCGCCGACCGAGGTCCAGGCCAGACCCGTCACCACGCCGACCTGATCTTCCTTCTCGGCCAGGCCGTGGCGGAAGCGTTGGACGCCGAGATATTCCTCGACCTTGGCCTCATCGACATGGACCGAGGTGGTCTTGCCCTTGAGGATGTCGGTGATCGCCTTGCGGCTCAGCTTGGCGATCTCACGCTCCAGGTTCCGCACGCCGGCTTCCCGGGTGTAGTAGCGGATCGTGTGGGTCAGGGCTTCGTCGGTGACGTCGAACTCGGTTTTCTTCAGACCATTGGCCTTGATCTGCTTGGGCAGAAGGTGGCCCTTCGCGATTTCCAGCTTTTCATCCTCGGTATAGCCCGAGAGGGAGATGATCTCCATCCGGTCCAGCAGAGGTCCGGGCATGTTGTACGAGTTGGCCGTGGTGATGAACATCACGTTGGACAGATCGTATTCCACTTCCAGATAGTGGTCGGTGAAGGTGGCGTTTTGTTCCGGGTCCAGCACCTCCAGCATCGCCGAGGCGGGGTCGCCACGGAAATCCTGGCCCATCTTGTCGATTTCGTCGAGCAGGATCAGCGGGTTGGTCGTCTTCGCCTTCTTCAGCGCCTGAATGATCTTGCCGGGCATCGAGCCGATATAGGTCCGGCGGTGGCCGCGGATCTCGGATTCGTCGCGCACCCCACCCAGAGAGATCCGGATGAACTCACGCCCCGTCGCCTTGGCCACGGACCGCCCCAGCGAGGTCTTGCCCACGCCCGGAGGACCGACGAGGCACAGGATCGGCCCCTTCAGCTTGGTCGAACGCGCCTGCACGGCGAGGTATTCGACGATCCGCTCCTTGACCTTTTCCAGACCGTAGTGATCCAGATCCAGCACTTTCTGGGCCTCGATCAGGTCTTTCTTGACGCGGCTCTTGGTGCCCCACGGAACCGACAACAGCCAGTCGAGGTAGTTGCGCACCACCGTCGCCTCTGCGCTCATCGGCGACATCGACTTCAGCTTCTTCAACTCGGCCTCGGCCTTCTCGCGGGCTTCCTTGGAGAACTTGGTGTTGGCCACCCGTTCTTCCAGCTCGCCCAGCTCGTTCTGGCCGTCTTCGCCATCGCCGAGTTCCTTCTGAATGGCCTTCATCTGCTCATTCAGGTAGTACTCGCGCTGGGTCTTCTCCATCTGGGTCTTCACCCGGGACTTGATCTTCTTCTCGACCTGCAGGACCGACATTTCGCCCTGCATGTGACCGAAGATCTTCTCCAGCCGCTCGGCCACGTCGAGCGTCTCCAGGATCTCCTGCTTGAGGCTGACTTCCGCGCCGAGGTGACCGGCCACGAGGTCGGCCAGACGGGCCGGTTCATGGGTGTCGGCCACGGCTTGCAGGGCCTCTTCGGGGATGTTCTTCTTGATCTTGGCGTAGCGCTCGAACTCGTCCGTCACCGAACGCAGCATGGCTTCGGCAGCGGTCTTGTCGCCGGGCACTTCGGTCAGCCGTTCGGCGCGGGCCTCGAAGAAATTCGGGTTCTCGACGAATTCGGTGATCTTGACGCGGCCCTTGCCTTCGACCAGCACCTTGACGGTGCCATCGGGAAGCTTGAGCAATTGCAACACGTTGGCGAGCACGCCGACGCGGTAGATGCCATCCGTGCCCGGGTCGTCGACCGAAGGGTCGATCTGGCTGGACAAAAGGATCTGCTTGTCATCCGCCATGACTTCTTCCAGCGCGCGGACCGATTTTTCGCGGCCGACGAACAGCGGGACGATCATGTGCGGGAACACCACGATGTCGCGCAGCGGCAACACGGGGTAGCTTTGTGACAACTTGTCCGTCATCTTGTTTCCTTTCTGGCAGGAAGGCCGGGGTCCCGTGCTTCGGCAACCATAGGGGCCTCCCCCTCTTCGAACTCTATATCTGGTGGTCGTCCTTACGGCTTTCAACCACGCGAACAACACATTCTGAGAGCCTGCGCCTTGCCGCAAAAATCTTCAAGCGGCCTTTGCAGAAAAGCTGAGAGATGTGACTTCCTCCCGCGCAAGGCGCACGCGGGAGGGTTTGGGGGTCCGGCTCAGGCCGCGACTTGGGCCAGGGTCGGGTAGTCGGTATAGCCCTCGGCGCCGCCGCCGTAGAGGTTGGCGGTGGGCAGCGGGTTCAGGGGCGCATCCAGGGCCAGACGCTCGGCCAGGTCCGGGTTGGAGATGTAGAGCTTGCCGAAGGCCACGAGGTCGACCTTGCCACCGGCCACCGCCGCAACCGCCGCGGCGCGGTCATAGCCGTTGTTGGCCATGTAGACGCCGTTGAAGCGGTCGCGCAGGGTTTCCAGCGCGCCCGCGGGCCAGTCGCGCGCCCCGCCGGTCTGGCCTTCGACCATGTGGAGGAAGGCCACGCCCGCCGCATTCAGCACGTCGATAGCGGCCGAGAAGGTCGCCACCGTGTCGCTGTCCAGGCCAACATTGTTGGCGTTGGAGAAGGGGCTGAGCCGCACGCCCACCCGGTCCGCGCCCAGAACGCCCGCCACGGCGGAAACCACCTCGGCGAGGAAGCGCACCCGGTTGGAGATCGAGCCGCCGTATGCGTCGGTCCGCTTGTTGGAGGTGTCGCGCAGGAACTGGTCGATCAGATAGCCATTGGCGGCATGGATCTCGACCCCGTCAAAGCCCGCGTCCCGGGCATTCTCGGCGGCCTTGCGGTAGTCATCGACCACGCGGGCGATCTCTTCGGTGTCCAGTGCGCGGGGCACCGAGGTTTCGACAAAGCCCTTGCCGTCGAAGGTCTTGGAGAAGGCGCCGATGGCGGATGGTGCCACCGGGGCCACGCCGCCCTTTTGCAGCGAGGTATGGCTGACCCGGCCGACATGCCAGATCTGGGCGACGATCTTGCCGCCCTTGTCATGCACGGCCTTGGTGACCTTCTTCCAGCCCTCGACCTGAGCGGCGCTGTAGATCCCCGGGGTCCAGGCATAGCCCTTGCCCTCGGGCGAAATCTGGGTGCCTTCGGTGATCAACAGGCCGGCGCCGGCGCGTTGCGCGTAATATTCGGCATGCAGCTCGTAGGGGGTGTCATCCTCGGGCTTGGCGCGGTTGCGCGTCAGCGGGGCCATGACGACACGGTTCTTCAGCGACAGCGCGCCGACCGTGAGGGGGGTGAAGAGGGTCTCGGTCATCGGTAGCATCCTTTTCGGGGAAGTCAGGGGCGGCAACAGCGCGCCCGAAAGGCGATGGATGACACCTAGGGACGATCCGCGCCGGTGCAAGGCGCGGCTGCGACTTACAGCACAGGGCTGACCTGCGATATTTGCATGGCTCGGGGGCCGTCAGGGCGCGCGGCTGAGGTCGAAAACCGCCCGCGCCGCCTGACCGCCACCCGCGCCCTGAACGACAAGGGCCATCCTGTCCTTCGACAGGGCAAAGACCCACAGCGTCGCACTCGCGCCGCCGTCCATCGGCACCTTGGCAAGGAATTGCGGCAAGCTCGCAGGGTCACAGGGCAGGCCCGTCGCCTCGACCTCGGGGGCAAGCAGTTCGGCCGCCATCAGCGGCGATTCCCCCGGCAGGGCGAAATCCGGCCGCGTCTGCAGCGAGACCACGCTGTAGGGCATGAGGGTCACGGCAGGAAACAGCGTATCCTCGGCCAGAGTCAGGCTCCGCCCGTCCGAGGTGAAGATGGCCGTCTCCGGCTCCTCCTGCGCGGGCAGGGGCTGCACCTTGCCGTCCTCCATCTCGATCAGCCCGCTGCGGAACACCGCCTGCCAGCTGCCCGCCAGATCCTCGGCCACGGCCGTCCGCGCAGCACCGGTCAGGCCGCAGTAATCGGCGGGGGTGGCCGGGGTGGTCAGAAGCACCGTGGCGAACAAGGCAGCGAGGCTTGTCCTCATAGCGGCTCGATATCCCCCTTGGCGCGGTTCTCGTGGAACTCGGCGACGAAGGCCGACAGCCGCCCCGCCGCGATGGCATCGCGCAGGCCCTGCATCAGCTCCTGGTAGTAATGCAGGTTGTGCCAGGTCATCAGCATCGAGGCGATGATCTCTTCCGCCTTGAAGACATGGTGCAGATAAGCGCGGGAGTAGTTGCGGCAGCAGGGGCAGGTGCAGTCGGCATCCACCGGGCGCGGGTCGTCCTGGTGGCGGGCGTTCTTGATGGTGACAGGCCCGCGCCGCGTCCACAGCTGACCGGTGCGGCCGGAGCGGCTGGGCAAAACGCAGTCCATCATGTCGACGCCGCGTTCGACAGCACCCACGATGTCATCGGGCTTGCCGACCCCCATCAGATAGCGCGGCTTGTCCTCTGGCAGCATGCCGGGCGCGTAGTCGAGGACGCCGAACATCGCTTCCTGCCCCTCGCCGACCGCAAGGCCGCCGATCGCATAGCCGTCAAAGCCGATGCCGCGCAGCGCCTCGGCGCTTTCGCCGCGCAGGTCCTTGTTGACGCCGCCCTGCTGGATGCCGAACAGGGCATGGCCCGGCCGGTCGCCAAAGGCATCGCGCGAGCGTTTCGCCCAGCGCATCGACATCCGCATCGATTTCGCCACCACCTCATCCGTCGCGGGCAGGGCGGGACATTCGTCAAAGCACATCACGATGTCGGAGCCGAGAAGCTTCTGGATCTCCATGCTGCGCTCGGGGCTGAGCATGTGTTTCGAGCCGTCGATGTGGGAGGAGAATTTCACCCCCTCCTCGGTCAGCTTGCGCAGGGCGGCGAGGCTCATCACCTGGAACCCGCCCGAGTCGGTCAGGATCGGGCGGTTCCAGTTCATGAACTTGTGCAAGCCGCCAAGCCGGGCGATCCGCTCGGCGGTTGGGCGCAGCATCAGATGATAGGTGTTGCCCAGGAGGATATCCGCCCCGGTCGCGCGCACGCTTTCGGGCAGCATCGCCTTGACCGTGGCCGCGGTTCCGACCGGCATGAAGGCGGGGGTGCGGATCTCGCCCCGCGGGGTCTGGATCACCCCGGTGCGGGCGCGGCCATCTCTGGCGTTGATCTGGAATGCGAAACGTTCGGCCATGGGGACCCTCCATCAGCCTGCCCTTCTGCGTCAGAAGGGGCAAAAAGCCAAGAGGGGCCAAAAGCCGGGAGCCTTTTGCGGCAGGGGCTCAGCGCCGAGTGGTCTCGGCCAGGGGGGCGGGGATGGCGTCCTCGAGCCTTACGAAGACCACGCCCTTGGCCTGCAAGGCCGCGATGCCCGCCGCCACGCCGGCCCCTGCCGCTCGGGTCGGCTGGTTGATATGGGCGATGATCACATCGCCGTCCCGGGCTTGGCCAAAGCGCCGTGTCGCCTCGGCGGCGGAGACGCTGGCCCCGCTGTCGCCGTTGAGCGAATAGCCCGCGACCTGAAGCCCGAGGCCGCGGATCTCGGCCATGGCCGAGCTGTCGTATTTCGCCGTCGCACCGCGGAACCACGCGGGCGCCGGGCCACCTGCCGCGGTGATCTGATCCGCGCCGCCCTTCACCTCGGCCAGAACGGCCGCGGGCGAGCCTGCGGCCTTCAGGCCATAGACCCGGGTCGGGTAATCGACGGCGGGGATATGGCGGGCGCCGTGATCCTCGATCTCGAAAAGGTCGGGGTGGGCCTTCATTTCGGCAAAGGCCTCCGCATTGCGCGCCAGCCACTTGCCCGAGACGAAGACCGTGGCGGGGATGGATTTCTGCTCCAGAAGGTCGAGGATGCGGTGATCGACCCTACCGTCGCAGGCGTCGAAGGTCAGGGCGACGCGGGTCTCTCCCCCGGCGCTGGCGGGCAGGTGCAGGCTCGGCTCCACCAGCCGGGGCAGATCTGCCGCCGCGGCGGGCCAGGCCAATCCCATCATCACCGCCAGAACTGAAAGTCGCATCGCATGTCTCCTGCTTTGGCGCCGTCTTACGACCGCTGGCGCAGGCTTTCCAATCAACTGGCCGTGCGGGTGGATGGCCCCCAAGCGCAGGCGCAAACAGACAATGTGCGAAATCCGTGACGCGCATCCGGCGGCAGGACACTATATAAGATGCGCAAAGAAGGAGATTGAGATGAGCTGGAACCCCGCCCTTGACCATGTTCTTCCGCTTGGCGATGCGGTCGATGCAATCGAAACCGTGATCATCCCCCGCGTCCATGACCTCGGCGGGTTCGAGGTGCGCCGCGCCTTGCCCTCCAAGGCGCGCCAGATGGTCGGCCCCTTCATCTTCTTCGACCAGATGGGCCCGGCCGAGTTTCTGACCGGCAAGGGCGTCGATGTCCGCCCGCATCCCCATATCGGGCTGGCCACCGTGACCTATCTGCTGAAGGGCGCGATGCACCACCGCGATTCGCTGGGCACCGACGCCTGGATCACCCCGGGGGCGGTCAACCTGATGACGGCGGGCAAGGGGATCACCCATTCCGAACGGATGGACGGGCCGGGTCGCCAGGCGCCGCAAAGCCTGTTCGGGTTGCAGACCTGGCTTGCCCTGCCCAAGGACCGCGAGGATGATCCGGCCTCCTTCCTGCACGCCCCCGCCGAGGAGCTTCCGGTGCTGGAGGGCGAGGGCAAGCTGGTGCGCCTGATCCTGGGCGAGGCCTGGGGCGCCAAGGCCGCCGTCGCCACCCCGTCCGAGACGCTTTACGCCGATGTGACCCTTGCCGCCGGGGCGACGCTGCCCTTGCCCGACAACCACGAGGACCGCGGCATCTATATCCTGCAAGGCGAGGTGACGGTGGGCGGCGTGACCCATCAGGCGGGCGAGATGCTGATCTTCCGCCCCGGCGACCGGATCGGCATTACGGCAGGCGCGCTCGGCGCCCATGTCATGCTGCTGGGCGGCGCGACGATGGACGGGCCGCGCCACATCTGGTGGAACTTCGTCGCCTCCTCGCAGGAACGGATCGAGGCCGCCAAACAGGCCTGGCGCGAGGGCGACTGGGAACACGGCCGCTTCCAGCTGCCGCCCAGCGACAATGCCGAGTTCATCCCGGCGCCATAAGGCCAACGCCTTGAGGCGAAAGCCTTGAGGCCAACGCCGCAATTCATCTTTGACTGGTTGCCGCCGCACCTGTAGCCTTTGCCTTCATGTACAAATCCCGCGTAACCGGTGTGGAGTGAAACATGAACATCACGGGCGACGAGAACGGACCAACCGCCGACCGGCTGTCCGGGGGCAGCGCCGCGGATGTGATCGCCGGTCTGGACATGGCGGACTCGCTGTTCGGGGGTGGCGGTGCGGACACCCTCTACGGCGATGACGGCTCGGACGATCTTTATGGCGGACTTGGCGTCGATCTGCTGCTGGGCGGGAATGACAGTGACATGCTGTTTGGCGGCGGCGGTATCGATGCGCTTTATGGTGGCTTGGCCAACGACAAGCTGACCGGTGGCGACGGCAATGACGCGCTGGAGGGCGACGAGGGCGATGACAGCCTTTATGGCGGCGCTGGCGCCGACGGGTTGGTCGGTGGTGATGGCAATGACCAGATCTTCGGTGGCCTTGGCCGCGATGTGATCGGCGGCGGCCTGGGCGCCGACGTGATTTTTGGCGGTGCCGCAAACGACGTGATCGGCGGGGACGATGGCGACGACAGCTGCGACGGCGGCACCGGCGATGACAGCATCGTCGGCGGTCGGGGCAATGACACGCTGCTCGGGCAGGACGGCCGCGACGAACTGACCGCGCAGGCCGGCAATGACAGCCTCGATGGCGGGGCGGGCGATGACGGGCTTTTCGGCGATGCCGGCAACGACAAGGTTTCGGGCGGTGAGGGCAACGATCAGGTCTATGGCAACCTTGGCCGTGACTCGCTTTATGGCAATGCGGGCGACGATTTGATCTTCGGTCACGAGATGATCGAGAACCCGCTCTTCAAGGACGACCGCGCCAAGGATTTCCTGTTCGGCGGCTTGGGCAACGATTCGATGGCGGGGGATCTGGGGGCGGATATCCTCGCGGGCGGCGATGGCAACGACCTCTTGTTCGGCCATTATGTGAACTGGGTGCCCGGCGCGCTTGTGCCCACCGACGATGGCGGTTCTGACACGCTTTATGGCGGCGACGGCAATGATACGCTGACGGCCGATTACGGCGACGACCTGATGAACGGCGGCGCGGGCGACGACATGGCCGACTATTCCAAGGCCACGGAAATCCTTGTGATCGATCTGCGGCTCAGCACGGCGCAAGAGGTCCGCCCGGGCGAGCTGGATACCCTGATCAGCATCGAAGATGTTCTGGGCGGCAAGGCCGACGATCTGATTATGGGCAATGCTTCGGGCAACGGGATCGACGGAAAGGGCGGCGACGACAGGCTGTATGGCTATGAGGGCAATGACGCCCTGATCGGCAGCGCGGGCAATGACCGGCTCGAGGGCGGGCTGGACGATGACTTCCTCAGCGGTGGCGATGGGCGCGACTGGGCCAGCTACAAGGAAAGTACGGCGGCCGTCGCCGTGAACCTTGCCCTGACGTCACGACAGGACACCAAGGGCGCTGGCCTTGACCAGATCATCGGCTGCGAGAATCTCGAGGGTGGGTCCGGCAATGACACCCTCCTGGGCGACAGCGCCGCCAACGAGATCACCGGCCGTGGTGGCAGAAATCAGATCGTCGGGGGCCATGGCGCAGATACGCTGCGGGTGAACGGCGGCGAGGATGACTTCATCTATACCGAGGTTGCGGATTCTACTCTGGGTGCAACCGACGTGATCTATGGGTTCAAACATGTCATCTCAAAAATCGACCTGTCCTTCATCGACGCCAATGTACTGGTCGATGGCGATCAGGAGTTCACCTTTGTCGGCAATGGCGCGCTGGGACTGGGGAAACTCAGCTATTCGGCCGGATTGCTGCTGGGGGATGTGAATGGCGATGGGGCGGCGGATATCGCGATCAAGCTGAACGCGGTTCTGTCCATGACGGATGCTGACTTCGTGCTTTGACCGGTCAAATTTTCCTGCATATCCTGTCGCCATATTTGTGGCGTGGAGATTGCAATGATCATTTACGGCGACAAGGACGGCAAGAAGAACGATCTTTTGAACGGCGGCAGTGCCGGCGACTATATCTACGGCGGATTTCTCAACGACACGATCTATGGCGGCGGCGGCGCGGACACGATCCTCGGCGGGCCGGGCGATGACCGGGCCGAGGGCGGCGCGGGCCTCGACGACATCTCGGGCGGCGACGGGGCGGACAAGCTTTACGGCGGCGATGGCTTTGACGCCCTGCGCGGCGATGCCGGCAACGACAGCCTGGAAGGCGGCAACGGCGGCGGCGACCTCAGCGGCGGCGATGGCGACGACCGGATCGCGGGCGGCGACGGGGTGGATGGCATCTCGGGCGACGCCGGCAACGATTTTCTCGTCGGCCTCGGCGGCATGGACATCATCGGCGGCGGCACGGGCGACGACAGCATCTATGGCGGCGAGGGTGATGACGTCCTGACCGGCGACGAGGGGATGAACCAGCTTTACGGCGGCACCGGCAACGACCAGATGATCGGCGGCGACGCGACCGACACGCTGGAGGGCGGCGCGGGCAACGATTCGATCTCGGCGCTGGCCGGCGATGACCGCGTGCTGGGCGGCGACGGCAATGACATGATCCTGCTTTTCGAGGGCAACGACACCGCGCATGGCGATGCCGGCTATGACAATATCTACGGCGATGCCGGGATGGATGTGCTGTACGGCGGCGACGGCAATGACCTGCTGTCGGGCCATGCCTATATCGAGAATCCCGACGCGCCCGACGACCTGGCCAAGGACATGGTCTTCGGCGACCATGGCGACGACACGATCCAGGGCAATGGCGGGGCCGATTTCCTTTCGGGCGGGCAGGGGCGCGACGTGCTCTGGGGCCATTACATCGCCGGTCTGCCGGGCAGGTTCGTACCAGCCGACGACAATGCCGCCGACACGCTTTATGGCGGCTATGGCGCTGACACGCTGCATGGCGGCGGCGGGGCGGACAAGCTTTACGGCGGCAGCGGCAATGACCTGCTCTACGGCGGCAAGGGCGATGACCTGATCCAGGGCGGTCAGGGCAAGAACACCGTGAGCTACGCCGATATCTCTGCCGCCGTGCGGGTCGATCTGTCCTTCATCGGCTCGCAGGACACCAAGGGCGCCGGCACCGACACGATCTTCAACTGCATCAACCTGATCGGCGGCCGCGGCAATGACACGCTCTTTGGCGATGACCTCGGCAATGCGATCAGCGGCGGTTCCGGCAAGGACCGCATCTTCGGCGACCGCGGGGCCGACCGGCTGACCGGCGGGCTGGGGGCCGATATCTTCGTCTTCGGCAATATCGACCAGTCCAATGCCACCACGACCGACACGATCACCGATTTCAACCAGAGCCAGGGCGACAAGATCGACCTGCGCAGCTTTGACGCCGACAGCACGACCGACGGCTTCCAGCACTTCACCTTCGCCGCCGACGGGGTTCTGGGCCTCGGCAAGATCGCTGTGGCGGGGGACGAGATCCTCGGCGATGTCACCGGCGACGGCGTGGCCGATTTCGTGGTGAAGCTCTTGAACGGTGCCACGCTGGGTGCCGGGGATTTCCTGCTCTGACAGGCGTGAAATCCCCTGCAAGACTGGCCTTTCAGCGCGCTTGACAGGCTTGCCGACCCCGTGAACTCTGCCCGTTAACGACCGTCCGGTCGTTTTCAAAGGGAGGGGATTGTCATGGCACAGGTCACTTGGGGCGCAGCCCTGGGATTTAGAGGCAAAGTTACGGATTTCATTGATTTCAGCGCGCTGTCGCCGGTCTCGGCCGGAAGCACGTCCTTCACGCTGGTCGACAACAGCGGTGGCGACGGTCTGACGGTTTTCGGCACCGATTTCACCTATTCCTTCTCCGGGGTCACCGGCGGCACGGTCTCCGGGGTCACGCTGTTCAACGGGGCGCACGCGCCGCTGATCACGGTCACCGGCCTGTCGCTGACCGCCACCAGCATCTACGACGCCTTCAACACCTCGGGCGGGCTGGCCGTGGAATCGCTTCTGATGGCGGGGGCGGACAGCGTCACCGGCAGCACCAAGGGCGACTATATCTTCTCGGGGGCGGGCGCCGACACGATCAAGGGCGGCGCCGGGTCGGATTATATCCTGGGCGAGAAGGGCAATGACGTGCTCTGGGGCGGGCTTGGTGCGGATACCTTCCGCTTCCGTGCCGGCGATGGCACCGACCGCATCAAGGACTTCCACGACGACAACCTGGCCAGCGACGACCGTATCGCGATCTCTCAGGCGCTTTACAGCCATATGGTCGCCACCGACACCGCGACCGGGGTGAAGCTCGATTTCGGCACGGCGGGCAAGATTCTCGTCGACAACTGGCATGTGGCCGACCTCGACATCGGGGATTTCACCCTGCTTTGAGCGCTTCGGGCGGGCTGTGCGGCGGCTTTGAGGGCCGATGCCGCACAGCCCGTGCCCGGGATTGTAACAATCCGCCGGCCGATTGTTACGAAGACCCGGCCCGAGCGCCGGAAAAAGCCCGCCCGATCGGGCCTTCCGCGCCGGTTTCGTGATCGACAGCCGGGCCCCTGGCCGCAAATCCCGCCCCCGCCCGCAAGGCGCATCCGCGCCCCCGCCGCCCGCCCGCAAAACTTGCGCCGGCTTTTGGCGAAAATCGTGGCGAGGCCGCTTGACGCCGCCCACGGGCTTCCGTAATACCCCGACACGTTCGGGCGGGCCCGGATGGCTAAGCGGTGGTAGCTCAGTTGGTTAGAGTACCGGCCTGTCACGCCGGGGGTCGCGGGTTCGAGCCCCGTCCACCGCGCCAGCCTTCCCCGCCCGCCCCGAACGTGAAGCGTTCAATCGCAAGTGCGAACGTGAGTGTGACAAAAGCGCGGTGGTAGCTCAGTTGGTTAGAGTACCGGCCTGTCACGCCGGGGGTCGCGGGTTCGAGCCCCGTCCACCGCGCCACACATTCCCAGCCAAGAGGCCCTCCCTGACCGGAGGGCTTTTTGCTTTTCAGCCCCCCCGATCCGCTTCGAACCGCCCCGGATCGCCTGCGCGGGCAGGGCGCGGATCACGCGGGCCAGACCCCGATCACCGACCGGTAACGCCTTGGTGAAACACCGCTTTTCACGCCGCCTCACCAGATGGTGAGCCCGGCTTACCCGATGTAACACGGCGCGGTAGACCAGTTCTCGCAAGGCCGGAAGCTGCTGGGCGATCGCAAGACAGGATCGTGGACACAGCAGGTTCAGAGCGTCTTGTGCGAAATTTGGCGAGGTGCTGCAGAGTGCAGGCCTCCAGCCAGCGGAGAAACTGAAATGCGTTCGAAATTCCTTCCCCTCGTCGTTATTGCTGGCATGACCTTCGGCGGCGCTGCCTTTGCGGGAACGACCGCGACCACGGCCACCGCTCCGGCCGCCACCGCTGCGACCACCACCAAGGCGACCAAGGCTTCGATGCCGATGACCGTCAAGGACGTCTCCGGCACGATCAAGAAGATCAACACCAAGGCCGGCTATGTCGTCCTGTCGAACGGCATCAAATACCACCTGCCCAAGGGCTTCTCGCTGACCGAGTTCAAGGTCGGCCAGAAGGTCTCGGTCTCTTACGAGATGAAGGGCAAGCTGCACGAAGCCACCGCGATGAAAGCGGCCTGATTTCGCGTCAGACCCAGGGTTGAAGACGGGGGCCGCAACGGCCCCCGTTTGCATTTTCCACGTCCGGTTTCACATGAGCCTTGATTCGTAACGCATTGGTGAAGCACAACTATTCAACACCATTCACCAGACGGTGAGACCCCCTTCGCAAGTCCGAAATCCCCGGTTATGCCTTTCCTCACAAGACCAGAGTCAGCCGGGCGACCCGCAAGGGTTGCCGACCCGACCGACCCGGAGCGTCTTGCACAATCCTGTGGGAGCAAGCCCCGCAACCGGGCGCTCTCCCCCCCGAATGGAGTATCTGACATGCGTTCGAATGTCCTCGTCCCGGTCCTGTCCGCCGCCATCGCCGCCAGCCTGGCACTGGGCGGCGCCGCCTTTGCCGCCGCCACCACGACCTCGGGCACGATCAAGTCGATCGACACCAAGGCGATGACCGTGACCCTGTCCAATGGCATGACCTATCACCTGCCCGCAGGGTTCAAGCTGGCCGGGTTCAAGGCCGGCGAAAAGGTCAGCGTGACCTCGGAAACCAAGAACGGCCTGCACGAGGCCACCATCCTGAAGGCCGAATGAGCCCTGTCTCCTGAAGCCGAAACGGGGGCCCCACCGCGGGCCCCCGTTTTCGTCTGCCGTCCAAGGACTGTCGCCTTGGGGAGGTCCGGGAGGGGCTGCAAAAGCCCCTCCGGCAGGGTGGTTCGGAGGGGCTGGCCCCTCCGATCTCCCCCGCCCAAGGCTAAAGCGTCAGCCGGTAGCGGATATGCCCGTCGCTCGGCACGATGCTGTCATAAAGCCTGCGCGCCGTCGCATTGCCCTCGTTGGTGTTCCAGTAAAGCCGGTGCCACCCCCGCGCCCGGGCGAGTTCCATCAGATCCTCGATCAGCGCCCGCCCCAGCCCCTGGCCCCGCGCCAGCGGCGAGACGAAGAGATCCTCCAGATAGCAGTCATCCCCCATCACCCAGGTCGAGGGGTGATGCTGGTGGATGGCAAAGCCCAGAACCTCACCGCCGACCTCGGCCAGCCGCATCTTCATCGGGCTTGTCGCATCCATCAGCCGTGCCCAGGTGCTGGCTGTGATCGCGGGGTCAAGTGCCGTCTCGTAATAGTCGAGAAAGCCCTGCCACAGCCCGCGCCAGGCCGCCTCATCCCCGGGGCCAGCGTCCCGGATCACCAGATCCTGCGCCATCTCAGGCCAGCTTCGCCAGGACACGCGCCCAGGAGCGGATGCCCTTGTGGAAGCTTTCCAGGTCATATTTCTCGTTCGGCGAATGGATCTGGTCGTCGTCCTTGCCAAAGCCCATCAGGATCGCATCCATCCCGAGATAGGTCTTGAAATAGCCCGCCACCGGGATCGACCCGCCCGAGCCGATGAAGGCTGCGGGCATGTTCCATTCCTCGGTCAGGGCGGTGCGCGCGGCGGCAAAGGCCGGGTGGCCGATCTCCATCACCGAAGCCGGGGAATTGCCGTGGCCCTTCCACTCGATCCGGCAATCGGCCGGCAATTGCGCCTCGGCCCAGGCGCGGAAAGCTTCACGCAGCTTGTCGGGGTTCTGCTGGCCGACGAGCCGGAACGAGACCTTGGCATGCGCCTCGCCCGGCAGCACGGTCTTGAACCCGTCGCCGGTATAGCCGCCCCAGATGCCGTTGATCTCGGCCGTGGGCCGCGACCAGAGCTTTTCCAGGGGCGTGCGGTCCTGTTCGCCCGCAGGCACCGAAAGCCCCACATCGCCCAGAAAGCGGGTGTGGTCGAAGGACAGGTTCTGCCACTGGCTGCGCAATTCGTCCGACAGTTCCGGCACGCCGTCATAAAAGCCCGGCACCTGCACCCGGCCTTCGCTGTCATGCAGCCCGGCGAGGATCTTCGTCAGCACGGTGATCGGGTTCTGCGCCAGACCGCCATACATGCCGGAATGCAGGTCACGGTTGGCGGCATGAAGCGTCAACTCCTCGCCAAGAAGGCCGCGCAGCATGGTGGTGATCGCCGGCGCCCGGCTTTCAAAGAGGCCGGTGTCGCAGATCAGCGCCACATCGGCCTTCAGCTCCGCCGCATTCTCTTTCAGGAAAGGGATCAGCGAGGGCGAGCCGGATTCCTCCTCCCCCTCCAGGAAGATCGTCAGCTTGCCGGGCAGGGTGCCATGCACGGCCTTCCAGGCGCGGCAGGCCTCGATGAAGGTCATCAGCTGCCCCTTGTCATCCGACGAGCCGCGACCGCGCAGGACGCGCCCCTTGGGCGTCTCCTCGATCGCCGGGTCGAAGGGGTCGCGGGTCCAGAGCGACAGGGGGTCGACCGGCTGCACGTCATAGTGGCCGTAGAACAGAAGATGCGTGCTGTCTGCCGTGCCGGCGCTTTCGCCGCCATGCGCCACCACCATCGGATGGCCGGGCGTCGGGCGCGAGGAGGCCGTGAAGCCCAGCCCCTCCAGATCGCGCACCAGCCAGTCGGCGGCGCGGGCGCAATCGGGCTTGAAGGCCGGGTCGGTCGAGATCGAGGGGATTCGCAAAAGATCCATCAACCGGTCCAGCGCCTCGGGCAAGGTCGCGTCGATAAGGTCCAGAACGGGGGCCAGATTCGGGGTGGCGGTCATCGCAATCTCCATCAATTGATCGGCGGGGCGGAGCCTAGCAGGCGTGAGGGGACTGTCCAGACCGGGATTTTCACGTTAAGGCACGGCAAAGTTCTGCGGATGCATAGTGCTGCAAAGGAGTGTCAGATGGTGAAAGTATTTGGACGTGGCCTGATCGGGGCCGTCGTGGCCGGCGCAACGCTGGCCAGCGCAACCCTGGCCAGCGCGGTCTGGGCGGGCGATGTGCCGACCGAGGTCAACACCCTGCAAGGCGCCAAGGTCACCCTGCATGTCTATCCCTTCCTGAAACCCGATGAATTGAAGACCCTGCGTCTGGTGGCGACCAATTCCCAGGCGCTGGCGCTTTTCGTGCCGGGCGACAAGTCGCATTACTCGGCCATGGCGCTGGCACCCGATGACGGCTTCATGAAGGATGGCGCCCCGGTCAATACCGCGATTGCCCTCAGCGATTTCACCGATCCGGCCAGCGCCTCGGCGGCTGCCAAGAAGGCCTGTGATGACAAACGCGGCAAAAAAGGCAAAGCTTGCGTCATCGTGCTGGAGGTCGGCCCGGCCTCCTGAGCCGAATTTCCGGGCGGCGAGGCAAAATGCCACCTGTAAAATCCGGTTCCTTTGAGGCAAATCAAGGGAACCGTAAGGATTTCGCCGCAGAGTACCGGCGAATTGGAGACCGACATGACCGCCCAGAACACCTATGATGCCGCGCTGGATGCTGCCCTGAACCGTTTGCACGATGAGGGCCGCTACCGCACCTTCATCGACATCGAACGTGACAAGGGCCGTTTCCCCCATGCCACCTGGCACCGCCCCGATGGCTCGACGCGCGATATCACGGTCTGGTGCGGCAATGATTACCTCGGCATGGGCCAGCATCCCGAAGTGCTGGCCGCGATGCACGAGGCGCTGGATGTCTCGGGCGCAGGCTCGGGCGGGACGCGCAACATCTCTGGCACCACGGTCTGGCACAAGCGGCTCGAGGCGGAACTGGCCGATCTGCATGGCAAGGAAGCGGCCCTGGTCTTCACCTCGGCCTATGTCGCCAATGATGCGACGCTGTCTACCCTGCGGGCGATCTTTCCCGGCCTGATCATCTATTCCGACGCGCTGAACCACAACTCGATGATCGAGGGCATCCGGCGTGGCGGTGGCGAAAAGCGGATCTTCCGCCACAACGACATGGCCCACCTGCGCAGCCTTCTGGCGGCGGATGATCGCAAGGCGCCCAAGCTGATCGCCTTCGAATCGATCTACTCGATGGACGGCGATTTCGGCCCGATCAAGGAGATCTGCGATCTGGCCGAAGAGTTCGGCGCGCTGACCTATATCGACGAGGTCCATGCCGTCGGCATGTATGGTCCGCGCGGGGCCGGCGTGGCCGAACGCGATGGCCAGATGCAGCGGATCGACATCATCAATGCGACCCTTGCGAAGGCCTACGGCGTCTTCGGCGGCTACATTGCTGCAAGCGCGAAAATGGTCGATGCGGTGCGCTCCTATGCGCCCGGATTCATCTTCACCACCTCGCTGCCGCCCGCCGTTGCGGCCGGTGCCGCGACCTCGGTCCGCATCCTGAAAACTGCCCAATATTTGCGCGACAGCCAGCAGCTGAATGCAAGAATCCTCAAGATGCGGCTGAAGGGTCTGGGCCTGCCGATCATCGACTGCGGTACGCATATTGTGCCCGTCCATGTCGGCAACCCCATCCATTGCAAGATGCTGTCGGACATGCTGTTGGAAGACCACGGCATCTATGTGCAGCCGATCAACTACCCCACCGTGCCGCGCGGCACGGAAAGACTGCGTTTTACCCCCTCTCCGGTGCATGACGCGGCCCAGATCGACCATCTGGTGCAGGCGATGGACAGGCTCTGGGGCCACTGTGCGCTGAATCGCGCGCAGGCCTCGGCCTGAGGACTCTCGCATATGCAAAAGGGCTTGCCCTGTGCTAGCCTTTACGGAATACGAACCGCCATGAGTCGAACCTTAATGCGACTCAGGAATGATACGGGGCAGTGATGGGACAGGGCGCATGATCGGGCGGAAATTCCGCACACCGACGCCGGAGTCGGAAGGTCCAAAGGGCTTTGACGACTTCGAGTTGCGGCTTGGCGACCTCATGCGGGGCGAGCGCGCCACGCTGGGCAAGTCGCTTCTGGACGTGCAGCGCGAGCTGAAGATCAAGGCGTCCTATATCGCCGCGATCGAGAATGCCGATGTCTCCGCCTTTGAAACGCCGGGCTTTGTGGCCGGTCATGTCCGCTCCTATGCCCGCTATCTGGGGATGGAGCCGGACGAGGCTTTTGCCCGTTTCTGCCGCGAGGCGAATTTCGAAGTCGCGCATGGCATGTCGGCTGCGGCCTCGGGCCAGATGATCAAGGCCGCCCGCAACCGCGTGGCGCCGGAAAATCGCGATCCCTTCGTGCATGCCAGCTTCGTCCCGCAGGGCGAAAGCGTGTTTTCCCGGGTCGAGCCCGGCGCCATCGGCTCTTTCGCTGTGCTGATCGCGCTGATCGGCGCGTTGGGCTATGGCGGCTGGTCGGTCCTGCAAGAGGTGCAACGCGTCCAGCTGGCCCCGGTGAACGAGGCGCCCTCCGTGGTGGCCGAGATCGACCCCCTGGGCAATGTCAAAGGCGTGGCTCCGCTGGTGCGTTCGGCCCCGGCGCAGGTGGCGGATGCCTCCTCCGGTGCTGCGGCCGATCTTCTGTCGCGCCCCGAGGCCTTGAATGTGCCGGTCATGACACCGCGCGATGGCCCGATCGCCGCGATCAACCCCAATGTCGCCGCCGAAGTGCCGGCCCAGTCCACCGTGGATCAGGCGGTGGCGCAGGCCGTGGCCGCGGAATCGCCGGTCCAGGTCGTGGCGGCTTCGGCCCCTGGGGTCGAGATCCTTGCTGTCCGCCCCTCGTGGGTGCGGGTCTCGGCGGTGGATGGCACCGTGCTGTTCGAGAAGATCCTCGATGCGGGTGAGCGCTATACCGTGCCGCAACTGGCCAAGGCGCCGGTGCTGCGGGCGGGCAACTCGGGCTCGGTCTATTTCTCGGTCAACGGCAAGACCTATGGTCCGGCCTCGCCCGGCTCGAATGTGATCAAGAACCTGGCGCTGGATGCGGCCTCCCTGACCTCGAATTTCCAAGTGGCGGACCAGACGGGCGATTCCGATCTGGCGCATTTCGTCAATGTGGCCGAGGCGACGCAGGTCACCCCGGTGGCCGACAGCACGGGCCAGGCCCCGCAAAACTGACCGCAAGCGAGTGGCAGGTCTGGTCGGGCGACAGGCCCGGCCGCATCGCAGGTCTGTGATCGGCCGGGCTTCTGCCGTTGCAGGCCCCGCGCGCCCGGCCTATCACTGCGGGCACGCGAACCTGAGGACAAGCCATGACCCACAATCCGATCCGCCCCTGGCGCAACATCGAACGCCGTGTCAGCCGCCAGATCCGGGTCGGCAAGGTGCTGGTCGGCGGCGACGCGCCGATCTCGGTGCAGACCATGACCAACACGATCACCTCGGACGTCAAGGCGACGCTGGAACAGGTGCAGCGCTGTGCCGTGGCCGGGGCCGACATCGTCCGCATCTCGACCCCGGATGAGGAATCGACCGCCGCGCTGAAGCATATTGTCGCCGAAAGCCCGGTGCCGATCGTGGCGGACATCCATTTCCACTACAAACGCGCGATCGAGGCCGCCGAGGCCGGCGCCGCCTGCCTGCGCATCAACCCCGGCAACATCGGCGATGCCAGGCGCGTGGCCGAGGTGGTCAAGGCCGCCAAGGACCACGGCTGCTCGATCCGGATCGGGGTGAATGCCGGCTCGCTGGAGCGGCACCTCCTGGAGAAATATGGCGAACCTTGCCCGGATGCGATGGTGGAATCGGGCCTCGACCATATCAAGTTGTTGCAGGACAACGATTTTCACGAATTCAAGATCTCGGTGAAAGCCTCCGATGTCTTCATGGCGGCGGCGGCTTATCAGCAGCTGGCCACGGTGACCGATGCGCCGATCCACCTTGGCATCACCGAGGCGGGCGGGCTGGTCTCGGGCACGGTGAAATCGGCGATCGGTCTGGGCAACCTGCTCTGGTCCGGCATCGGCGACACGATCCGCGTCAGCCTCTCGGCCGATCCGGTGGAAGAGGTGAAGGTCGGGTTCGAGATCCTCAAGAGCCTCGGTCTGCGGCACCGGGGTGTCACGATCATCTCCTGCCCCTCCTGCGCGAGGCAGGGCTTCGACGTGATCAAGACGGTCTCGGCGCTGGAAGAGCGGCTGGCGCATATCACCACGTCGATGAGCCTGTCGATCATCGGCTGCGTGGTGAACGGCCCGGGCGAGGCCTTGATGACCGACATCGGCTTTACCGGCGGCGGGGCGGGCAAGGGCATGGTCTACCTTGCGGGCAAGCAGGACCACACGATGGGCAATGACCGAATGGTCGATCACATCGTTGATCTGGTTGAGAAAAAGGCCGCCGAACTGGAGGCCGTCGCGGCACTTGAAAACAGCGCCGAGCCCGTGGCATGACCGACCGCCCGAAAGAGATCGTCCATTGGACCGAGATCGAAAATCCCTTGGCCTTCCAGCACCGCGACCGCGATGAGCCGATGAGCCACGGCGCCGCCTTCGGCCAGCATTTCGGCCTGCAACGCCTTGGCATCCATCACGAACGCCTGCTGCCGGGCCGCCGCACCTCGCTCCCCCACGCCGAAAGCGCCGAGGAGGAATTCGTCTATGTCATCTCCGGCACGCCCGATGTCTGGCTTGACGGTCATCTGCACCGGCTTGCGCCGGGCGACGGCGTGGGCTTCCCGGCCGGCACCGGCCTTGCCCATACCTTTATCAACAACACCGAAGCGGATGTGGAACTTCTTGTGGTGGGCGAGGCTTCCAAGCCGGAAAACCGCATCGTCTATCCCCTGAACCGCGAGCGCAGGCCGCTGCTGGCCGACTGGTGGGAAGATGCACCTGCCCGGCCCCTCGGCCCGCACGACGGCCAAAGCGACAAACAGCGCGGTTGAAGCGGGGCCACGTCCGGCGGTGGGGCGCAGAGCCCCCCGATTCCCGCCCGTCCTGCAGATTGGTTAACGCCCCCAAAATCTTCCGCGCGTAGAGACGCAAGGAAGACAGAAGGAAGACGAAAGGAAGACAGCGCCTTTTGCGGTCAGTTCCCCGGTAAATCCAGCGCCCGCAACAGCTTGCGCGCCTTTCCTGATCTGCCGCATGACGGGACCGTTCAAGACCGCCCCGCCCGAATTTCAGATCAAACTCGCGCCTCAGCCGGCGCGTTCCTGATCGACGATCTCTTTCATGCCCGCCTCCGGCAAATAGCCGCGCAGCATCTTGGTGTCGATGACGAAGGTCGGCGTCCCCGTGATGTTCAGCTTCTGCGCCAGGGCGTGGTTCTCTTCGATCACGCCGGTGACCTCGCTGCTGTCCATCTTGGCCAGGATGGGCGCGGGGTCATAGCCCAGCGTCTTGGCGAGCCGGCCCAGCGTTTCCGAGTCCGGCGTGCCGCGCAGGCTGATCAGCGCGTCATGCACCGATTTGTAGGCCTGGTCGCCATGCAAGAGCTTCACCGCGATGGCGAATTTCGACGAGGTCAGCGAATCCTCGCCGAGGATCGGGAACTCCTTGACGACAAAGCGGATATTGCCGTCGTTCTTCACCAGATCCTCGACCTCGGAATAGGCCTTGCGGCAATAGGTGCAGCGGTAGTCCATGAATTCGACGACGGTGACATTGCCCTCCGGATTGCCGCCAACCCAGCTCGCCGTGTCCTTGAAGATGGCGTCGGCATTGTCCGACAGCATCTTGCTATCGGCCTGCGCCGCCGCCTGATCCTGCCGGTTTTGCAGGACCTGCATCGCCTCCATGATCACTTCGGGATTGTCGATCAGATATTGCCGCACCTCGGCCCGGAAGGCATCGCGTTCGGCTGGGGTCATCTCGCCCAGGCCGCCGGCCAGAGCGGGCAGGGCGGCAAGCGACAGGCAAAGGGCAAGGGCAATACGGCGCATGACGGACCTTTGAAGGGCGCGGATCGGAAGGCTGCTTGACGCCAGCCGCCCGCGCGGGAACATGGGGCGTCAGAATGGGGCAGGTGGATGAAGAGATCAAGTCGCGGGCAGGTGGATGCCTTCATTGTGATGGATGTGGTCGAAGCCGCCCGCAAGGCCGAGGAGGCCGGCCGCCATATCATCCATATGGAGGTGGGCCAGCCCGGCACCGGCGCGCCGCAAGGGGCCAATGCCGCCGTGGCCCGCGCCCTGGAACAGCCGCTCGGCTATACCGTCACGCTCGGCCTGCCTGACCTGCGCGCCGGGATCGCCCGGCTTTACCAGCGCTGGTATGGCGTCGATCTCGACCCGGCGCGGGTTGTGGTCACCTCGGGCTCTTCGGGGGCCTTCCTTCTGGCCTTCACCGCGCTTTTCGATGGGGGCGACCGGGTGGGTCTGGGCGAGCCGGGATATCCCTCCTACCGCCAGATCCTGCGCGCGCTGGACCTGGTGCCGGTGGGCATCCAATCCCGGGCCGAGAACCGCCTGCAGCCGGTGCCGGAGGATCTGGCGGGGCTGGACCTGCAGGGCCTGATCATCGCCTCGCCCGGCAATCCTTCGGGCACCATGCTCGACAAGGCGGCGCTGTCCGCCCTGATGCAGGTCTGTGCGGCGCGCGGCATCAGCTTTGTCTCGGACGAAATCTACCACGGGCTGCATTACGGCGACCGGGCCGTCTCGGTGCTGGAAATCAGCGACGCGGCCTATGTGATCAACTCCTTCTCGAAATATTTCGCGATGACCGGCTGGCGGATCGGCTGGATGGTGGTGCCCGAGGATCACATCCGCACCGTCGAGCGCCTGGCGCAGAACCTCTTCATCTGCGCGCCGCATGTGGCGCAGGTGGCGGCACTCGCGGCGCTCGACTGCGTGGACGAGATGGAGACCAACCGCGCCATCTATGCCGAGAACCGCCGCCTGATGCTGGAGGGCCTGCCCAAGGCCGGCTTCACCAGCTTTGCACCGCCGGATGGGGCCTTCTACATCTATGCTGATGTGAGCCGGCATACGCAGGATTCGCTGGCCTTCTCGGCCGAGCTTCTGCGCGAGGCGGGGGTGGCGGTGACGCCCGGCCTCGATTTCGACCCGCGGCGCGGCGGGCAGACCTTGCGGTTTTCCTATGCGCGGGCCACGGCGGATATCGTGGAGGGCCTGGCGCGCCTGCAGGCCTATATGGCGCAGCGGCGGTGAATGTGGCGGAGGCCGGGGGTTTCACACCCCCGGACCCCCGTGGGATATTTTCGTCTGGATGAAAGGGTTAAGGGTGGGGTTCTGGGTTCGGCTTGCGGTTCTGGTGACCGGGTTGCTTCTGGGCGTCGGTCTGTCTGGTCTTCAGGCGCAGCAATTGTCGGCGCTGGCGCGGCTGGATCCCAAGGCCAGCCACCTTGCCGATGCGGCGGGCGGGGTGGAACTGGTCCTGGGCCTGAGCCAGCCTGTGCCCTGGCGGGTGCGGGTGCTGGACGGGCCGCCGCGGCTGATCATGGATTTCCGCGAGGTCGACTGGTCGGGGCTGGATGCCATGCCGCAGAAATCCGCGCTGATCGCCGGTTTGCGCGCCGGAGAGTTCCGGCCCGGCTGGTCGCGGCTGGTGCTGGACCTCAAGCGCCCGATGCTGGTGGCCGAGGCGGGCATGGAGACCAAGGCGGCGACCGCCATTCACCTGAAGCTCACCCCGGCGAGCGAGGCCGCCTTTGCCGCCAAGGCGGCGGAGCCCGAGCCCGAGGGTTGGGCTTTGCCCAAGCCCGCGCCGCTGGTGCCGGTGCCCAAGCGCGGCTCGGGGCCGCTGATCGTGGTCCTCGACCCCGGCCATGGCGGCATCGACCCCGGGGCAGAGCGCGATGGCCAGACCGAGGCCAAGTTGATGATGGTCTTTGCCCGCGAACTGAAGGAGGTGCTTCTGCGCGACGGCGGCTTCAAGGTGATCCTGACCCGCGAGGATGACAGTTTCGTCCCCCTCGAACAGCGGATCTCGATCGCGCATATGGCCGGGGCGCAGGTGTTTCTGGCCCTCCACGCCGATGCCCTGGCCGAGGGCGAGGCGGTGGGGGCCACGGTCTATACCCTGGCCGATGAGGCGACCGACAAGGCCTCGGCCACGCTGGCCGAGCGGCACAACCGTGACGACCTTCTGGCGGGCATCGACCTCAGCCAGCAGGATGACGTGGTGGCGACCGTCCTAATGGACATGGCCCGGGCCGAGACTCAGCCGCGCACCGCCCGGCTGGCCGATGCGCTGGTGGAGGCGATCAGCGCCGCCAAGATCCGGATGCACCGCCATCCGCATCAGGAGGCCTCTTTCGCGGTGCTGAAATCGGCCGATATCCCTTCGGTCCTGCTCGAGGTCGGCTTCCTTTCGTCGGAAAGCGATCTGGAGCATCTTCTGGACCCGCAATGGCGCCAGACCATGGCGCGGGCGATCCGCGACGGGTTGAAGGCCTGGGCCGCGGCGGATGCGGCCTCTCCCTAGGGCCGCACCAACGCCCATAGGCGGCTTTGTTCCGGCAATCTGCGCCGGGCCTTGGCATTCTTTTGACCTTGCTGGCGCTAAGCCTATATAGGGACGGCCAGCTAAGAGAGGGCATCGCGCGTGCTTCGGTTTATCGTGTCATTCTTCGGGGCCATCTTTTCGATGGTCACGCTGGGTCTATTGTTCGCAGCCCTCACGGTTGGCGGCATTTTCTACATGTATTCCCGCGACTTGCCGAGCCACGAGAGCCTCGCGCAATATGCGCCGCCGACGATCAGCCGGATTTACTCGGCCGAAGGCCAGCTGATGGACGAATTCGCGACCGAGCGGCGACTCTTCGTGCCGATCGCCGATATTCCCGATCTTGTGAAGCAGGCCTTCATCTCGGCCGAGGACAAGCACTTCTACACCCATGCCGGCTATGACGTGCAGGGGATGCTCGCGGCGGGTCTGGAGGCGATCCGCTCGCGCGGGCAGAACGCGCGCGGCGCTTCGACCATCACGCAGCAGGTGACCAAGAACTTCCTACTGTCGGGCGACCGCACCGTGGCACGCAAGATCAAGGAAATCATCCTGGCCACGCGGCTGGAACAGACCCTGTCCAAGGACCGCATCCTGGAGCTTTACCTCAACGAGATCTTCCTCGGGCAGAACTCCTACGGGGTGGCCGCGGCGGCGCAGACCTATTTCAACAAAACCCTGAACGAGCTGACCCCGGCCGAGGCCGCGACCCTTGGCGCCATGCCGAAAGAGCCGAGCAAGTTCCACCCGGTGCGCGACCATGACAAGCTGGTCGCCCGGCGGAACTATGTGCTGAACGAGATGGAGCAGAACGGCTATCTCGACCAGGCCACCGCCGAGGCCGCCAAGGCCGAACCCCTGCGCACCGTGCAGGGCGGCGAGATCCCGGCCTACCGCGATGTGCTGCCGCCGCGCGACTATTTCACCGACGAGATCCGCCGCCAGCTTTCGGGCACCTTCGGCGAGGATGAGTTCTTCTCCGGTGGCCTCTCGATCCGCGCCACCGAAGACCCCGAGATGCAGAAGCTGGCCGCCAAGGCCCTGCGCGACGGGCTGGAAAGCTATGACCGCAACCAGGGCGTCTGGCGCGGCACCGGCAAGGTCCTGCCGCCGGAAAGCCTGACCGCAGAGACCTGGCGCAGCGCGCTGGCTGGCGTCGGCGGGCTGCCGCGCGATGTCGAGGGCTGGCATGCCGCCGTGGTGCTGGATGTCGGCGACAAGACCGCCACCGTCGGCATCGAGGGCGTCGATGGCTCGGGCGAGATCCCGGCCAAGGACGTGACCTGGGCCCGCAAGCGCCTGCCGGATGGCACGCTGGCGCCCAAGGCCAAGGTGCCCGGCGATCTGGTCAAGGTCGGTGATGTCGTCATGGTGCGCGCCGTGATGGCCAAGGACGGCACCTTCGACCGCTGGTCGCTGCGCCAGGTGCCCGAGGTGCAGGGCGGCTTCATGGCGATGGATGTGAACACCGGCCGCGTCATGGCGATGCAGGGCGGCTTCTCTTACGAAGACTCGGTCTTCAACCGCGCGACGCAGGCTGCGCGTCAGCCGGGGTCGAGCTTCAAGCCCTTCGTCTATGCCGCAGCGCTCGATTCCGGCTTCACCCCGGCGACGATGGTGGTGGACGCTCCGATCACGGTGGACACGCCGCAGGGCCTCTGGACGCCGAAGAACAGCCACGACAAGTTCTATGGCCCGACGCCCCTGCGCACCGGGATCGAGCAGAGCCGCAACCTGATGACGGTGCGGATCGCCCAGGACATCGGCATGGACACGGTCGCAAGCTATGCCGAACGCTTCGGCGCCTATGACCACCTGCAACCCCTGCTGGCCAATGCCTTGGGCAGCCAGGAGACCACGCTTTTCAAGATGACCGCCGCCTATGCGATGTTCGCCAATGGTGGTGAGCGGGTGGAGCCGACCCTCGTCGACCGGGTGCAGGACCGCTACGGCAAGACGATCTACCGCCACGATGCCCGCACCTGCACCGACTGCAGCGCCGATGATCTGCCCTCCGGCATGGGGCTGGACATCACCTCCAACCGCGAGCGGGTGATGAATGCGATCACCGCCTATCAGCTGACCTCGATGATGCAGGGCGTGATCCAGCGCGGCACGGCGACCGGCGTGAAGCTGCCGGTGCCGGTGGCGGGCAAGACCGGGACCACCAACGACGCCAAGGATGTCTGGTTCATCGGCTTCACCTCCAATGTCGTGGCGGGCTGCTACATGGGCTTTGACAACCCGCGCAGCATGGGGCCGCGCGCCTTTGGCGGCACGCTTTGTGTGCCGATCTTCCAGGCCTTCATGAAGGAGGCCGTCAAACGCTTTGGCGGCACCGCGTTCAAAGTGCCGCCGGGCGGCCATTTCCTCAACATCGACCGCTATACCGGCGCCCAGCTGCCCGATGGCGCCTCTGGCCCCAATGTGCAGGCGGAATATTTCCGCGATGGCGAAGAGCCGGTCTTCGGCATGGGCGCCTTGGTCGATGGCGGCTTCGGCATGGGGCAGGATCTGCCGCTCTTTGCCGCGGGCGAGACGGACCAGTCGGATTCCACCGCCACCACCGTCACCAACGGCAAGGGCGAGACGACGACGGTTCAGAAGAAGGCCACCTTCGGCAGCGTCAGCTCCGGCGGGCTTTATTGACCCGGCAAGATGGGCAAATTGCCCATCCTACCTTGTCCCGCCCGCCTTCTGCGGCTAAATCCCGCCCTCAGGCTGAAGAGCCCCATCTGATAAGGGAAATCCTCCATGCGCGCCGAAACCCAGAACCATGTTGAAGCGATCAAGAAGTCGCTGACGCTTTTGGGCCAGCGGATGGATGTGGAGACCGCGCCGCATCGCCTGGAAGAATTCAACGCGATGATCGAGGCGCCGGATCTGTGGAACGATCCCGCCAAGGCGCAGAAGCTGATGCGCGAGCGTCAGGCGCTGATCGATGCGCAATCGACCTTCGACATGATCACTAACGGTCTGCGCGACAATGTCGAGCTGATCGAACTGGGCGAGATGGAGGGCGATGCCGAGATCGTCACCGAGGCCGAGGCCGCCCTGAAGGATCTGGTCGAACTTTCCGCCCAGAAAGAGCTGGAGGCCCTGCTGGATGGCGAGGCCGATGGCAATGACACTTTCCTCGAAATCAACGCCGGGGCAGGTGGGACGGAAAGCTGCGACTGGGCCTCGATGCTGTCGCGGATGTATGTCCGCTGGGCCGAGAAGAAGGGCTACACGGTCGAGATGCAGTCCGAGACCCCGGGCGAAGAGGCCGGCATCCGTTCGGTCAGCTACAAGATCAGCGGCAAGAATGCCTATGGCTGGCTGAAGTCCGAGGCGGGGGTGCATCGTCTGGTCCGCATCAGCCCCTACGATTCGGCGGCGCGGCGGCATACCTCGTTCAGCTCGGTCTGGGTCTATCCGGTGGTCGATGACAATATCGAGATCGAGGTGCAGGACAAGGATATCCGCATCGACACCTACCGCTCCTCGGGCGCTGGTGGCCAGCACGTCAACAAGACCGACTCGGCGGTGCGGATCACGCACTTTCCTTCCGGCATCGTGGTGACCTCGAGCCTGAAATCGCAGCACCAGAACCGCGATATCGCGATGCAGGCGCTGAAGTCGCGGCTGTACCAGCAGGAGCTGGACAAGCGGAACGCGGCGATTCTGGAGGCGCATGAATCGAAGGGCGAGGCGGGGTGGGGCAACCAGATCCGGTCTTACGTTCTGCAGCCCTATCAGATGGTCAAGGATCTGCGGACCGGGGTCGAGACCTCGGACACCCAAGGTGTGCTTGACGGCGATCTGGACCGCTTCATGGCGGCGACCCTCGCGATGGACGTCTCGGGCAAGAGCCGGGCGGATGCCAACGCCGAGGATTGAGGCTGACCTGCCGGGGATTGCACGCGTGCAATCTTTGGCAAGGGCTTGAAAAATTAGGGTTTTCCAAATTTTGTTAGGCTTTCGTTAACCCCAATGCCGGGCCTGCAAGCCTCTTGCCCAAAATGCCGCCTTTGCCGATGATCCCTTCAGCCGCGCCAGCAGGGGCGGCTAAGGGGTTGGGAGGCCCTGGGAGGATGGCGGAGGATGTGGCGGCGGCTTCGGTGCGCGTGCTGGAGGCGGATGTCTCCGATCTGCGGGCGGCGCTGGCGGCGGGGTGGGGGGATTTCCGGCGGGCGCCGCTTTACGGGCTGGCCTTCGCGGCGGTCTATGTGCTGGGCGGCTGGGTGATCTGGGGCGCGCTGACCCTGAAGGGGCAGCTTTGGTGGACCATCCCGGCCTCGGCGGGGTTTCCGATCCTTGGGCCCTTCGTGGCCTGCGGGCTTTACGAGGTCTCGCGCCGGATCGAGGCGGGCGAGGCGCTCAGCCCCGGCGCGGTCTTCGGCGTGATCCTGCGGCAGAAGGACCGGCAGATCCCCTCGATGGCGGCGGTGATCGTGATCTTCTTCCTGTTCTGGAATTTCCTCAGCCACATGATCTTTGCGCTGTTCCTTGGCACGGCGACGATGACGGATGTCACAAGCTCACTGGCGATCTTTGCCACGCCGGCGGGGATGGCGATGCTGGCGGTGGGCACGGTGATCGGCGCCGGGTTTTCGCTGCTGCTGTTCGCGATCTCGGTCGTCAGCCTGCCGCTGCTTCTGGACCGCGAGGTGGATTTCGTCACCGCGATGATCACCTCGGTGCAGACCGTCGCCGCAAGCCCGCTGGTCATGCTCGCCTGGGGCGGGCTGATCGCGGTGGCGCTGTTTGCCGCCATGCTGCCGGGGTTTCTGGGGCTGTGTCTGGTGCTGCCGCTCTTCGGCCATGCCTCCTGGCATCTTTACCGCCGGCTTATCGCCTGAGCACGCCCCAGGCCGAGACCGCCGCCGCCGCCAGCGCCATCAGGCAGGAGACCAGCGCCACATGGCCGAAGGCCAGCCCGGTCGCCGCGTGGTGCAAGGCGCTGCCGCCGGTGACGCCGAAGCCGGGCATCTCGGCACGCACGGGGCCATAGGACAGGGCCGCGACCTTGCCCATCAGCGCCACGGCGATCAGCCCGCCAGCCCGTGCCGTGGCATTGTTGATCCCCGAGGCGGTGCCCTGTTCGGTTTCCGGCGCATGGGCCATGATGGCGGCGGTCAGGGGCGCCACGACCAGCGCGATGCCGATCCCGGTGATGCCGCTGAAGGGCATGATATGGCGCCAGAAATCACCCTCCGGCGCGAAATGCGCCATCAGCCCATAGGCCAGCGCCACCAGAAGGCAGCCCACCGTCATCGGCCAGCCCGGCCCGATCCGGTCTGACAGGCGCCCGGCGCGGGCGGAAAACAGCGCCACACAGACCGAGACGGGCAGGAAGGCCGCCGTCACGCCGATGGGTTCGATGCCCCAGGCGGAAATCGCCGTCATCGGCAGGTAGAAATTCACCCCGTTCAGGCCGAGGTAGAGCAGAAGCGTCGCGAGGTTGGCCGCGGCAAAGCTGCGGTTGCGAAAGAGGCTCAGCCGGATCATCGGGGCGGGGCTGGTCGCCTCCACCCAGAGGAAGGCGATTGCGGCCAGAACGCCGATCGCGGCGGCGGGCAGGGCGAGCGACGCCCCCTCGGTCAGCGCGGCGGAAAAGGCGCCAAGGCACAGCGTCGCCAAGGCCGCCCCCGGCACATCGACCCGCGTGCCCGGTCGCCCGGCATCCGGCCGTGCATGGCGCGCCAGCAGCCAGAGCGCGGCCAGCCCGAGCGGCAGGTTCAGCGCGAAGATCATCCGCCACGATTCGCCCCCCGCCATGGTCAGCAACAGCCCGCCGAGGATCGGCCCCCCCGCCGTGGTGGCGGTCGAGGCTGCGGCCCAGAGCCCGAGCGCGCGGCCCCGGTCCTCCTTGGCATAGGCGCGCGATACCAGGGTCATCGACCCCGGCACCATGAAGGCAGCACCGATCCCCTGCAGGACCCGGGCCGCGATCATCAGCTCCATCGACGGGGCCAGCGCGCAGAGAAGCGAGCTTGCGACGAAGGCGATGATCCCGCCCTGGAACACCCGCACCACGCCGAAGCGGTCCGACATGGCGCCGCCGACGAGGATCAGCGACGAAAGCGCCAGAAGATAGCCGCCCTGCACCCATTGCGCCGCGACAAGCGAGCCGCCGAGGCTCGCCCGGATCGAGGGCAGGGCGATGGCGGTCACCGACGAATCGATGAAGCCCATGGCCGAGGCGAGGACGGCGGCGGCCAGAAGAAAGCCGGGTTTGCTGCGGGCGATGGGAAGCGGCATGGGAGGCGACATGCCTCACCCTCGGCCAGCGCGGAGGACGCGTCTAAGCTTTCCGCGACCTCTTTTTGGCGGCTTCAGGCGGCAGCGTGCGATTGAAGGCGAGGGCGAGGTCGATCCAGGCGGGCAGATCGGCGGCAGGCGTGTCCTCGGTCAGGACCCAGCCCTTCATCTCGCGCGCGCCCATGACCATCGGCGTGGCGCCGAGCGCCAGCGCCTGTGGCATGGCATCGGGGCCGACACGGACGATGAGGCCGGTGGCGCGGTGGGTGCCGATCAGAAGGTTGCCGTTCAGCATGAAACAGGTGCCCGCGAACATGCGCCGCGGCTCGGCGCCGAGCGGGGTGAGCAGGCGGGTCAGCTCTTCCAGCAGCATGGCGTCCTCTCCCGGTGAAAACGGCCCCCAATGCAAACGGGCACCCAAAGGGGTGCCCGTCCGGTCGGTTTGAAAGGTCTCAGACCCCTTCGGCGGCGCTGGCCACCGGCGGCGGCAGGGCGGTGCGGCCCGTGGCCAGGGGGTCCTCCTGGCGCTGGACCGAGCCTTCGAAATGGGCACCCGATTCGATGGCGATGGTCTTGTGGATGATGTCGCCCTCGACCCGGGCGGAAGAGGTCAGGCGGACCTTCAGGCCGCGCACCCGGCCGATGACGCGGCCATTGACCACGATATCGTCAGCGACGATCTCGCCGCGGATCGTGGCGCTTTCGCCGACGGTCAGCAGGTGGGCGCGGATATCGCCCTCGACCGTGCCTTCGACCTGGATATCGCCCGAGGTCTTGAGGTTGCCCACCACCGTCAGATCGGCAGAGAGAATCGAGGGGCCGGATTTGCCCTTGGGCGCGGAAGGCGCGTAGTCCATCGTCGGTTTTGTCACAGGGGCCTCCGGGGCCTTGGGTTTGTCGCTCTCGCCAGCCTTGGGACCGGGTTCGTTGATGCGGCTCTTAGAAAACATCTTTCGCTGCCCTTATGAAGGTCATCGGATTTACGGCGGTGCCGCTAAGTCGGACCTCGTAGTGAAGGTGAGTGCCGGTGGACCGGCCTGAATTGCCCATATCACCGATCTTTTCGCCGCGCGATACCTTTTGACCGACATTCACGCCGATCTGCGACAAGTGGCCGTAGCGGGTCTCGATGCCGAAGGCGTGCTGGATCTTGATCAGGCGGCCATAGCCGTTTTCCCAGCCGGCATAGGTGACGGTGCCATCGGCGGTGGCATAGATCGGCGTGCCATAGTCACCGGCCAGATCCTGGCCCTCGTGCATCCGGGCCGATCCGTTGATCGGATCGTTGCGCCCGCCAAAGCCCGAGGTGAAGCGCACCGCATTGTGGACCGGCATGCCCAGAGGCACCCGGAAGGCCGCGATCCGGTACATGTTGAGCGTATCGAGCCCTTCCAGAATCGCATTGGCCCGCGTTTCGTCCGGGCTGCCGTTCAGGCCCATGGTCGAGAGCGAGATCGGCGACAGCGGCCCGCCCTGGCCGGAATAGCCCGACTTGACCGCGGAGATCAGATCGTCGGGGTTCAGACCCGCCGCCTTGAACATCTTGTCCAAAGGCTCGACCGAGACGGTCAGCGCCTCTTCCAGCTTGCCGAAGATCACGGCATTGCGCGCCTCGAGCTGGGATTTCTGCTTGGCCACGGCGGCGGTGCGGGCCTGTTCGGCCAGGACATCGGCGGCCTCGGCGTCACGGTCCTTGGCGGTATCGGTCAGGGCCGAGGACATGATGTCCAGCGTGGCCGCGATGTCCTGCGCCTGGCCGAGGTCGGTATGCGCGGTCTCGCCCGCCTGCTGGTCCAGCGCGACCTTGGCCTGCCGCGCCTCGCTGCGCGCCTCGTCCCTTTCGCGGATCGTGCGGCGCAGGGTGTTCTGGATCACGTCGATCCCGGTCTCCAGCTCGCGCAGCCGGGTTTCCGAGCCGAGGAGCCGCTCCTGCATCGCCGAAACCTCGGCCAGCGCCACGTTGAAGCGCTGCTGCGCCCCCGCCGCCTCGGAAACCCGCAGGTCGCGGTCATCCGACAAGCTGTTCAGCCGCTGTTCGAAGAGCGCGGTCTGGCGTTGCACCTGGTCGCGCGTCGAGCCGGCGCTGAGGACATCCATCAAGAGGATCGTCGTGGCCACCAGCATCCAGCCGAGGGCCAGGACCCCGACCGTCACGCTGACCGCCTGGGTGATCGGGCGCAGCCGGACAAAGCGCGTGGTCGTGTCGGATTTCAGAAAAAGCCGCTGTTCCGGGAACCAGGGTTCCAGCCAGAGGTTGATGCGGTAGGAAAGCCGGGTCAGCACATGCGGTCTTTCTGGAAAATGACAGGAAACCCGCCCTGAACGCAGGCCTTGGCCCTGCATCCGGAACGGGTGTCGCAGTTGATTAGCCAGCGCTCCGGCGCCTCGCAATCTCTTTGCCGCAAAGGGTGCGGGGCTTCGCGGGAATCCGCCGTTTGCCCAGTGGTTTCAGGCGGGCGGCGTCTCCGCGTCGGCGTCCCCCGGCAGATCCTCGGTCAGCGGCCAGTAGAAGTCGGGCGGAATCCCGGCCTCGGCCCGCTTCTCCTCGTTGAAGGGTGGCTTCAAGAGTCCGTGGAAATAGCGGCGGACGAGGTCGTGGAAGGCCTCTTTCGGGTCCAGCCCGTCGCGGCCGCACAGCCAGTTGAACCATTTGGAGCCATAAGCGACATGGGCGACCTCCTCGGCATAGATCACCTCCAGCGCCGCCAGCGCCTGCGCCTCGCCCGCCTTGGCAAAGAGCGCGATCATCCCGGGCGAGACATCGAGGCCGCGCGCCTCCAGCACCATGGGCACCACGGCAAGGCGGCCCATGAAGTCTTCCGCCGTGTCCTCGGCGGCGCGCCACATGCCGGCATGGGCGGGCAGGGCGCCGTAATGGCTGCCAAGCGCCTCCAGACAATCGCAGATCAGGTTGAAATGCTTGGCCTCGTCATCGGCGGCCTTCACCCAGTCGTCGTAAAAGCCCAGGGGCATCGGCAGATGGCCAAAGCGCGCGATCATGTCCCAGTGCAGATCGACGGCGTTCAGCTCGATATGGGCCAGCGAATGCAGCATGGCGATCCGCCCCGCAGGGCTGCCCGGCCGGCGCCGCGGCACATCGCGCGGCGACAGAAGTTCGGGCCTTTCCGGCCGCGAAGGCTGCAGGGGCGGCTCCGCCCGGCCGATGGGCAGGGGAGAGCCCGCCGCCCGCGCCGCAAACCAGCGCGCCGCATGGACCCGCCCAAGCGCCGCCTTGGCCCGCCCCTCGCCCGTGGTCAAAACCTCTACCGCCATCTCCGCCAAAGTCAGCTGACTCACCTGCCACCCCCTTTCTCCGTTTTCATTGGTCCATAAATATCCCACGGGGGGTCCGGGGGGTGTGAAACCCCCCGGCTCCGCAGGTGCAGGACTGCGCTAACCCTTCACGAAGTCCAGCACCTCAGCCGCATGGCCCTTGACCTTGTCCACCTTCCAGATCTTGCCGATCCTGCCGTCGCCCTCGATCAGGAAGGTCTTGCGCAGCACGCCCTGCACCAGCTTGCCGAAGAAGAGCTTCTCGCCAAAGGCGTCCCAATCCTCCATCATGCGGCCATCCTTGTCGGACAGAAGCGGCAGGGTCAGGCCCATCTTGGCTGCGAATTTCTCGTGTTTGGCGACGGAATCCTTGCTCACGCCCAGAACCACCACGCCGGCTGCGGCAAATTCGGCGGCGAGGCTGTTGAAATCCATCACCTCGTTGGTGCAGGTCGGCGTACCATCGGCGCCATAGGCGAAGAGGACCACGCGGCTGGGCCGCAGAGCAGAGAGGGTGACGGATTGGCCGCCATCGCGGCTCAGGGTGAAATCGGGGGCCATCTGGCCCTCGGCAACGTCGGGTTTCATGCGCGGCTCCTTGCCTTTTGATCGACCGGTCCTTGGCGATCTAGTTGCCTTCCGGCAAAGATAAAGGCAACCGCTGACAAGACCCGGATCTTGCGGACCAACCCGGCCTTCGGGCAGGAGTGTTCTGGCAACATCCGGCAGAGGGCCCCGCGCCGGGGCCGGAACAGGCAAGAGGCAGGCATGGCAGGGGCAAGGCAGGGCGGGAGGGGAGGAGAGCGCTCCAGGACTGCCGTGGTCGAACCCGTGGTCGCCCCCTTGGAGGGCGCCCGCGCCCTGACATCGGCAGAGCCCTCGCCCGGCCTTCTGACCCTGCGCGCCGAGGACCGCCTGCCGCATGCCCTGAACCCCGCGCCGGGTGGCGGAGCGGCGGGGCAGGCGGCGGCTGACGGCGCGGCCGAGGCCGGCGTCAAGACGGCTGCCGGAGACGCCCGGACCTCGCGGGCCGATCGGCGCCGGGGCTGGCGCGGGAGCCGCGCCGGGCAGCGGCGGCGCTTTTCGGGCCTCGGCGGGCGGCTCTTCCTTCTGGTCTTCCTCTTCGGCCTCGCGGCGCTGGCGCTGGAATATGTCGGCAAGCCGGTCAAGATGCCGGTCTGGGTCGTGGCCGAGGTCGAGGCGCGGCTGAACCGGGCGCTGGCGGGCGCCCTGCCGGATGGCGCGCTGTCGGTCGGCGGGATCGAGATGACGCTGGGCGACGACTGGGTGCCGCGCTTCCTGATGGATGACCTGCGCCTGTTGCAGCCCGGTGGCCGCACCCTCCTGGCCCTGCCCGAGACCTATCTGAGCCTTGACCCCGCCGGCCTCTTGCAGGGGCAGCTGCGCGCCCGCAGCCTGCGCATCGTCGGCGCCCGCATTGCGATCCACCGCGACCGCGACGGACATTTCGACATCGCACTCGGCGGCGGGCAGGGGCCGCGGATCGACACGCTGGCCGCGCTGTTCGCGACCTTCGACCGCGCTTTCGCCCTGCCGGCCCTGACCCATCTGCGCGGCGTCGAGGTCGAGGCGCTGTCGCTCTCGCTCACCGACCAGCGCGCCGGCAAGACCTGGGAGGTCGGCGACGGCCACCTCTCGATCGAGAACCGCCCGGCGGAGCTTGCGGCGCAGCTGAGCATGTCGCTGGTCGCCGGCGGCAGCGCGCCGGCCCATGCGGTCTTCACGGCGGTGGCGGCCAAGGGCACCGGCTCGGCTCGGATCTCGGCCCAGGTCGACCGGGTGGCGGCGGTGGATCTGGCTGCGCAGACCCCGCTTCTCAGCTGGCTCGGCGTGCTCGATGCGCCGATCTCGGGGCGGATCGCGGCCACGATCGACACCAAGGGCATCGAGGCGCTGGACGGCAGCCTCGACATCGCGGCGGGGGCGCTGAAACCCTCGGCCAAGACCACGCCCATCGCCTTCGACAAGGCAAGCCTCAGCCTCGGCTACGATTCCGCCGCGGGCCGGATCATCCTGAACGAGCTGACGGTGCAGAGCCGCACCCTGCGCCTGACCAGCAAGGGCCAGTCCTACCTGGTGGACGAGCAGGGCAAGACCATCACCGGCGCGCTGTCGGGCCGGCGCCCGGCGGCCTTTCTGGGCCAGATCCAGGTGGCGGGCCTGTCGATCGACCCGGCGGGGCTTTTCGCCGCACCGGTGCAGTTCAGCCAGGGCTCCGCCGATCTGCGGCTGCGGCTTGACCCTTTCGCCATCGACATCGGCCAGGTTTCCCTCACCGACGGGGGCGAGCATCTGGCGGCCTCGGGCCAGGTCGCGGCGGACGAGGGCGGCTGGCGCGTCGGGGTCGATCTGACGCTGAACCAGATCTCGCGCGACCGGCTTCTGTCGCTCTGGCCGCTGCAACTGGTGCCGGGCACGCGGTCCTGGGTCGCCAACAACATCCGCAACGCCGATCTCTCGGACCTGCATGCCGCCCTGCGCATCGCCCCGGGGACCGAGCCGCGCACCGAATTGTCCTATGATTTCAAGGATGCCGATCTGAGCTTCATGGCCAAGATGCCGCCGGTCAAGGGTGCGGATGGCTATGCGACGATCCAGGGCAAGACCTATACGCAGGTCGTCTCGCATGGCGAGGTGACGCCGCCCGAAGGCGGGCCGATCGACGTGTCGGGCACGGTCTTTGCGGTGCCCGACATCACCGCCATGCCGGCGGTGGCCCATATCGACCTGCATATGAGCGGGGCGCTGACCGCGACCCTGTCGCTGCTGGATCAGCCGCCCTTCTTCTATCTGCAGAAGGCCGGGCAGCCGGTCGATCTGGGCAGCGGTCCGACCGTGGTGTCGGCGCAGATCACCCTGCCGCTGATCCCGCGGGTCATGCCCTGGGATGTCGATTTCAAGGTGGCGGCGCAGGTCAGCGATTTCACCTCGGAGAAGGTCGTGAAGGGCCATGTCGTCACGGCCCCAATCCTGCGCGTCGCGGCGAGCCCGAAGGGCATGACCATCGCGGGGCAGGGGCTTCTGGGCAAGGTGCCTTTCGATGTGACCCTGCAGCAGGATTTCCCCGTCCAGCTGCCCCCGGCAGAGGGCGAGCCGGATCATCTGACCCCGGCCTCGGCCACCGCAGAGCCGCCCGGGCCGCGCCTGCCGGAGGCCTTGAATGACCCCACCGCCAATACCCCGGTGCCTGCCCCCGGTGCCTTGCCTTTGCCCGGCACGCTGGCCCTGGCAGCACCCCTGGTGGTGCCCAAGGTCGCCGACCTGCCCCCAGCTGCCGCGGCCTCTGCCGCCGTGCCGCCGGCGCGGATGACGGGCAGGGTGACGCTGTCGCAGGATGCGGTGTCCGAGTTCGGGCTTGGCCTGCCGGCGGGCATGGTCACGGGGCAGGCCCAGGCCGAGGTCAGCCTGCAGCTGGCCAAGGGCGTGCCGGGGCAGCTGCGCCTCAGCTCCGATCTGGCGGGCATGACGCTGGCCATTCCCGACCTTGGCTGGCGCAAGGCGCCCGAGGCGACCGGGCGGCTGGAGACCGAGATCCGCCTTGGCACCCCGCCGCAGATCACGCGGCTGGATCTGACCGGCGCGGGGCTTGCCGCGCAGGGCCGCGTCACGCTCAACGCCAAGGGCGGGCTGGATGTGGCGCAGTTCGACAAGGTCACGATGGGCGGCTGGCTGAATGGCGCGGTCTCGATCACCGGGCGCGGACCTGCGAGCCCGGTGGCCCTCGCCGTGACCTCGGGCAGCATCGATCTGCGCAAGTTCCCGCAGAACCGGTCGAGCGGGGGCAGCTCCTCGGGCAGCCCGCTGTCGATCTCCTTGCAGTCCCTGCGGGTGACGGAGGGCATCCGGATCACCGGCTTTGCGGGGGATTTCTCGTTGAAGGGCGGCTTCAACGGCACCTTCTCCGGCGCGGTCAATGGTTCGGCCCCGGTCACCGGAACGGCGGTGCCGACGCGCTATGGCACGGCGGTGCGCATCCTCTCCCCTGATGCCGGGCTGACCATGCAGGCGGCGGGGATGTTCTCCTCGGCGCATGGCGGCGATCTGGACATGACGCTGGTGCCGCGCCCGAAGAGCGGGGAATATGACGGCCAGGCCACGATCCGGCGCTTTCGGGTGAAATACGGTTCGGTCATGGCGGATCTTCTGTCGGCGATCTCTGTCATCGGCCTTCTGGACCAGCTGGCCGGCGATGGCATCGTCTTCGAACATGCCGAGGCGCAATTCCTGATCACGCCCACTGCGATCGACATCCAGAAAGGCTCGGCCATCGGCGCCTCGATGGGGGTTTCGGTCGAGGGGCTGTACCATTCCGACAGCGGCCTGCTGGACCTGCGCGGCGTGGTCTCGCCGATCTACATGCTCAACGGCATCGGCTCGATCCTGACCCGCAAGGGCGAGGGGCTGTTCGGCTTTGCCTACCGGCTGACCGGCGATGCCGACAAGCCGGATGTGTCGGTCAACCCCCTGTCGATCCTGACGCCGGGCATGTTCCGCGACCTGTTCCGCGCCCCGGCCTCGACCCTGACGCCCCCGGTGCCGCCGCCGCCGGGCACCCAAACGGCGGCGCCTGCCGCCCCGAACCGAGGCGACAAATGAAGCTGTCCGATTTCGATTTCGACCTGCCCGAAGAGCTGATCGCCACCCGCCCGGCCAAACCGCGCAGCGCCGCCCGCCTGCTTCTGGCCGAGGGCGATGCCCTGCGCGATCTGCATGTGCGCGATCTGGTGGAGGTCTTTCGCCCCGGCGACCGGCTGATCCTGAACAACACCCGCGTCATCCCCGCCCGCCTCTTCGGCACCCGCCAGCGTGGCGCGGCCGTGGCCAAGGTCGAGATCACCCTGCTGGAGCCCCTGGCCAAGGGCTGGCGCGCGCTGGCCAAGCCTTTGCGCAAGGTCCAGGTCGGCGAGGTGATCCGCTTTTCCGAGACGCTCTCGGCCGAGGTTCTGGCCAAAGGCGAGACCGACCTCGTGCTGGGATTCAACCTGACCGGCCCCGATTTCGACGCGGCCCTGGCCGAGGCCGGGCAGATGCCGCTGCCGCCCTATATTGCGGCGAAACGCCCGGCGGATGCGCAGGACATGACCGATTACCAGACCGTCTTCGCCCGCCATCTGGGCGCCGTGGCCGCCCCGACCGCCAGCCTGCATTTCGAGCCCTGGCTGCTGGAAGCCCTCGCCGCCAGGGGCGTCGCTTTCACCGAAGTCACCCTGCATGTCGGCGCAGGCACCTTCCTGCCGGTCAAGGTCGAGGATGTGACCACCCACAAGATGCATGCCGAATGGGGCGAGGTGACGCCGGAAGCCGCCGCCGAGATCAATGCGACCAAGGCGGCGGGCGGGCGGGTGATCCCGGTCGGCACCACGGCGCTGCGCCTGATCGAAAGCGCCGCAGCCTCCGGCCGGGTCGAACCCTGGCGCGGGGCGACCGATATCTTCATCTATCCGGGCTACAAGTTCCGGGTGACCGATGCCCTGATGACCAATTTCCACCTGCCGAAGTCGACGCTGCTGATGCTGGTCTCGGCCCTGATGGGGGTCGAGCGGATGCGCGCGGTCTATGCCCATGCGGTGGGGGAGGGCTACCGCTTCTTCTCTTACGGCGATTCGTCCCTGCTGATCCCCTGAGCCGCCGATGGCGGGCAGCGCCGCCATCCTGTCGGAAATTCTTACCTCATTAACCAAGCCTCTGCTAAGGTCCGCGGACTTGTATCCGCCGGTAGCCACCGCGCCCTGAGGGAGAGCTTGATGCTGAGAGTCCTTGCCCAATCCTGGCCCCTGTTGCTGGGCGTCATGTTCCTGATGGTGGGCAATGGTGTGCAGGGCACCCTTCTGGGGGTGCGCGGCGCGATGGAGAAATTCTCCACCTTCGAACTGTCGATCGTGATGTCGGCCTATTTCGTGGGCTTCCTCGGCGGCTCGCGTCTCGCGCCGACGATGATCCGGCGGGTCGGCCATGTGCGGGTCTTCTCGGCGCTCGGCTCGCTGATCTCGGCGGTGCTGATTCTCTACCCCCTGGTGCTGGACTGGACGGCCTGGGCGGTGCTGCGCGTTCTGATCGGCTTCTGCTTTTCGGGGATCTATGTCACCTCGGAAAGCTGGCTGAACAACACGGCCACGAACGAGACGCGGGGCCAGGCGCTGTCGGCCTATATGATCGTGCAGATGCTGGGCATCATCGCAAGCCAGGGCCTGCTGGCGATGGGCGATCCGGCGGGCTTCGGGTTGTTCATCATCCCCTCGGTCCTCGTCTCGCTGGCCTTCACGCCGCTGCTTCTGGCCGCGACCCCGGCGCCGACCTTCAACGATGCCAAGAGGATGAGCTTCCGGCGGCTTTTCGCGATCTCGCCGCTCGGCTGCGTGGGGATGCTGCTGACCGGGGGGATCTATGCCGGCATGTTCGGCATGGCCTCGGTCTGGGGGGCGATGGCGGGGCTGAGCTTTGGTCAGATCGCGGCCTTCGGCGCGGCGCTTTATGTCGGCGGGCTGGTGCTGCAATATCCGATCGGCTGGGCCTCGGACCATATCGACCGGCGGGCGCTGATCCTGTGGCTGTCGGTGGTGGGGGCGCTGGTGATGGCGGTGGCCACCGCGATGACCTTGCCCTTCGTGCTGATCCTGGTGGTCGCGGTCCTCCTCGGCGGGATCATCAACCCGCTTTATTCGCTGCTGATCGCCCATACCAACGACTTCCTGTCGAAAGAGGACATGCCCGGCGCCTCAGCCGGGATGATCTTCCTCAACGGGTTCGGCGCGATCTTCGGGCCGCTGGTGACCGGCTGGTTCATGTCCAAGATCGGCGGGGCGGGGTATTTCCTGTTCCTCGCCCTCCTTTTCGTGGCGCTGGCCGTCTATGCCGGCTGGCGGATGAGCCGGCGCGCCGGCCCCTCGGAAGTCGGCGGCTATGCCGGGCTTTCGCCCTCGGCCGGGTCTGTCGCCGTTCATGCCGTGATGGAAAACGACCCGCGGCGCAGCCGGGCGGGGTGACGGCCCTGCGCCCGCCGATGGTAGCCTTCTGATTGCACAGCCGGGGTGAACCTGTCAGGTTGGCGGTAACAGGAGGACGCAGATGGATAATCCGGTGGACGTTCTGGACTTCTGGCTTGGCCGGGTCGGGCCCGAGGGCTGGTATGCCGGGGGCGAGGCTCTGGATGGTCTGTGCCGCGACGGCTTTGTCGAGCTGTGGCAGGCGGCGCGCGACGGCGGGCTGGACCATTGGGTCGAAGGCACCGTGGCGACGCTGGCCTTCCTGATCCTGACCGACCAGCTGCCGCGCAACATGTTCCGCGGCACGGCCGACGCCTTTGCCACCGATCCCCTCGCCCTTGCCGCCGCCCGCCGCGCGCTGGAGGAGGGTTGGGACCTTGGCGCCCCCGAACCCGAGCGGCAGTTCTTCTACATGCCCTTCGAACATGCCGAGGATGCGGCGGATCAGGCTCTGTCGGTCGAACTGATGGCGGAACGGATGCCCTCGGACCCCGAGATGCTGCTCCACGCCCGCGCCCATCAGGAGATCATCGCCCGCTTCGGCCGCTTTCCCACGCGCAACATAGCCCTCGGCCGCGAGACGACACCGCAAGAGGCCGCCTTTATGGCCGAGGGCGGCTATGGTGCCATGGTCAATGCCCTGCGTGCCAGTCATGCAAAACCTGCATAGGGCTACGGCAAGGCAAGTATTGCTGGCCTTTGCCAGATAGTTTAATGCCAAACTACTTTTTCACGGGAGGAAAAGATGGCTGCCCAAACCTTCGACGTCGTTGTAATCGGGTCCGGTCCTGGAGGCTATGTGGCGGCGATCCGTGCCGCCCAGCTGGGCCAGAAGGTCGCGATTGTGGAGCGCGAGAACCTCGGGGGCATCTGCCTCAACTGGGGCTGCATCCCGACCAAGGCGCTGTTGCGCTCGGCCGAGGTGTTCCACCTGATGCACCGGGCCAAGGAATTCGGCCTGGCAGTGACCGGGGCGAGCTATGACCTCGACGCCGTGGTCGCCCGCTCGCGCGGGGTGGCCAAGCAATTGTCGGGCGGCATCGGCCACCTGATGAAGAAGAACAAGATCACCGTGGTCATGGGCACGGCGACGCTGGGCAAGGCGGGGCTTGTGACGGTGAAGACCGACAAGGGCAGCGAGGAGCTGACCGGCAAGGCGATCATCCTCGCCACCGGCGCCCGCGCCCGCGAGCTTCCGGGGCTGGAGGCGGATGGCGATCTGGTCTGGACCTATCGCCACGCGCTGCAACCAAAACGGATGCCGAAAAAGCTGCTGGTCATCGGCTCTGGCGCCATCGGCATCGAATTTGCCAGCTTCTTCAACACGCTGGGCGCCGATACCACCGTGGTCGAGGTGATGGACCGCGTTCTGCCGGTGGAAGACGCGGAAATCTCCGCCTTTGCCAAAAAGGCCTTCGTCAAGCAGGGGATGAAGATCCTCGAAAAGACCACGGTCAAGAAGCTGGACCGTTCGCCCGGCAAGGTTGTCGCCCATCTGGAAGATGCCAAGGGCACGACCACGATGGAATTTGACACCGTGATCTCGGCCGTGGGCATCGTCGGCAATGTCGAAAACCTGGGGCTGGAGGCTTTGGGCGTCAAGATCGACCGCACCCATGTGGTGACGGATGAATATTGCCGCACCGGGGTGCCGGGGCTTTATGCCATCGGCGACATCGCCGGCGCGCCCTGGCTTGCCCACAAGGCCAGCCATGAGGGCGTCATGGTGGCCGAGCTGATCGCCGGCGGCCATCCGCATCCGATCAAGCCGGGCTCGATCGCCGGCTGCACCTATTGCTCGCCGCAGGTGGCCTCGGTCGGCATGACCGAAGCCAAGGCCAAGGAGGCCGGCTATACGGTCAAGGTCGGGCATTTCCCCTTCATCGGCAATGGCAAGGCGATTGCGCTGGGCGAGGCCGAGGGCATGGTCAAGACCGTCTTCGATGCCAAGACCGGCGAGCTTCTGGGTGCCCATATGGTCGGCGCCGAAGTGACCGAGCTGATCCAGGGCTATGTGATCGGCCGCACGCTCGAGACGACGGAAGAGGATCTGATGAACACCGTCTTCCCGCATCCGACCCTGTCGGAGATGATGCACGAGGCGGTGCTGGACGCCTATGGCCGCGCGCTGCACTTCTAGGGCAGGGCCAGCGCAGAAATGAAAATGGCGGGGGCCGCAAAGCGCGGCCCCCGCCATTTCTTTGACCCGTAGCCTCAGGCAGCGGCTTTTTGCGCGTGACGGTTGATGCCGGCATCCGCCATCGCGGTCAGCGCGTCATCGGTCTTGTATTCCTCGTCCAGCGTCGTCTGCAGCAGGGCAGCCGCCTCTTTCATGCCCAGCACGGTCGCCCAGCGGTGCAGCGTGCCGTAACGGGTGATCTCGTAATGTTCGACCGCCTGGGCCGAGGAGATCAGGCCCGCGTCCAGCGCCGCGGTGCCGGTGAATTCCGCGATGATGTCTTCGGCCTCGCTCACGATGCCTTCGATGGCATCGCAGGTCTTGCCGCGCGCCGGTTTGCCCATCAGCTCGAAGATCTGCTGAAGGCGCTCGATATGGCCTTCGGTCTCGCCACGGTGCTTTTCGAAGCCCGCGCGCAGATCGTCGGATTGCGCCGCTTTCATCATCCGCGGCAGCGCCTTGTAGATCTTGCGCTCGGCATAGTAGACGTCTTTCAACGTGTCGAGAAACAGGTCTTCCAGGGTTTTCGATTTGGCCATGATATTCCTCATAGGGGTTGGACCATGGTCGCCATCCTTGACGCCACTGGCGAGATAACCGCCGCCGAGGCCAACCAGTTCCCCTTTACGCCAAGGAATGCCCGATGCGCCCGGTTCTGATCATCCTCTCCCTGTGGTGCGCGGGGCTGGGGGCTGCGGCGCAGTTCGGCAAGATCTCGGTCGCCTATGCGGCGCTGGGGGCGGCCTATCCGGCCGAGGCGGGGGTGGCGATCGGGCTGATGGTGTCGATCGTCGGCATGGTCGGGCTGGTCTTCGGCACCACGGCGGGGCTGGTGGTGGCGCGGGTCGGGGCGCGGCGGGCGATCCTTGGGGCGCTGGTGCTCGGGGCCGCCGTCTCGGGCGTCGAGAGCTTTCTGCCGCCCTATCCGGTGATGATGCTGGCCCGCGTGCTGGAGGGGGTCTCGCATCTGGCCATCGTCGTGGTCGGGCCGACGGCGATTGCGGCGGCAGCCCCGCCGGCACGGCAGGGCGCGGCGCTGACCCTGTGGTCCAGCTTTTTCGCGGTGACCTATGCGGTCCTGGCCTGGATCGGGCCGGGGATCCTGGCCGATTGGGGGATTGCGGGGCTGTTCCGCCTTCATGCGCTGTGGCTTCTGGCCTGCGCCCTGGCGCTTTGGACGCTGATGGAGGCCGATGTCCGCTGGACCGTCCCCGAGGTTGGCGCGGGCCTACTGGCGCAGCATGGCGAGATCTACCGCTCTCCCTTCATCGCGGCGCCGGCGACGGGGTTTGTCTGCTACACCATCACCTATGTCGCCGTGCTGACGCTGATGCCGCGGGCGATGGGGGACTGGGGCGGGCTGGTCGCGGTGGCGATGCCCTTGGCCTCGATCGGGGTGAGCCTGACGCTTGGGGTCTGGCTTCTGGCCCATGTCGCGGCGGTGCGACTGGTGGCGGGGGGATTCGCGCTGGCGTCGCTGGCGGGCGTGGCGCTTTGGCTGTTCTGGGGGCAGGGGATTGCGCCGGTGGTGGCGGCGCTGGTGCTGGCGGCGGCGCTTGGCATCGTGCAGGGCGCGAGCTTTGCCTCGCTGCCGCAGCTGAACGCCTCGGCGCGGGACCGGGCGCGCGGGGCGGGGGCGATTGCGCAGCTTGGTAATCTCGGCACCGTCACCGGCACGCCGATGCTGGCCTTTCTGATGCAGAAGGCCGGGATCGGCGGCCTTGCCCTGTTCCTGATCGGGTTCTCCGGGCTTGGCCTGCTGATCGTCGAGCTTCAGGCGCGGCGCAGGGCTGCGGTCAGACCCTTGTGACCTCGGCCCCGGCCTGAACGAGGCCGGCAAACCCGCCGAGGTTCACCGCGTCGTGGCCGAACTGTTCCAGCACCTGCTGCGCCATGGCCGAGCGCCCGCCCGCAGCACAGAAAACCCCGATCGGCTTGCCCGCAAGCCTCGCGTCATAATCCGGCGCCTTGGGATCGGCGCGCAGCGGGACCAGCGCCAACGGGATATGCAAGGCCCCCTGCACCGTGCCGGAGGCCTTCAGCTCGTCGCCTTCGCGAACATCGAGCAGGACAACCTCGCCAGCGGCGGCCTGAGCCAGAACCTCGGGCAGGGACAGGGGCTTTGCGCCGGGCGGTGGAAATGTGGACATGGGGCACCTCTTTTGCTGCGCCTCATATATTCTGAAATATGAATTTGTAAAGCATCGCAATGAGATTTCGCACTTCCGTTATGCGTTCATTATTTGTTCACTTTTTCGGGTTGGAATAGCGCCGATTCCACCCTATCTTCGGCGAGATTGTGAGGTGGGCCATGGCAGAGCAGAAGTTCATCGAGGTGCGCGGCGCGCGCGAGCACAACCTCAAGAATGTCGACGTCGATATTCCGCGCGACCAGTTCGTCGTGATCACCGGCCTGTCAGGCTCGGGGAAGTCTTCGCTGGCCTTCGACACGATCTATGCCGAGGGGCAGCGCCGCTATGTCGAAAGCCTGTCGGCCTATGCGCGGCAGTTCCTCGACATGGCGGGCAAGCCGGATGTCGACCATATCTCGGGGCTTTCCCCGGCGATTTCGATCGAACAGAAGACCACCTCGAAGAACCCGCGCTCCACCGTCGGCACGGTGACCGAGATCTACGACTATCTTCGCCTGCTGTTTGCCCGGGTCGGCGTGCCCTATTCGCCCGCCACCGGCCTGCCGATCACCGCGATGCAGGTGCAGGACATGGTCGATGCCGTGATGGCGATGGAGGAGGGCAGCCGCGCCTATCTGCTGGCGCCGATCATCCGCGACCGGAAGGGTGAATATAAGAAGGAATTTCTGGAGCTTCGCAAGCAGGGCTTCCAGCGCGTCAAGGTCGACGGCACCTTCCACGACCTGGAGGAACCGCCGGTGCTGGACAAGAAGCTGCGCCATGACATCGACGTGGTGGTGGACCGGATCGTCGTGCGTGACGGGCTTCAGACCCGGCTGGCCGACAGTTTCCGCACCGCGCTGAACCTCGCCGATGGCATCGCGGTGATCGAGACAGCCCCGGCTGAGGGCGAGGGCCAGCGCATCACCTATTCCGAGAAATTCGCCTGTCCGGTCAGCGGTTTCACCATCGCCGAGATCGAGCCGCGGCTCTTTTCCTTCAACGCGCCCTTCGGTGCCTGCCCGGTCTGCGACGGCCTCGGGATGGAGCTGTTCTTTGACGAGCGCCTGGTGGTGCCCGACCAGAGCCTGACCCTGACGCAAGGCGCCATCGCGCCCTGGGCCAAGTCGAAAAGCCCCTATTTCACCCAGACCATCGATGCGATGGCCAAGCACTATGGCTTTGACAAGAAAAAGAAATGGAAGGACCTGCCGGAGAATGTGAAGGAGGTCTTCCTGCGCGGCTCGGGCGGCGAGGAGATCGAGTTCCGCTATGACGAGGCGGGGCGGATCTACACGGTCAAGCGGGTCTTCGAAGGCGTCATCCCGAACATGGAGCGGCGGTACAAGGAGACCGACAGCTCCTGGAGCCGCGAGGAGATGGAGCGCTATCAGAACAACCGGCCCTGCGGCACCTGCCACGGTTACCGGCTGCGGCCCGAGGCTCTGGCGGTCAAGATCGACGGGCTGCATGCCGGCCAGGTCGTGCAAATGTCGATCCGCGAGGCGCATGCCTGGATCGGCCAGGTACCGGGGAAGCTGACCAACCAGCAGAATGAAATCGCCCGGGCGATCCTGAAGGAAATCCGCGAACGTCTTGGATTCCTTGTGAATGTCGGCCTCGACTATCTGACGATGAGCCGCAATGCCGGCACGCTTTCGGGCGGCGAAAGCCAGCGCATCCGGCTGGCAAGCCAGATCGGTTCCGGCCTGACCGGCGTGCTTTATGTGCTGGACGAGCCGTCGATCGGCCTCCACCAGCGCGACAATGACCGATTGCTCACCACGCTGAAGAACCTGCGCGATGCGGGCAATACGGTCTTGGTCGTGGAACATGACGAGGATGCGATCCGCGAGGCGGATTATGTCTTCGACATGGGGCCGGGGGCGGGGGTGCATGGCGGGCAGGTGATCTCTCGCGGCACCCCGTCGGAGATTGCCGCCGATCCGGCGAGTGTCACCGGGCAGTATCTGTCGGGGCAAAGGTCGATCCCGGTCTCGAAAACCCGGCGCAAGGGCAATGGCAAGAAGCTGACCGTGGTCGGCGCCACCGGCAACAACCTCAAGGACATGACGGCGGAGTTTCCGCTGGGCATGTTCGTCTGCGTGACCGGGGTGTCGGGTGGCGGCAAGTCGACGCTGACCATCGAGACCCTGTTCAAGACCGCCGCGATGCGGCTGAACGGCGCGCACGAGACCCCGGCGCCTTGCGAGACGATCCGCGGCTTTGAACACCTCGACAAGGTGATCGACATCGACCAGCGCGCCATCGGCCGCACGCCGCGGTCGAACCCCGCGACCTATACCGGCGCCTTCACCCCGATCCGCGACTGGTTCGCGGGACTTCCGGAGGCCAAGGCGCGGGGCTATCAGTCGGGCCGCTTCTCCTTCAACGTCAAGGGCGGGCGCTGCGAGGCGTGCCAGGGTGACGGCGTCATCAAGATCGAGATGCACTTCCTGCCCGATGTCTATGTGACCTGCGAGACCTGCAAGGGCCACCGCTACAATCGCGAGACTTTGGAAATCAAGTTCAAGAACAAGAGTATCGCCGATGTTCTTGACATGACATGTGAAGACGCCGCCCAGTTCTTCCAGGCGGTTCCGGCGATCCGCGAGAAGATGGATGCGCTCTGCGAAGTGGGTCTGGGCTATATCAAGGTCGGCCAGCAGGCGACCACCCTGTCAGGGGGCGAGGCGCAGCGGGTGAAGCTTTCCAAGGAACTCAGCCGCCGCGCCACCGGCAAGACGCTCTATATCCTCGACGAGCCGACCACCGGCCTGCATTTCGAGGATGTGCGCAAATTGCTGGAGGTGCTGCATTCCCTGGTGGATCAGGGCAATACGGTCGTGGTGATCGAGCATAACCTCGATGTCATCAAGACCGCCGACTGGATCATCGACATCGGCCCGGAGGGCGGCGATGGCGGTGGGCAGATCGTGGCCACCGGCACGCCGGAGCAGGTCGCCAAGGTCGAGGCGAGCCATACCGGGCGTTATCTGAAGCCGATGCTCGCCACCGCCAAGCGTCTGGCGGCCGAATGACGGCAGCATGATCTTCTTTATGCGGATCTTGGGCCTCGTCTTCGGGGCCCTGGCGGCGGGTCTGACCCTGTTCTGGTTCTGGCTCGCGATCGGGGTGCATCTGCAGGGGGCGGTGAAGTTCGGTGCCTTGGCGGCACTCGCCCTTGCCGCCTGTGCCGCGCTGGCCTGCCTCGTGCGGCGGCGGGCCCTGCCGATTTGGCTTCTGACGGCCTCTGGTCTGGCCATAGCCTCTGTCTGGTGGGCCTTCTTGCCTGCCACCAATGACCGGCCCTGGGCCGCGGAACTGGCCCATGTCGGCACGGGCGAAATCAGCGGTGCCCAGGTCACCCTGCACAACGTGCGCAACTTCGCCTGGATCACCACCGAAGAGGGCCTCTCTTCGTGGGAGACTCGGGCGGTCGATGCCGATTCCATCACCTCGGTCGATCTTTTGACCTCGGTCTGGAGCAGCCCGCTCATCGCCCATGTGATGATCAGCTTCGGCTTTGCCGATGGGCAGCATGTCGTCTTCTCGAACGAAATCCGCCGCACGCAAGATCAGGTCTACTCGACGCTTGGCGGTTTCGTGCGCGAGTTCACCCTGATCCAGATCATCGCTGACGAAAGGGATGTGATCCACCTGCGCACCGATCTGCGCGGCGAGACGGTCTCGCTCTTCCCGCTTCAGCTGACCCCCGAGGCGCGCAAGGCGCTTTTCCTCGGTTTCGTCAATTTCGGCAATGACCTCGCGGCAAATCCCCGGTGGTACAACACGCTGTTCGCGAATTGCACCACGATGCCCTACCGGATCGTGCAGGGCCTCGGCGGGCACCTGCCGCCGGACTGGCGCATTCTGGCTTCGGGGTATTTGCCGCAGTATCTTTACGATCAGGGCTATATCCGCCCCGACCTGACGGTGGCAGAGGTCGTGAAGCGCGCCCGCCTGCCCAAATCAGGTCCCGTGCCGCCCGACGGCATCGCCTATTCCCGCAACCTCCGGGCGGCTTGGGCGCAGTGAACGGGCCGCATCAGCCGCTCAGGTCTTGAGGCCGAGCACGGTATAGAGCGGGCAGGTCCGCAAGACCGCCGTCATCAGGGGCAGGATGCCGATCAGCTTGGCGTAATGCCAGAAACCGCTGCCCTGATCCAAGAAGAACCACAGCAGAAGCGCTGCACCGATGACGATGCGCAGGATGCGGTCTGCGGTGCCGATATTGGTGGTGAACATCTGTGTCTCTCCAAGCTTAATGCTGAGAGAGACATAGCAGGTCCGGCGTGCAATGCCTTGATCCAGATCAGACCCCGCGGCTGCGGGGCCTGATGGGTCAACGTGGCAGGCCTTACTGGATCAGGCGGCCGACCTCGCCATATTGCTGCTCGACGATGCCGGTGTCGGGGGCGACGCGGTAGAGCATGTCGCCCGAGCGGGCATAGATCGAATTGTCGGGCACGCCCTGGACCGGCGGGCGCAGGATCACATCATAGCCGCTCGGCAGGCGCTGGCCGATCTGGTAGGGGTCGTAGGGGACCCCGTTGCGCACCTGACCGGGCGGGATGCAGGGCGGGTTCTTCTTGGCGAGGCCGGGCGGGCAATTGGCATAGGTCGTGTCGTGCCAGCCCCAGTTCCAGTCGTCCACCGGGCCGACATTCTGCGTCACGTTCCCGGTCAGCAGGTCGATCAGGTAGAGGAAGGAGCCGTAGCGCACCAGGTTCGAGTTCGGCCAGGACGGATAGCGCGTGGGATCGAACATCACCACATAGCCCTCGGGCAGGGTATGGCCGACGCGGTAGGGCTGGTAATAGATATCGTCATCGTCGTGACGCGACCAATGGTTCGGGTCATAGACATAGGTCCAGCCGGGCTTGTGATGCGGACGGCGCGTGTCACCCTCCGCATAGTTCCGGATGTCGTCTTCCTTGTAAGTCTGGTTGCGGAAGGCATCGATCGGACTGGCGTATCTGTTCGACGCGTGGCCATCGTTGTCGTGGTCATCCTTGCCGTGCTTGCTTTGGCCGCGGTTGTCCTTGCCGTGGTTGTCCTGGCCATGGCTGTTGCAGCCGTGGCCTTTCTTGCCGGATCCACAGTTGTCGCCCTGCGAATGCCCGGATTTGCCGTGGTCGTTGCCATGGCCCTTGCCGTCGGCATTGGCCGTTCCTGCGAGCAAGAGCCCGGCAAGCGCCCCGGCCATGAGGGTGAAGTGTTTCATGTTTTGCTCCAATCGAATCGGGAACGTTTCGGACGGCCCCATCACCCGGGCAAACGCGCGGGTGATGGGATAGGTTCCCTTTAGGATCAGATCCAGCGCGATCAGTCCATCTGCTTGAAGTTTAGGCTCGCCCCTTCCTTGATGCCCGAGGGCCAGCGCGAGGTGATGGTCTTGGTCCGCGTGTAGAAGCGGAAAGCGTCCGGCCCGTGCTGGTTCAAATCGCCGAAGGCGGATTTCTTCCAGCCGCCGAAGGTGTGATAGGCCAGCGGCACCGGGATCGGTACGTTGATGCCGATCATGCCGACATTGACCCGGTTGGCGAAGTCGCGCGCCGTGTCGCCGTCACGGGTGTAGATCGCGGTGCCGTTGCCGTATTCGTGGTCCATCGCCATCTTCAGCGCCTCTTCATAGGTCTTGGCGCGGACGGTGGAGAGGACCGGCCCGAAGATCTCCTTCCGGTAGATCTCCATATCGGTGGTGACATGGTCGAAGAGATGCGGGCCGACGAAGAAGCCGTCCTCATAGCCCTGCAGCTTGAAGTCGCGGCCATCGACGACGAGTTTGGCGCCAGCGGCCACGCCAGATTCGATCAGGCGCAGGATATTGGCCTTGGCGGCAGCGGTGACCACGGGGCCGTAATCGACGTCATTGCCGCCGGTGTAGGGGCCGACCTTCAGCTTTTCGATCCGCGGCACCAGCTTGGCGATCAGGCGGTCTGCCGTCTCGTCGCCCACCGGCACCGCGACCGAGATCGCCATGCAGCGTTCGCCTGCAGCCCCGTAACCGGCACCGACCAGCGCATCGGCGGCCTGGTCGAGGTCGGCGTCGGGCATGATGATCATGTGGTTCTTCGCACCGCCGAAGCACTGGACGCGTTTGCCGTTCGCCGTGCCGCGCGCGTAGATATACTCGGCAATCGGGGTCGAGCCCACGAAGCCGATCCCGGCGATCTGCTCGTTGTCGAGGATCGCATCGACCGAGACCTTGTCGCCGTTGATCACCTGCAAGACGCCGTCGGGAAGGCCAGCTTCCTTCATCAGCTCGGCCAGCATCAGGGGGACCGAGGGGTCACGCTCGGAGGGTTTGAGGATGAAGGCATTGCCGCAGGCCAAGGCCGGGCCCATTTTCCACATCGGGATCATGGCGGGGAAGTTGAAGGGCGTGATGCCCGCGGCCACGCCGATCGGCTGGCGCATCGAATACATGTCGATGCCGGGGCCGGCGCTGTCGGTGAACTCACCCTTCAGAAGATGCGGCGCGCCGATGCAGAATTCCATCACTTCCAGCCCGCGCTGGATGTCGCCCTTGGCGTCGGGCACGGTCTTGCCATGTTCGGAGGAGAGGGCGACAGCCAGCTTTTCCATGTCGCGGTTGAGGAGACGGACGAATTCCATCATCACGCGCGCCCGGCGCTGCGGGTTGGTGGCGCCCCATTTGACCTGGGCCTTGGCGGCATCGGCGGTGGCGGCGTCGAGCTCGGCCTTGGTGGCCAGCGCCACGCGGGCCTGCACTTCACCGGTGGCGGGGTTGAAGACATCGGCGAACTTGCCCGAGGTGCCGGGAACATGCTTGCCGTTGATCCAGTGACCGATTTCTTTCATCGCTTCCTCCGCGGATACATTCAGTGTTGGCGTCACTTTAGTCTTGCGGAAATGCGGAGGGAAGAGGCAAGATTTCAAACGGGTTTTGCGAAAATGCAAGGATGATGGGCAGATTGCCCATCCTACCGGGAGAGGTGGCGATGGATTGGGACGATTTGCGCATCTTTCTGGCGGTGGCGCGGACGGAAAGCCTGTCGGCGGCGGGGCGGGGGTTGAAGATCGACCCGGCCACCGTGGGCCGCCGCATCGCGCGGCTGGAGGATGCGATGGGTCTGCGGCTTTTCGCCAAGGGGCCGCAGGGCTATGCGCTGAGCGATGAGGGGGCGCGGCTCCTCAGCCATGCCGAGCGCGCCGAGGCGGCGGTGGAGGGGGCGGCGGAGGCTTTGAAAGGGCCGGAAGGGCTGACCGGGCAGATCCGGATCGGCGCGCCGGATGGCTGTGCGAATTACCTGCTGCCGCAGGTTCTGACCCGGATCTGTGACGCCAATCCGGGGCTGGAGGTGCAGATCGTGGCGCTGCCGCGCGTCTTCAACCTGTCGAAACGCGAGGCCGATATGGCGGTCGGCGTCTCACGGCCCGAGGCGGGACGGCTGACGGTGCAGAAGCTGACCGATTACCGCCTGCATCTGGCCGCCTCGCGCGACTATCTGGCGCGGCATCCGCCGATCCAGAGGCCGCAGGACCTCGCCCGGCACCGTTTCGTCGGCTATATCCCCGATCTGATCTTCGACAAGGAGCTGGATTATCTGGCGGAGATCGGGGTGCAGGCGCCGCCTTTGGCCTCGAACTCCGTCTCGGTGCAGCTGAATTTCCTGCGCCATGGCGCGGGGTTGGGCGTCGTGCATGACTTTGCCCTGCCGGTGGCGCCGGAACTGACGCGGGTTCTGGCCGATCAGATCAGCCTGAAACGCGCCTTCTGGCTGATCCGCCATGCCGATGACGGAAGGGTGGAACGGCTCAACCGCTTTGCCACCCTGCTGACGGCGGAGGTGCGGGCCGAGATGGCCCGGCTCGAGGCCTATTCGGTGCAGGACGGGTAGGGCGCCTTCTCGCCCGGGACCCTGTCGCAGATCCTGACCTTGGCGAGGGCTGCGAGCCTTGGCGACCAGACGGCGCCCTCTGGCGGCAGGGGCGTGGCGCTGGCCGGGCCATGGGCGGCCCATTGCAGGGTGTAAATCTCCTCCGCGCCCTGCAGGACCAGCACGACCATGGATTCGGACTGCCCCTCGTAGCTGCCGCAGCTGAGGTAGCCGGCGAAGACCGCCTTGGCGCCTTTGACGGCGGGCAGGGGCAGGGCCTTGCTGGCGAAGCTTTCGGGGCAGGCGGCCTGATAGCCCTCCGCCAGGTGCCCCGCCACATCCTCTACCCTGGCCCGCGCGGCAAGCCCCCTGGCGCCGGTCAGGGTGATGAGCTGGCTCCACCTCTCGACGCTTTCGCCCTTGGGGGCGAGTTCCAGGATATAGGAGCGGTCCTGGCTGTCTTCGTACCCCGGCTGAAAGGGCGCGGGCACCGGCAGGGCGACGAGCTGGCCGTAGATCGGGCTGACCAGCGTCACCGGTGCGGCCTGCGCGGACGCGGGCAACAGCAGCAGCGGGAGAAGCGCGAAGGAAAGGCGCATGGCATGGCTCCGCAAGGGTTGAAGGGCTTCGGCATCCATGGGTCTTGGCTGGCATATTTGTACTATTATTTCAATATATTCCAGAGAACTTGACAGAATCTTACCCAGCGGGCAGCTTGATAAGGACAGGAAAGGGAGGCGCCTATGCTTGTCAGTCATATCCTCAAATCGAAATCGGACGACGGGGTCGTGACCCTGCAACCCGGCACCACCGTGGCCAAGCTGGCCGAGGTACTGTCGGAGCGGCGGATCGGCGCCATCGTGATCTCGCAGGACGGGCGGGTGGTGCAGGGCATCGTCTCGGAACGCGATGTGGTGCGCGAGCTGGGGCGGCGCGGGCCGGCCTGTCTGACCGATGCGGTCGAAAGCCTGATGACGGCCAAGGTCACGACCTGCGGCCGTTCCGACAGCGCCGACCAGGTTCTGGCGGTGATGACCGAGGGGCGCTTTCGCCATCTGCCGGTGGTGGAGGCGGGCCAGATGGTCGGCCTCATCTCGATCGGCGACGTGGTCAAGGCGCGGCTGGCCGAGCTTGCCATGGAAAACAGCGCCTTGGAGGGGATGATCAAGGGCTTCTGACCCGGCCTGGGACAGGGATCGCTGCGGGCGCCGGCGGGGCGCCCGTGACGCTTTGTCCCTTGCGTCCGGCGTCAAGCTATTGTTGCCTGTGCGGATCAGCTTGGCGGAGGCCCTATGCGCATCGGACTTTATCCCGGCACGTTCGACCCGGTGACCTTGGGTCATCTGGACATCATCCAGCGTGCCATGGCCCTCGTCGACCGTCTGGTGATCGGCGTCGCCATCAACCGCGACAAGGCACCGCTCTTCGGGCTGGAAGAGCGGGTCGCCATGGTCGAGGAGGAGTGCCGCGAAATCTCCTCCCGGATCGGCGGCGAGATCGTCGTGCATCCGTTCGAGAACCTGCTGATCGATTGCGCCCGCGATGTGGGGGCGGGGATCATCATCCGCGGCCTGCGCGCCGTGGCGGATTTTGAGTATGAATTCCAGATGGTTGGCATGAACCGCGCGATGGATTCCTCCATCGAGACGGTCTTCATGATGGCCGATGCGCGCCGACAGGCCATCGCCTCGAAACTGGTGAAGGAGATTTGCCGGCTGGGCGGCGATGTCTCGAAATTCGTCCCCCCCGCGGTGGATGTGGCCCTGACCCGGCGGCTGCGGCGCAAGTAGCCGCGGGGGCGCCGGGCCCTGTATCCGTTGATAAAATCCAGGCCCTCCCCTTTCCATTCGGCGGGGCTTTGCCTATAGCGGAAAGGGCGGGACAAACCCGCAAGCCGGCATGCCGGCCCCAGGGAAAGCCATATCATGCGCACGATTACCACGACCGAAGACCTTGCCGCCTTTTGTGCCGCCGCCAAGACGCAGGACTATGTCACCATCGACACCGAGTTTCTGCGCGAGCGCACCTTCTGGTCCAAGCTGTGCCTGATCCAGATGGCTTTGCCGGGCAAGGACGGCGAAGCGGTGCTGGTCGACCCGATCGAGGGCGCCGACATGTCGCTGGAGCCGCTTTACGACCTCTTCCGCCACACCGCCACCGTGAAGGTCTTCCACGCCGCTAGGCAGGATCTGGAGATTTTCTTCGTCGAGGGCAATGTCTTCCCGGTGCCGCTGTTCGACACCCAGGTCGCGGCGATGGTCTGCGGCTTTGGCGAGCAGGTCGGCTACGAGACGCTGGTCAAGAAGATCGCCAAAGCCGATCTCGACAAGACCTCGCGCTTCACCGACTGGTCGCGCCGCCCGCTGACCCAGGCCCAGGCCGAATATGCGATCGCCGATGTGACGCATCTGCGCCAGATCTACGAATTCCTCGCCGCCCAGATCGCCAAGAACAACCGGCAATCCTGGGTCGCCGAAGAACTTGGCATCCTCCTCGACCCCGAAACCTATACCACGCGGCCGGAAGAGGCCTGGATGCGGGTCAAGACGCGCACCACCTCGGGGCGGTTTCTGGCCGTGGTCAAGGAGCTGGCGCGCTTTCGCGAGACCTATTGCCAGACCCACAACATCCCCCGCGCCCGGGTGATGAAGGATGACGCGCTGCTGGAACTCGCCTCGACCCGGCCCACAAGCCATGAGGAATTGGGCCGCTCGCGCCTGCTGATGCGCGAGGGGCGCAAGCCCGAGATCGCCGATGGCATCATCGCCGCCGTCAAGGCGGGGATGGAGATGAAGCCGGAAGACCTGCCGCGCCCCGATGTCAGCCGCGAGCAGTTGCAGGTCAACCCGGCGCTGGCCGACCTGTTGCGCGTGCTGTTGAAGGCCAAGTCCGAGGGCTTGGGCGTGGCGGCGCGGCTGATCGCCTCCTCCGCCGATCTGGATGCGATTGCGGCGGGACAGCGCGATGTGCCGACCCTGACCGGCTGGCGCGCCGAGGCCTTTGGCGACGATGCCTTGCGGCTGTGCCGGGGCGAGATCGCCCTTTCGGCCAAGGGCAGCGAAGTGCGGGTGGTGCGGCTGTAAGCGCCCTCCGCCGATGGCAAGATCAAAGGAAAAGCCCGGCACGAGGTGCCGGGCTTTTCCTTTGGATCGGGGGCAGGCTCAGCGGCGTGCGGTCAGCGCGTTCCTGGCCCCGCGCACCTCGATCGAGGTGATCGATTGCAGGGTGAAGTCGGTGACATTGCCGGCCACGGTGACCTCGCGCGAGGGCTGGGTGCCGGCGGGATAGGGCTTCGGCGGCGGGGCGATGCGGAATTCGAAGACCAGCTTGCCCTTCTCGTCGACCGGCAGGGCCACGAGCGAGGCGCTCCAGTAGCCTTGGGTCGGCGGCAGGCCGGTGGCGCGGACGATGACGCCGCCGGGATAGGGCTCGACCTTGACGGTCAGGACCTGATCGACCAAGCCCCGGCTGTCCACGACGTTGCCGACCTCGACCACCGGCTGGGCCGCGGGCCTTTTGCCGAACCAGTTGAACGGGTTCAGTTTCGATTGGCCGCAGCCGCCGAGAGCCAGACCGAGTACCGTCATCAAGACCAAAGCGCGTTTCATGGCTGCCCCCTGTTACACCTCCGTTGGGTATCGCAAGCGGCGGGATTTGAAAAGCTGCAGCTTTGCCCCGGCTTTACCTTTCGGCGTCGCGGGGCTAGGTCTGGGCCAAGGAGAACCCGATGGCCACGCAAGCTTTTGAAGACCTCGCAGATACTTTCGAATTCCTCGGGGACTGGGAAGAGCGCTATCGCCATGTGATCGAGCTTGGCAAGGCCATGCCGGCGCTGGACGACACCTTCAAGGTGCCCGCGCTGAAGGTGCAGGGCTGTGCGAGCCAGGTCTGGCTCAGGCCGCAGATCAGCGCTGGCACTTTCGATTTCCAGGGTGATTCTGACGCGATGATCGTGCGCGGCCTGATCGCCGTCCTGCACAATCTTTACGCCGGATTGCCCCTGGCCGAGGTGCTGAAGGTCGATGCCGCGGCCGAACTGGCGCGGCTCGGGCTGAACGACCATCTGTCGGCGCAACGCTCGAACGGCCTCCGCGCGATGGTGGAGCGCATCCGCAAGGTCGCGGGCGAGGCTTTGGCGGCCTGATTTTGGCTGGTTAGATGGGCAGATTGCCCATCCTACGGGTGCCCGATTACAGGCGTTCGACGCGGACCGAGGGGTAGAAGGCCAGATAGCCGGCGATGCTTTCCATCGCCTCGATCGGGCGTTCATAGGTCCAGACCGCATTCTGCAGCCCGGCGACCGAGAAATAGCTCGCCTGTCCCTTCCAGGGGCAGGTGGTGGCATGGTCGGTCGCGGTGAAAAGCGTCATGTCCATATCGGCGCGCGGCAGGTAGAGGACCGGGTCATGGCCCGCCTCATCGAGCAGCAGCGCCGCGGCGGTCTCTCCCAGGACCGTGTCGCCGACGCTGACGCGGTAGCGGCCCGGGGCGGGTGTGACGTGAATTGGCAGTCCCATCAGAGCACCTCACAAGCGGTTTTGGCCCAGGCGAGCGCCTCGGGCGACAGGCGGGGGCCGAGTTTGGCCAGAACCTCGGCGTGGTAAGCGTTGAGCCAGGCGCGTTCGCCCGGGGCCAGGGCTTGCGTCAGGATCAGGCGGCGGTCGAAGGGGACGAAGGTCAGGGTCTCGAAGGCCAGCTGGTCGCGATTGTCGCCGATCTTGGCCGCCTCTTCCACCACGATCAGGTTTTCCAGGCGGATGCCGAAGGCGCCCTCGCGGTAATAGCCCGGTTCGTTGGACAGGATCATGCCCGGCTCGAAAGGCACTTCGTTGATGCGTGACAGGCGCTGCGGACCTTCGTGGACCGAAAGGAAGGCGCCGACGCCGTGGCCGGTGCCATGGTCGAAGTCCTGCCCCGCCATCCAGAGCGGCGCGCGGGCGAGGGGGTCGAGGTCGCGCCCGGCCAGCCCTCGCGGCCAGCGCGCCCGGCTGATCGCGATCATGCCTTGCAGCACGCGGGTGTAACAGGCCCGCGCCTCATCCCCCGGGTCGCCGACGGCGATGGTGCGGGTGATGTCGGTGGTGCCGTCGAGATATTGCGCGCCGGAATCGACCAGCAGCAGCTCGTTCGCGCCGATGCTGCGGTTGCTTTCCTCGGTCACGCGGTAATGCATGATGGCGCCGTTCGGCCCCGCGCCGCTGATCGTGTCGAAGGAGATGTCGTGCAGCGCATTGGTCGCGCGGCGGAAGCCTTCGAGGGCGGTGACCACGTCGATCTCGGTCAGCCCGCCCTTCGGGGCCTGCGCGTCGACCCAGGTGAGGAATTCGACCATGGCGGCGCCGTCGCGCAGGTGGGCGATGCGCATCCCCTCGATCTCGGCGGCGTTCTTGCGGGCCTTGGGCAGGCGGCAGGGGTCGTCGCCCCAGACCACATCCTTGACCAGTTGCGAGATGGCGAGCGGGGCCGTGGTCTTGTCGACCCGCACCTTGCCGGTCAGGCTTTCGAGGGCGGGGATGAAGGCCGCGGGCGGCTGGAGGGTGACATCCGGGCCAAGGTCGGCCAGAACCTCCGGCCCGATCTTGGCAGGATCGGTGAAGAGCGTGACCTTGCCATCGGCCTGCAGGATCGCAAAGCCCTGCAGGATCGGGTTCTTCGGCACATCGGCGCCGCGGATGTTCAAGAGCCAGCAGAGCGAATCCGGCAGGGTCAGGACAGCGGCATCCTGGCCGAGGCTGCGCAGTTCGGCACCGAGGCGCGCGCGTTTGGCGGCCGAGCTTTCGCCGGCAAATTCGACCGGATGGCTGAAGGCCTTGCCGCAGGGCGCCGCGGGCTGGTCGGGCCAGATCGCATCGACGAGGTTCTCGGTCGGGCGCAGGCTGACCTTGCTGCCCGACAGCGCCGCTTCGATCCGCGCGATCTCGTCTGCGGTGTGGAGCCAGGGGTCAAAGCCGAGGACTCCCTCTGCCAGATGCTCGGCGATCCAGGGGCCGGGCTTGACCTCGGGCCAAGGGACGGGGGTGAAATGGGCGAGGTCGACCTGGCCCTTGACCTGGGTGCGGTAGCGCCCGTCGATGAAGACGCCCGCGACATCGGGCAGCACGATGCAGAACCCGGCCGAGCCGGTGAAGCCGGTCAGCCATTGCAGGCGTTCGTCACGGGCCGCGACATATTCACCCTGATGCGCATCGGCGCGGGGGATGATGAAGCCCTTCAGGCCTGCACTTTCGAGTTTGGCGCGCAGGGCGGCGAGGCGCCCGGGGCCCTGGGCGGGCGAGGCATGGCTGTCAAAGGTCTGAAACATATCCGTCTTCCCCGCGCACGATTTTTCTGCGAAAAATCGGTTCTGTCCTGCACCCTGATTTTTCGCAGAAAAATCGTGGCCTTATCCTGCCTTGCGCCCCTTGAAGGCGCGTTCGCGCTTCTTCGCATCCACCTCGAACAGGCTCGCCAGCTGCTCGGTCATCGCCCCCGCCAGCTGTTCGGCATCGGTGATCGTCACGGCGCGCTGGTAGTAGCGGGTCACGTCATGGCCGATGCCGATGGCGATGAGTTCCACCGCCTTGCGCCGTTCCACCATCGCGATCACGTCGCGCAGGTGTTTTTCGAGGAAGTTCGCCGGGTTGACCGAAAGGGTGGAATCATCCACCGGCGCGCCGTCCGAGATCACCATCAGGATCTTGCGCGCCTCGGGCCGGGCCAGCATCCGGCGGTGCGCCCATTCCAGCGCCTCGCCGTCGATGTTTTCCTTGAGGAGCCCCTCTTTCATCATCAGCCCGAGGTTCGGCCTGACCCGCCGCCAGGGCGCATCCGCCCCCTTGTAGATGATGTGGCGCAGATCGTTGAGCCGCCCCGGGCCGGGGGGGCGCCCGCTCGCCAGCCATTTCTCGCGGCTCTGGCCGCCCTTCCAGGCGCGGGTGGTGAAGCCGAGGATCTCGACCTTCACCGCGCTGCGCTCCAGTGTTCGCGCCAGCACATCGGCGCAGATCGCCGCGATCGAGATCGGGCGGCCGCGCATCGAGCCGGAATTGTCCAGAAGCATCGTCACGCAGGTGTCGCGGAACTCGGTGTCCTTTTCCTGCTTGAAGGACAGGGGAGTCGTCGGGTTGGCCACGACCCGCGCCAGACGGCCGGCATCCAGCGTACCCTCTTCCAGATCGAACAGCCAGGACCGGTTCTGCTGCGCCTGCAGGCGGCGCTGCAGCTTGTTGGCCAGGCGCGAGACGGCGCCCTTCAGGGGCTCCAGCTGCTGGTCGAGATAGGCGCGCAGGCGTTCCAGTTCGGCCGGTTCGGCCAGATCCTCGGCCTTGACCTCTTCGTCGAACTCGGTGGTATAGGCATTATAAAGCGGGTCCGCCGCCGAATGCGGGGCAGGGGGTGGCGGCTCCAGCGGGGCCTCGCCATCGGGCAGCTCGGCCTCTTCGCCCTGGTCGAGGTCGGAGGTCTCCTCCATCGTCACCTCGGCCTGGGACTGGTCGGGCTCGTCCTCCTGGCTCTGTTCGGGCGAGGCTTCGGATTCCTCGCTCTCCTCCTGTTCGGCGCCGGCCTCTTCGGGGTTCTCGTCACGCTCTTCGTCGCCGGAATCGTCCTGCGGGTCGTCCTGGTCGGGGTCATCGCCCAGCTGGTCACCATAGCCGAGGTCCGAGATCACCTTGCGCGACAGGCGGGCAAAGGCGGACTGGTCTTCGAGCACCTCGGCGATATTGGTCAGCGTGCCTGCGGCCTGATCCTCGATGAAGCCGCGCCACAGGTCCATGATGTTCTGCGCACCCTTGGGCAGGTCGCGCCCGGTGGCGAGGTGGCGGACGAGGTAGCCCGCCGCCACCGGCAGCGGCGCTTCGGAGGCGGCGGTGATCTGGGAATAACCCTTGCGATCGGCCTCATGTGCGATCTTGGCGTCGATGTTGGTGGCGGTCCCCGGCATGGCGCGGGCGCCCACCGCCTCGCAGCGCGCGGTCTCCATCGCGTCGAAAATCTCTTTGGCGAGCGGCCCGGTCGGCGCGTATTTCGCGGCCACCTTGTCATTGTGATAGCGCCGCTTCAGGGCAAAGGCATCCGCCGTTCCGCGCGCCAGCAGGACCTCGTCCCGCGTCATCCGGCGCGAGACCTGCGGCAGCCGCACGCCTTCCTTGTTCATCCCCGCCGGATCGACCGAGTAGGTCACCGTCATCTCGGGATCATCGGCCATCGTGCGCGTCGCATCGGCGAGCGCCTTCTTGAAGGGATCAGCGGGGTTGTCGAGCGGTTTTGTCATGGCCGCAATCTGGCACCCAATGGCGGCAGGAGCAAGGTGGGGAAGTGCCCGCCAAGGCGGCATCGCGCCGAAATTTCCACCGGCACATACGTGCAATACCGCACAGCATTGGCGCGTTATCAGTGAATTGTGATAGACATGCACCAAGGCCTAACTTGACGCATCGCATAGCAACGCTCTTCAAGGAAGATCACCATGACCAAACCGAAAATCGCCCTCATCATCGGCTCCACCCGCCCGACCCGTTTCGCCGATATCCCGGCGCAATGGATGCTGGCCCAGGCGCAGGCCCGCGAAGACATGACCGTCGAACTGGTCGACCTGCGCGACTTCGACCTGCCCTTGTTCAACGAAATGGCCTCCAACCTCTGGATGCCCTCTTCGGACGCCCGTGCCGTGGCCTGGCAGAAGAAGATCGGTGAATATGACGGCTATATCTTCGTCGTGGCCGAGTACAACCGCTCGATCACCGGCGCGTTGAAGAACGCGATGGACCAGGCTTACGTCGAATGGGGCCACAAGCCGATGACCGCGATCGCCTATGGTTCGGTCGGCGGCACCCGCGCGCTGGAGCATCTGCGCAACATCGCGGTCGAGCTGCAGATGGTCCCGACCCGCAATGCCGTTCACCTCGGCATGGGCGATTTCTTCAAGGTTCACCCGGGTATGGGTGGGTCCGGCAAGATGTCTGATGTCGAAGCCAACCTGCTGCCGGCGGTCAAATCCTCGCTGGACGATCTGGTCTGGTGGGCCAAGGCCACGATGGCTGCCCGCGCTGCCTGATCCGGGTCTGCACATGTTCGGGAAAGGGGGCGGGGTTCCGCCCCCTTTTTCATTGGCTGAGGAGCAGCGCCGTGCAGCGGGCGATCTGGCTTTCAGCCCGCGCCGCGGCCCAGGGGGTCTTGCGGGTGAAATGCGCGGCGGCGAGCAATTCAGCCTCGGCCACCTTGGCCTGCAGGCGCAGATCCATCGAGGCGACTTCGCTGCCCGGAACCTCGGCCGCGGCGAGGAGATCGGCCATCTGGTCGCGCAGATGTTCGGTGGCCTCGGAGGCGGGATCGCCGATCAGCCACTGAAACTCCATCAGCGCCGAAAGCCGCCCGGTGCAGGTGGCGAAAAGCCTGGCCGGGTTTGGGTCGGGCAGGGTCTGGGCACAAACCGGACCTTCCGGCGCAAGCAGCGTCAGTGACAGGCCGAGACAGCTGATCAGCATTTTGCCCATGCGGCAATGATCGCGCCAAATCGGTTTACATATCGTGAGTCTACCGCGCCTCTGCATGGCGCACCACCTGTCTAGATGGTCAGATTGCCCATCCTACTGGTTAGGCGGGTGATGGGGGCTGCGGGGGCCGGAATCGGGACGGGGGGCTTGCGCGGAGGATGCCCTATGGAAGATGGGCAGATTGCCCATCCTACCACCTGGCGCGGCGCCCTGGGTTATTGCCGCGTCAGATCAAGGCGTGGTGCGGGGGATGGGTGGCGCGGATGGGCGGCGGCACGGCGCGGGTCTTGTTGAAGCTGGAATAGGGCCAGAGCTCTGGCGCGCTGACGAGGCCATGTTTGACCGGGTTGAGCCGGCAATGGTCCAGCGCCTGGCGGAAGTCCATCTCGTCCCGGATCGCGTGTTCGTAGAAGCGGCGCTGCCAGATGCCACGCTCGCGCTTGGCTTCGAGGCTGGGGCGGAGCCGATCCCGGTTGGGGATCGCATGGGAGAACAGCGCCTTGATCCGCCGCCAGCGTTCGGAATACCAGACGCCGCCCTCGGGCTCCGTCCAGACCGCGTGGAGGTGATCGGGCAGCACGACCATGGCATGGCAGGTCACCGGGTAATCGCGCAGGGTGCGGGCATAGGCGTAGCGCAGGCTCTCGATATGGTCGGTGAGCAGGGTGGCGCCACGATCCTCCAGCCTGACGGTGAAGAAATAGGTGGCACCCGGGATGAGGAGGCGGCGATACTGGGTCATGCCCGCAGTGTCGGGCAGATTGGTTAAGTATGGGTTTAAGGCGGCGCCCCTTGCCGGCCCCGGAGGGTTTCACACCCTCCGGACCTCCGGTGGAGTAAAGGCGCAGAGGGCAAAGGGCGGCATGGCCGGTTGGTAGCAACTGTCTTTCAGGCTTTGGTTTGGGCGTAGTCTTTGCCTGTTTTGACCATTGCGTTGAGAATTGTCAGGAGTTTTCTTGCGCAGGCGATGATTGCGACCTTTGTCGGTTTTCCGGCAGCGGCGAGTCTTGCTCTGAAGGCCTTGATGTTCGGATCGTGGCGCGAGGCGATGAAGCCGGCCAGGTAGAGGCTGCGTCTGATGGCGGGTCGCCCGCCCCAGATGTGGCGCCTTCCG